>CACWVT010000020.1 GCA_902764345.1 uncultured Ruminobacter sp.
ACTGTTCCTGTCGGCCTTTCCGATGCATACCCGCCATATGAAGGAACCAGTGCGGCAATCTTACTCACCTGAAGATGGTCGATTTCGTCAAGATATCTTGAAAGCGGATCTATGGTCAGATAAAGCCCCAGATATTCAACCTCTCCCTGAAGAAGTTCCTTGTCGGAGAACGGCTTGGTAAACTGGTAATCCGGGTCCTTGAATTCCTGTGCAACATCGGCAAACATGTCAATAAAACCACCCTGCTTTTCCTTGGATGAAGAATTACAGAGATTCAGAGCCAAATCAACCGTGCTCAGCATGGTGCTGCGATCCTTAGGACTCTTATTCGGTCCTATCTTATCAAGTGCTCCGGCCTTAATCAGAGCTTCAAGCACTCGTCTGGACATGTTACGGTTGTCAATACGGCGACAGAGATCAAAGAGGCTGACGAAAGGACCGTTCTTTCGTTCCTTCATGATTGCCTCAACAGGATAGTCACCAACTCCTTTTACGGCACTGAGACTGAAAACGATATGTCCCTCGTCATTTACGATAAATGAAGTCTGTCCTTCATTTATGTCAGGCGGATCAACCTTGATCTTCAAACGACGGCATTCGTTCACGAATACTTCTATCTTTTCCGCATTGGTCTTTTCTGACGTCATCATTGCCGCCATGAATTCGGCTGGGTAATGAGCCTTCAGCCACAGGGTCTGCAGTGTCACAAGAGCATATGCCGCAGAATGAGACTTGTTAAAACCGTACATGGCGAATTTTTCCACCTGATCGAAAATCTTCATCGCCTTGTCCACGGAAATAATGCCTTTTTTCTTAACACCATCGGCATAGGTAATACGGTGCTTTGCCATAACTTCCGGCTGCTTCTTACCCATGGCTCGGCGCAGAATATCCGCTCCGCCAAGAGAATATCCGGCAAGAACCTGAGCAATCTGCATTACCTGTTCCTGATACACGATAATACCGTATGTAGGTCCAAGCACAGGTTTAAGATCCTCGTGCTGAAAATCAGGATGAGGGTAGGCTATCGGTTCGTTACCTCTCTTACGGTCAACGAAGTTATCCACCATGCCGCTTCCCAGAGGTCCTGGACGATACAGTGCCACAAGCGCAATCATGTCTTCAAAGCAGTCAGGCTGCATTTTCTTTATCAGTTCGCGCATACCGTTTGATTCAAGCTGGAACACGGCCGTTGTCTCAGCGGAACGCAGAAGTTCAAAGGACAATTCATCCTTAAGATCTATACGGTTAATGTTCACCGGTGGCTGTTTTGCTTTTTCAAGACGCTCATTTATCATGTCCACGGCCCAGTGAATAACCGTCAGAGTACGCAGGCCAAGGAAGTCGAACTTAACAAGACCGGCCTCTTCAACGTCATGCTTATCGAACTGGGTTTTAAAATCACCGCCTTCCTCATCACACATGAGTGGTGCGAAATCGGTAATGACAGTAGGTGAAATAACCACACCGCCGGCATGTTTACCGTGCGATGTCGTAATCCCCTCGAGCTTCAGGGCTATGTCGATGATGTAACGGTATTCCTCATCATTTTCATACTTATCCACAAATTCCTGAATCCTGTATTCCTCTTTCTTAGGATCCAGACCGAGAGTGGCCTTAAGCGTCACGTCAGGCTTTGAAAGGATGAGTTTTGACAGGTTGTCACCGAAACTGTAGCTTTTACCGAGTACACGGCATACACTCTTTATGGATGCCTTCGCCGCCAGTGTTCCGAAAGTTATAATCTGAGATACGGAGTTTCGACCGTATTTTGAGGCCACGTATTTGATTACCTCACCGCGGTTATCCATACAGAAGTCAACGTCGAAGTCCGGCATGGATACACGCTCAGGATTGAGGAATCTTTCAAACAGCAGGTCGTAAGGAAGAGGGTCAAAGTCCGTAATCTTAATGGCATAGGCAACCAGGGAACCAGCACCTGAACCACGACCAGGACCTACGGGTATATTGTTCTTTTTGGACCACTGAATAAAGTCCATCACGATGAGGAAGTATCCCGGGAAGTCCATTGTGATGATTACGTCAAGTTCTATTTCAAGACGTTCAAGATATCTCGGACGGTTTCTGTTTCTCTCCTCCTCATCCGGAAAGATTACCGCCAGACGCTCCTCCAGGCCTTCATATGCTTCCTTTCTGAGGTATTCGGCATCGGTTAAATCACCTGTCGGAAATTTTGGCAGATAGTTAGTACCAAGAGAAAGTTCAACGTTACACCTTCTGGCAATCTGCAGCGTGTTCTCAACAGCCTCAGGAATATCCTTAAAGAGCTCGCACATCTCCTCCTGCGAACGCATGTACATCTGGTCAGTATAAGGGTGAACCCATTTCTCATCATGAATGGTTACCTTATCCTGAATAGCCACACGGACACGATGTATCTCAAAATCTTCCTTTTTGGCAAACATTACCGGATTGGTAGCCACCACGGGAAGATTTTCGGTTACGGACTTATCCATCACCATGGCAATATATTCCTCTTCCTGAGGACGACCGCATCGGGATATTTCAAAATAAAAACGGTTTGGATAGCATTCCCTGTAATACTTCAGACGCTGTTCAAAAAGATCCTCTCTTCCAGACAACAGGAATTTTGCGAGATCCCCGTTAAGACCTCCGCTCAGCATGATTACACCGTCGCTGTAATTCTTTAACCAGCTTAAATTAACCCTGAAAACATGATCCAGAGCCCCCTGCTGATAACCGTATGACTGAAGATCCACTATGTTTCTGTATCCGGTAAGATTTACCGCATACAGCTTTATTCTGAAGAAAAAACGCTCAGTGGCGTTCTTTCTGGTGTCGTCATACACATTGAGTTCAATGCCGAATATCGGTTTGACTCCCTGCTTCATGCCGTCCTCATAGAGCTTTACGGCATTGCACTGGTTCATGAAGTCAGTTATGGATACGGCATTCATTCCAAGAGCCTTGGCATTTTTGACGACCTTACCCACATCCATCAGGCCGTCACACATGGAATAGTCAGTATGTACGTATAAATGAACAAATTTGCTGTCAGACATTTCCGGCTCCCGGATCATTAACAATTAGCGGTATCAGCCATTATGTGCGTCAAGTATTTCCTTAACGGGACGATACGACTTTCTGTAAAGACCGTCAATCAGCCCGAATTCCTTTATGGCTCTGAGATGAGCTGCCGTAGGATACCCCTTATGCGACGCAAAACCATACTGGGGATACAGCCTGTCAAGTTCAATGAGTTCTCTGTCTCTTGTTACCTTGGCTATTATTGAGGCGGCACTTATTTCCTTTACCCGTGCATCCCCTTTGACAACGGCCTGCGCAGGCATCATCAGATGCTTGGGAATCTTATTACCGTCAACAAGAATCATTCCCGGAACGACGCTAAGGGATTCAACTGCTCTCTCCATTGCAAGCATGGATGCCCAGAGTATGTTGTATTCGTCAATTTCCGCAGGAGTGGCAATTCCCACACCGACTGCAAGAGCCTTCTCCATAATCACGTCGTAGAGAGCATCTCTTTTCTTCTCGGTCAGTTTTTTGGAATCAGCCAGACCTTCAATGTGATTTTCAGGGTCAAGAATGACGGCTGCCGCCACGACGTTACCTACCAATGGTCCGCGCCCTGCTTCATCAGTACCGGCATAAATAACATTTTCCCCGGCAAGCGGATATACAAAAGGAGCAAATTCCGTTTTAGATGACATAATCTCCACCTGATAGTAATAATTTGTTTATTTTGCCGGTCAGACAATTTCAGAATCATGTTGCGAAAATGATGTATCCGCGTCTTTTCTGGCATTTACCGGCGACAAAAAATACCCGCAGTATTGTGCTCAGCCTTCGTTGCTGTCCGCAGCATCAGCTTTTTGACTTTTACGCTCAGATACGGGCTGTTTTTCAGAAACAGTTACCGTGCTTTTCTGCTCTGAGTTTTTGGAGGCTCTTTCGGCTATAACCTTCATTACCGCATCTGCAGCAATGGAATCAGAATCAAGATCAAGCAGTCTGTGAAGACGATTGAATTCCATGAACAGATGACGATTATCACTGGTAAAGATTTTATTTATTTCCATGCTGATGTTTGAAGGAGTGCAGTCGTCCTGAATAAGTTCAGGTACTATCTTCTTTCCGCTAAGGAGATTAGGGAGGGAAAACATGTTCACCTTCAGCATGTGCTTGCCAATCATTGCCGTAATTCTGCTGACAATATAGCACACCACCATGCTCTTATTCAGCAGCATGGCCTCAAGAGTAGCGGTTCCCGAAGCAATCATGAGTGCATTGGAGGCACTCATTACCTCCTTGGATCTTCCGACCCATATGGTCAGCGGTATGTTAGGAGCGTGCTTTTGCCACAGTCTTGAAAGAAGTTCAGCCTTTGCTCTCGTTGTTGTAGCACTTATAAATCTCATCACGGGATATTTTTTCTGGAGTTCATAAGCCGCTTCAGCAAACTCAGGGGTAAGGAATTTTATCTCAGCCACCCTGCTTCCGGGAAGCACACCGACAATCTGATTGCTCTTCATGGCCTCATCGGAAAAGCTGAGAGCAAGTCTTGCCGCTGACATGGGAACATTCATCGGAATTTCCCTGGCAAGTCTGTGCCCTACATATGTACATGGCGCATCAAACCTTTCGTAAAATTCCTTTTCAAAAGGAAGAATGGAAAGCACCATGTCGGTGGCCGCCTTAATCTTATAGATACGGCTCTGGCGCCATGCCCATATGGAAGGACTTACGTAATGAACAGTGGGAATCCCGCTTTCCTTTAACTTTAATTCCACGTGCAGATTAAAATCCGGAGCATCAATCCCGACGTAGACCAAAGGTCTGTTTTTTTTCAGAAATGAAATAAGACCACGTCTTATTTTAAGAATTCTCGGAAGGGACTTTAAGACCTCGCCGATCCCCATCACGGCCAGGTCCTCCATGTCAAAAAGCTGCAGGGATTGTTTTCCTGCCGCCTTTCTCATTTTCGGACCAAAAACACCGACAAACCTGGCTTCGGGGTCGCATTTGCGGATGGCTCTGATCAGCCCTTCACCTAAAGTGTCGCCTGAAGATTCACAAGCAGTAACGGCATAAAGATGCCCATTGTTAAATGACGAGCTGTATTCCATTTTATCGACAAATACCGCGGGTACTTTCTTTCAGGAAGTCCACCAGAAGCTGCACTGAAGGTTCCTGTTCACATAAAGGTCCAAGTTTGTCAATTGCCTCATCGACCGTCTTACTTTCTTTGTATACGATCATGTATGCATGTCTTATTGTGGAAATGGCTTCATTGCTGAATCCTCTGCGACGCAGTCCTTCCTTATTGATGCCAAATGGCTTTGCGTAATGACCTGCCGCCATTACGAACGGAGGAACATCCTGATTCAGAGCGGCCATACCTGCAATGAATGCGTGATCACCTACGCGACCAAACTGATGAATTGCGGCAAGACCGCCGAAAATCACCCAGTTTCCGATATGAACATGACCTGCCAGAGTTGCATTATTGGCAAAAATGCAGTCGTCACCCACAACACAGTCATGAGCCACATGGACATTAACCATAAACAGGTTTCGGCTGCCGACCTTAGTCAGGCACTGATCCTGTACGGTACCGCGATGGAAAGTACAGTGTTCTCTAATGACATTGTCATCACCGATTTCAAGAAATGTCCTTTCGCCGGCGTATTTCTTATCCTGACAGTCCTCACCGATGGTAGCAAACTGAAATATCTTATTGCGCTTACCGATTTTTACCGGTCCCTTAATTACGCAGTGAGAGGCAATTGATGTTCCCTCCCCGATTTCAACTTCAGAACCGATAACGGTCCAGGGGCCCACGGTAACTCCAGGCCCGATAATGGCATCATCACTGACAATGGCAGTGGAGTGTATAACCGCACTTTTATCAATCATAGCTACCTGTCCTCAAAAAGAAAAATCAGCCCTTACGCTTTGCACACATTAAATCAGCGGAACATACGACTTCACCGTCAACTGAAGCCACGCCGGTAAATTTGGCAATACCGCGTCTTTCCTTGAGATATTCCACTTCAAGAATAAGCTGATCACCAGGTACAACCGGTCTCTTGAAACGGGCATTGTCAATTGATGCAAAATAGTACAGTTCATCAGATTCAGGCTTACCGACCATGGTAAACGCCAGAATACCAGTTGCCTGAGCCATGGCCTCAAGAATTAATACTCCAGGAAGAACAGGTTTGCCAGGAAAATGTCCCTGGAAAAACGGTTCATTGAAAGACACGTTCTTGACAGCCTTAAGGGTCTTGTGTTCACCTTCAGTGCAATAGTCCAGAACTCTGTCTACCAAAAGAAACGGATAACGATGTGGCAAAAGATTCAAAATCTGTTGAATATCTAATTCTTTCTGTGTAGTGCTCAATTGTTTATTCCTTACTTTGGTTATCTGAGATCTCTGCAAGCTTCTTTTCAGCCGCTACCAAACGTTTGTATATCTTTTCTATCTGATACATGCGAACCTGTGTTCTTGCCCATGTTGCAGCGTCCGTAACAGGTAAATATGATTCATACTTACCAGGTTTCTTAATGTTGGAGCCGACCTGTCCCAGAATATGTGCGCCGTCGCAAACAGAAATATGGCCGTTAAACACTGAAGTACCGCCGATAATACAGTACCTGCCGATATTTACGCTTCCTGCAATAACGGTAGCCCCAGCTATTGCAGTTCCGTAGCCAATCTTATCATTATGTGCTACCTGCACCTGATTGTCTATTATAACATTATCTTCTATCACTGTGTCATCTATCGCACCGCGATCAATTGTAGTGGATGCCCCGATTTCAACATCGTTGCCGATAACGACTCTTCCGACCTGAGGAATTTTAATCCAGCGGCCGCGTTCATTAGCATAACCAAAGCCGTCAGAACCGATAACGGCTCCGGACTGGAACAGGCATCGTTCACCGATAACACAGTTATGATAAATGCTTACGTTTGCCCATAACTTGGTGTTTTTACCGATAACGGTTCCCTTCCCTACAAAACAGTTAGGACCAATCTGGGCACCTTCACATATACGGGCATCAGCCTCAATCACCGCATTGGCTCCTACTGACACGTTCTCTTCTATCACGGCAGTAGGATCTATTACTGCGCTTGGATGAATGCCGGTGGCGCTTCTGGGGGTAGTATCAAAAATCTGAGCAATCTTTGCGAAAGCAACGTAAGGATCTGCCACAACAATATAGTTCAGTGAAGAGTTGGCATCCACCATGCTTTCCCTTACGATAACGGCACCGGCCTTTGTCTGAGCCAGATATTTACGCATTTTTTCATCAGACAGGAAGCTGACCTCATTGCTCTGTGCGGTAGCCAGATTGGCTATCTTATAAACTTCATGATTTCCATCACCAATTATTCTGCCGCCCAGGGCCTCTGCCATTTCAGAAATTTTCATATGAATAAATACCTCAAAATCAATATACGGCTCAAACAGACATCATTTGCAGGTTATTACTTGGCTCTGCTTACGTTTTCAATCACCTTTTCTGAAAGATCAATTGAATCGTTAGAAATGTAAAGCAGACTTTCAGCACGAATGACTACATCAACGTTATTCTGCTTTGCAACTGAGTCAATTGCAGCCTGAATCTTCTTGTCGATTTCAGTTTTTTCCTTGAACATTAACTTCTGCTGCTCTTCGCGAAGTTCACTGTACTTAACCTGTAATTCAGTTTCAATAAGCTGAAGCTCACGCTGCTTCTTTGCTCTTTCATCGGCTGAAAGCTTTGAATCACCGAGAGCCTTCTGTAAGGCGGCGCCTTCACTCTGAAGCTTATCGAGAGCCTTGGCCTTTGACGCAGTAGCCTTGTTTACCTTATCCTCGGCAGCCTTTGACTGAGGAATTTTGCTGTAAACATAAGGAACACTAACGGTTGCAACCTTACTGTCAGCGTACGCTTCGGTAAAAGCCGCAGTACCAAGAACAAGAGATACACCAATAGCTAAAGAAGATAATGACTTTAACATAATCACTCCTACATGAAATCCTAACAAAAAAATAACTTATTAAGATATTCCAAAAATACAAATTATAAAAGATAAACCTTTAAAAATTGAGATATTTCTTTACAGACGGCTAATTTCCGCACAGCCGCAGTTCCCGTCCCAAATAGACATAAAATGTTAGATACGGGAAAAACCAAAAAATTCCCAATTTGTTCCGGCAACGGGACGATATGAGCATAAAACAGACAAATATCCGCCCCGACACCGTTTTTCCTATCAGAAGGTTCTGCCAAGAGTAAAGCTGAAGAATTCCGTACGGTCACCCTTTTTCTTCTTAATCGGATTGGCAAGAGTGAAACCGATAGGCCCCATAGGAGACATCCACACAAGACTCATACCATAGGAAGCTCTGAAATTATCAGGATCGGAAAAATCGTACATATACTCGCAGTTACCCAGACACTGCTTCACGTAATCCTTGTCAAAAGTGGTATCCCACAGCGAACCGGCATCAACAAACAGAGTGGTTCGAAGCTTGGTATCATAGCCTTCCGAAGCAAAAGGTGTAGGCACAACAAGCTGAAGGCTTCCTGCAACCACGGCATTACCACCAACCACGTCACGCGTGGCAACAACACCGTTATTACCCAGCAGGGTATAATCATACAGAGCTCTCGGACCAACGGAATTATATTTAAAGCCGCGCAGCCACTCGTCACCACCGAGATAGAAATTCTCGAAGAATGGAAGGACCTGTTCATAGCCGTGCTTTCTGCCGTATCCGTTACCATAACCGGCCATGGCTCTGAAATTAACTATATAATTATGCTCCCTGTCAATTGGCCAGAAATGCGTGGTATCAGCAGACGCTTTATAGTACTGGGTATCGGATCCCGGAACGGCAACTGACAGATTTGTCCACTGCTTGTTACCATCCGTAGGGAACACGCCACGATCGAGGTAATTCCTTACATAGGTTATGCTGCCGACATAATTCTGGAAAACAACGTGGTTTGTAGTTGAATTATCAGCATACATATCCCAGAATTTCTGGATCTGTACAAATGAATTGGTCTGGGACAGCTTATTGTTGATATACGTTAAACCATACCTTATATAATTGTTTTCGTTGAGCGGATACCCTATGTTCAGACCGCCACCCCAGCGAATATTGGTGTAGTCGACAAGATTTGCATCACCTGCCTCAAACTTTTCATAGAAAATGTTCTCTCCGAGTGACACTCCATCTATGGTGAAATACGGTTCATCATATGACAATTCCACCTTTCGGTCATATTTATTGGTATTGACGGCAAGCGTTGCCTTACCGCCGTACCCCATAAAATTATCCTGAGATATTTCACCGTTCAGGGTAAGTCCGGTTTCCGTACCAAAGCCAACGCCTGCCTTAATTGAGCCGGTAGGTCGCTCCTTTACCGTGGTAACGAGCTCGACACTGTCAGGATCCATTCCTGTTTTTTTAGGCTCCACTTCAACAGATTCAAAGAATCCCAGCTGATTCAGACGGTTCTTTGACACGTTAATGGCTTCATTTGAAAGCCAGGTACCGTCCATCTGTCTGATTTCGCGACGGATAACCTCATCAGTGGTAATACTGTTTCCGACAATTCTGACATTGGAAACATAAATGCGTCTGCCGGGTTCGACATGGAAATTAACATTAACTATGCGGTTTTCATCATCGACATCGGTTATGGCTCGAACCTTTGTATAAGCATAGCCATATTTACCCATGTAATTTGCCAGAATTTCTTCCGTGTGAGATACCTGAGCAGCGTTATAAATATCCCCCTTCTCCAGAGGTATTATTCTTTCCATCTCCTCTGAGTGACCATATGTCTCACCTATGACCCTGAAATTATTGAGTTTGTACTGTTCACCTTCCTTTACGGCGATGCTCACGTACACACCCTTTCGATCCGGAGTAACTTCCACACGTGTTGACTCCACGTTAAAACGCACGTAACCTCTGTTCATGTAGTATGAACGCAGAGTTTCAAGATCACCGTTAAATCTCTGGCTGTAGAAATTTCGGCTGGCGATAAAGTTCCACCAAGGCACGCTGTCCCTCAGTTCAAACTGACCGAGAAGCTTCTCCTCCGGGAAAACCCTGTTTCCGACAATGTTAATCTGTTCAATTTTAGCGTTAACGCCTTCAACAAAATTGAATTTTACATCCACACGATTACGCGGCAGATACACCAGAATGGTATTGACCTTAGCCTGATAGCGCCCCATGCTGTGGTAATAGTCCTCCAGAGAGGCTTCAAGTTCCTTAAGCTTAATGACGTTAAGGGTTTCACCTACCTTCACTCCCTGAGAGGTAATGATTTCATTGATCTGTTCGGTCTTAATGGCATCATTGCCGGCAAAAGTAAGATTAACGATGGTCGGACGTTCCTTCACGTCAATTGTGAGTACTCCGTCTTCGTTTATATAGGCGTCAACCGCATCAAAATTATGAGTGGCATAGATCTTTTTCAGAGATACGGATATATCATCCTTGGTTACCGTGTCGCCTACCTGTATCGGCATAGCCAACAGCACTGCTCCTTTGGTAACGCGATACAGTCCCTTAACCTTGATATCCGTCACCTGCATTACCGGTTCGGTACTTTCGGCTTTAGCTTCCGCCAATGCGGAACTGCAGTAAAAAAACGGATTGGCAATACATACTGCCAGTAAACTGCGCTTTAAAAACGAATTAAACATTTCTTATAATCTTTTATTTATAAACTACAAACCGTAATAAATATCATTAAACACGGCCAGCAGCATTAACGATAATAATAACAACATGCCGATGAACAAAAGTTTGCCCATTACGGCCTGACTCATCGGTTTTCCTCTTA
The DNA here is from genome assembly GCA_902764345.1 of uncultured Ruminobacter sp. Classification (GTDB taxonomy): domain Bacteria; phylum Pseudomonadota; class Gammaproteobacteria; order Enterobacterales; family Succinivibrionaceae; genus Ruminobacter. The sequence continues at coordinate 10,864 of CACWVT010000020.1, forward strand.
CAAACTCGATGACGTAGAAAAATAGGTGACCGCCATCCAGAACAGGTATCGGCATTAGGTTAAGCACGCCCAGATTAACACTCACGAGAGCCAGAAAGCTCAGATAATAAACGAGTCCAAGACTTGCAGTAAGCCCAGCTCCCTTGGCGATACCTATAGGCCCGGAAACATTCTTTACTGAAATGTCGCCTGTAATAAACTTTTTTATAATCTGGAGGGTCACGATTCCCATGCGGTAAGTCTTTTCCCCACCTCTTATAACAGCTTCACCAAACGGATAGCTTCTCTCAAAGAAAACCTCGTCAACATTCTCCGTTTTTGGAGCAATTCCGGCAAAACCTATACTTTCGTCTCCTGCGGATTTGACATCTGGAATCAGATTCAGTTCCAGCAGATGCCCGTCTCTCTCAACATTGAGTTCTATAGTTTTTCCTGGATTTTCGCGGATTGCTTCGGAAAATTTTCTCCATACGGTATAGCTCTGACCGTTATAGGATACTATTCTGTCATCAGCCATTAGACCCGCCTTCTCTGCGGCAGAGCCTTCTACAACCGTTGCAACCGTACCTGAAGTTCTGAACTTCAGTGAGTCAAGCCCTATCTGATTAAGCAGATCTGTGGAGCGCGGATCGATATTCCATGAAGAAAGATTTACGGTTATGTTTCTAAGCTCACCCTTTCCAAGATTGTCACGAACTCCAACGACCACATCTTCCTTTACGTGGCTGATAAGCTCGTAAAGAGCCTCCTCCCAGTCTGCAACCTCCACGCCTCCGACTGAAACTATGAGATCCTCATTCCTGAATCCAGCCTGAGCCGCAACACCGGCATCATCGGTAACATCCACCGCAGGTTTAAAATCTGGAACACCATACATAAAATTAAAGGTATACAGAAACCAGGCAAGAACGATATTACAGAAAGGCCCGGCAAAAACAATGAGAAATTTCTGCCATACCTTCTTGTCACAGAAAGCCCGCTTCTTATACTGCGGGAGAATCTCAATCTTCTCATTTTTGGAATCGGATGAATCCTCACCGTACATTTTCACATAACCGCCCAAAGGAATGGCACACAGGGCATATTCTGTTCCCACACGATCCCTGAAGGAACAGAGACGAGGTCCGAACCCCAGCGCAAAACGCTCAACATATACGCCACAAAGCCTTGCCATCACAAAATGACCGGCCTCATGTATTGCTATAAGTATGCCTATGGCTATGACAAAGTAAAAAATGCTGGTAATGACGGTCACGTTAACTCCTAGAGAACAGCAAGTTCACTGTAAGCACGTGCTCTTGCCTGAGTATCAACCTCAAGAATTGACTCAAGATCAGGAGCATTAACACAGGCAAACTGAGACGCCACCTTGGCACATACCCTGTAAATGTCTGTAAATTTAATCTTTCCGTCTAAAAACGCATTCACGGCCACTTCATTCGCAGCGTTCACGGCTGTGGTCATTGCCTGTGATGTCGCACATGCATCAATTGCAAGCTTCAAACACGGATACTTCACAAAATCAGGTTCCCTAAAGGTGAGCGATCCCAGGCTGAAGAAATCAAGAGCCCCGACACCGCTGTTTATACGATGAGGATAGGCAAGTGCTCGCGCAATCGGTGTGCGCATGTCAGGTCTGCCAAGCTGTGCCAGAACAGAACCATCAGTATACTGAACCATGGAATGGATAACGGATTCAGGATGAACAACAACCTTTATGTCTTCAGGAGCGGCATTAAAAAGCCACTTTGCTTCGATGAATTCCAGCCCCTTATTCATCATCGTTGCACTGTCCACGCTTATCTTCTTTCCCATGCTCCAATTAGGATGGCTTACTGCTTCCGCAGGAGTAACGGTGTCCAGGGTTGATGAGTCGCGATCCCTGAAAGGTCCGCCTGAACCGGTCAGAATGATATTCTGGATACCTGCCTCCTTAAGCTCGCATCTGCCGATACGCTGCTGTTCCTTTTCGGGCAGGCACTGAAAAATTGCATTGTGTTCACTGTCAACGGGAATTATCGCCGACTTAAAGCGTCTGGCAGCATCAATGAAGATGTGACCACTCATTACCAACGATTCCTTGTTGGCAAGATATACGGTCTTGCCCTGCGTAATGGCAGCAAGAGTAGGTCTTAATCCAGCTGCTCCGACAATTGCCGACATCAGGCCGTCATATTCCTCACTTGCAGCCACGGCATTAAGATTTTCCGCCCCGAAAAGGACCTCGGTATCACGATGCTCAGCCTGTACCATCTCCTTCAGTCTGTCACATGCCGTTTTATCGGTCATGACAACCACACTTGGTGAAAATTCTCTGATAATTGACGCCATTACCGAATAGTTTTTGTTGCCGGTGGCTGCATACAGGCTATATAAATCAGGATTTCTTCTGATTACGTCAATTGTACTCCTGCCAATGGAGCCGGTTGCTCCCAAAATAGTAATCTTCTTCATAATAATCATCCTAAAATTTTAAACATCACGGCAAAGGTAATTAAGAATACAGGCAAAGCAGCCATTAGGGAATCTATGCGATCAAGCATGCCGCCGTGCCCCGGGAAAATAAAACCGGAATCCTTTATTCCACTGTCTCTCTTTAACAGACTTTCCCACAAATCACCGATAACTGAAAATATGACGGTAACAACTGCAGCAACGGCGAGAGCCGGCCAGCAGACCTGAAATGCGTTTCCGTAGCATCCTAAACATGCCAGAACGGCAAAAATAACAAGAGAAAGAACAACGCCACCTGCCAGTCCCTCAAAGGTTTTGTTAGGACTTACGTGAGGACTCATCTTATGCTTACCGCAGGCCTTCCCCACAAAATAAGCACCGGAATCGGCAGCCCATACCAGAACCATTACTGACAGAATGGAGATGGTACCGATATTAGGATCTGTACTAAAACTCTGGCAACGAAGAATATACGTAGCCAGGAAAAACGGCACGAAGTAGAAAAAACCGCCCGCTGATTTAAAAACTGCTGAGCCGGTAAGCGCAGAACTGCGCGGATATGTAAACACAAGAAACGCCGCCAAAAGCCACCACAGGGCACTGCAGACAAAAATCAGCTGTAGCACGGTATAGCCGTTCTTGCCGAAAAGAAGATGAATGTTGCGATCTTCAAGAAAAACAGAATCAAGTCCGCTGAAATCATTTATCAGAGAATGTGAAAGCAGACACGCAAGAACAACAAAAAGAGCGTAAGCAAGTCTCTTCAGAAGATCCCCAGTACTGTTTGACTCCATGTACTCTTTCGGAGAAGACAGAAAGCTCTCGTCATTTACCCTGTTTTTTATGAAAAACTGAGAATACTCAAAAGCGCCGACAAAAATAATAAAAACCAGACCGAGCAGGAACAGTCCCACCGGAGAAGACATCAGCCACAAAGTGGCCAGTACGATCAAAATTAATCCTGTTACTATTCTCTGTTTCATTATATAAACCTGAAAATCAACTTTAAATCCAAAAGCAAAATACCCGGTTCATAAAATCCGTTTTATCCTGCACATTCATACAGGGACCGGGAACAAGTCAGGTACTGTATAGATTTTTGCTTTTATGTCTGCCGTAACGGAACTGATATTTTTAACATCTTTATTCAAATCCCTGCATGCACGGCATTATATCCGGAGCGGCCACCGCTTACCGTTTTCCACCCCTTATCTGCTCCCCCGTACAGCCAAACCGTCTTTCCCGGGATGCAAAATATTCAACAGCATTCTGGAAGACTTCTTCATTGAAATCCGGCCACAGCACGTCAGACACATACATTTCGCTGTAGGCAAGCTGCCAAAGGAGGAAATTACTGATACGCTTTTCCCCGCCGGTTCGTATCAGAAGATCAACATCCTGAGGGGCCTCAAGATGTTCTGAAACCAGCTGTTCGTTTAAAACATCCGCATCAAATGACTCACCCTTGTCAGACATTTCTGCGCATATTCTTTTTACGGCGTTAATGATATCCCATCTTCCGCCGTAATTAACAGCCACGTTCAACAGCAGACCGTCATTGTTCTCAGTAAGCTTTTCCGCATCGGATATTCTTTTAACAAAGCTTTCCGAAAATACGGATCTGTCACCTATAACCTTCAGTTTTACCTGATTACGGTGCAGTTTTTTAACCTCACTGGTGAGAGCCCAGGAGAACAAATCCATCAGACCAGATACCTCATCCTTCGGTCTGCGCCAGTTTTCAGATGAAAAGGCGAACAGGGTAAGAACCCTGATACCCTTCTCACAGGCAAAGGAAACGGCCCTTCTGACAGATTCAACACCCGCCCTGTGACCGAATATTCTAGGCTTTCCCCGGAGGTTGGCCCACCTGCCGTTGCCATCCATAATGATGGCAACGTGATTGGGAACCGTCTGCCTGTTTAGTTGCTGGAACTCTGCTATTTCACTCATATGATAAACGGAAATTAAATTTCCATGAGCTCCTTTTCCTTTTCGGCAAGGAGAGCATCAGCCTTCTTGATGAAGGAATCGGTAAGTTTCTGGATTTCATCCTGAGACTTACGTTCATCATCTTCAGAAATTTCCTTGTCCTTAAGCAGAGCCTTAACGTCATTGTTTGCGTCACGGCGGAGATTACGGATCTGAACCTTACTCTGTTCAACGTCACCGCGAACAACCTTGATGAGATCCTTACGGCGTTCTTCGGTTAACGGAGGAAGAGGAACACGGATGCTGGTACCGGCAGTTACAGGATTAAGACCGAGACCGCTGTTCATGATTCCCTTTTCAACAGCTGAGATTGAGCCTTTATCAAAAACATTAACAACCAGTGTACGCGCATCTTCAACGTTAACCTGAGCAACCTGACGTAACGGGGTGGCTGAGCCATAATAGTCAACCATTACGCAGTCAAGAATTGCAGGCTGAGCACGACCGGTACGAATCTTAGCAAGATTCGACTTCAATGCTTCAACCGCTTTGTTCATTTTGTCACTAGTTTCTTTCTGAATTTCTTTAATCATATATTTACTCCGCACACTGTAGTGCAACGATATAAAAAATACGGTCGGAGACCGATAAAATCCTTTGTTATTTAATTACTGTGCCTTCCTGCTCGCCCCTGATGACTCTCATGAGGGCTCCCTGCTTATTCATATTGAACACCATGATAGGCATCTTATGATCCCTTGCAAGAATAAAGGCACTCAAATCCATTACCTTCAGTTCTTTTTCGACAACTTCCCTGTATGAAAGTTCGTGATAAAGTTCTGCATTCGGATCCTTCATCGGGTCGGCACTGTATACGCCGTCAACCTTGGTTCCCTTAATTACGGTGTCAGCCTGAATTTCAATACCGCGCAGACATGCCGCACTGTCCGTTGTAAAAAACGGATTTCCGGTACCGGCGGAAAGAATTACTACCTCTCCCTTCTCAAGTCTGGAAATGGCATCCATCCATGAATAAGGAGTGGTAATTCCCTGAATTGGCATTGCTGACATTAAGGTAGTCTTAATGTTGTTTCTTTCAAGTGCATCCCTCATGGCAAGACCGTTCATAACGGTAGCAAGCATTCCCATGTGATCACCGACAACACGGTTCATGCCTGATTCAGCAAGCTTGGCACCTCTGAATATGTTACCGCCACCGATTACCAGGCCAACCTGGACACCGGCCTTTACGAGTTCGCCGATCTCCTCGGACATTCTCTGTAAAACATCAGGATCAATACCAAAAGCCTCTTTACCTTCAAGAGCTTCGCCGCTAAGCTTTAACAAAATTCTTTTATATGCTACGTCTGCACTCATTTTTAACTACCGTCAATTTAAATCTTTTGATTATGCAACCGACACCGCAACGGTTCCCGTTTTCACTTTTCGGGATCCCGGCTGTCATTCTTGCAACATTGATTATTTCATAACAATTATTCCGGAATACTCAGCAGGATCGGTCTTATCTCAATTCCCGAAAAAACGTTCCGGATTTTCAGCCAACAAAAAATCAAGTAATTATAATCTATATTTGTCTTTTTAGTCCATAGAGTACGCATGACATCTTTTCTACAATCACTGCCATGTCTCAGCTTCACGACTGAAGAAAAAGATGGAAAACAGCATTCATGGAAATTAAAAAAGGCTGTCCAAGGACAGCCTTTTTTATGACGTTTAATCAAAAGTTAAAATTACTTCTGAGCGGCAGCAACCTGCTGAGCAACTTCAGTAGCAAAGTCAACAACCTGCTTTTCGATACCTTCGCCAACAACCATGCGAACGAATGACTTAACAACAGCGTTGTTCTTCTTAAGAAGATCACCAACGGTGATGCTGTCATCCTTAACGAAGTTCTGAGTGGTAAGAGATACTTCGCCGGTGTACTTAGCCATACGACCGTTGATAATCTTTTCAACGATTTCAGCTGGCTTTGGCTTAGCAGCTTCAGCATTTTCTTTCATAGCGATTTCAAGCTGAACCTGACGTTCATGTTCAACCTGTTCAGCAGGAACATCAGAAGGATTTACATACTGTGGAGCAAGACCGCAAACGTGCATTGCAACATCGTTAGCAAGAGCACTGTCACCACCTTCCATGTCAACTAAAACGCCGATACGCTTGTTGCCGTGAATGTATAAACCAACGTTACTACCCTTAATTGCGGATACACGACGGATTGACATGTTTTCACCAATCTTGGCAATAAGATTGTTTAAGAAAACTTCAACGGTTTCACCGTTTGCGTAGGTTAAAGCCTTGATTGCTTCAACATCGGTAACATTGTTTTCAGCTGCAAGAGCAACAACGTTGTTACAGAATTCATTGAAGCTTGCATCCTTAGCAACGAAGTCGGTTTCGCAGTTGATTTCAGCGATGAACACGCCGTTAGCTGATGATGCAGAAACGATAACGCCTTCAGCGGTTACACGACCGGCCTTCTTTGCAGCCTTAGCCTGACCGTTCTTACGCATGTCGTCAATTGCCTTTTCGATATCACCGTCAGCAGCAACCAGAGCCTTCTTACAATCCATCATGCCTGCGCCGGTACGTTCACGCAGTTCCTTTACGAGAGCAGCAGTAATATTAGCCATCTTTTTAATATTCCCTAAAATTCTTGAATAAATGAGGAGAGCCGGCTCTCCTCATAATTTACGAGTTGAGTGTCAGATTAAGCTTCAGCAGCTTCTTCCTTGGCACTTGCGGTAGCAGCAGCTTCACGAGCTTCGTTAACGGTTGCAGCTACGGCACTGAGGTAAAGGTTGATGGCACGAATGGCATCATCATTACCAGGAACTACATAGTTAACCTGATCTGGGTTTGAATTGGTATCAACAACTGCAACTACAGGAATACCGAGCTTGTTAGCTTCCTTGATTGCAATGTGTTCAACTTCAGCGTCGATTACAAACAGAACATCAGGTAAACCGCCCATATCCTTGATACCGCCAAGGCTCTTTTCAAGCTTAGCCATATCACGGGTACGTTCAAGAGCTTCCTTCTTGGTAAGCTTGTCAAAAGTACCGTCGGTAGCCTGAGTTTCGAGTTCCTTAAGACGCTTAATTGACTGTCTTACGGTCTTCCAGTTGGTAAGCATACCGCCTAACCAACGATGGTTAACGTAGAACTGACCGCACTGAGAAGCAAATTCCTTAACCTGTTCAGAAGCAGCGCGCTTGGTACCGACGAATAATACCTTACCCTTATCTGCAGCCTTCTTGCTGATGAAGTTTAAAGCATCGTTGAAGAGAGCTTCGGTCTTGTCGAGGTTGATGATATGTACACCATTACGTGAACCGTAAATGTACTGCTTCATCTTAGGATTCCAGTAGCGGGTCTGGTGACCGAAATGTACACCAGCTTCGAACATTTCGTTAATTGAAACTTTAGCCATTTTATTAATTTCCTTATGGGGTTATTCCTCCACCGAACGGGAATGTGAACTGATAACAGCACCCCCACATTTACCTTTTTTATATCCGGTGTGTGTATTAGACAAAAAAACCTCCGGCACCTGCCGGGCTTTTTATACAATTTGAATAAAAAGCGTGCAGATTATACATTATTACGTTCATGTATTTCAATATTTTTTATTATATGACACAGTGATGTACAAACCTTCCCAAAAGCCTGCAGGCATCTATTCCAAAAGCCCACGAAAAATTTCCGTTCTTCTGCTTTTTCGCTGTTCAATGACAATCATTGATGCGTGTATTTAAAGATAATAATTTTCATTATTCCAAATAAGAAAAACAATCCGTCACTCCAATGGTATAATACGGCCGTGGATTTTATTAACAGCCCGGAAGAAAAGTGTCCCCGCAAGACATGTCAGAAGGCTGAAAGTTTTTATCAGGTATTTATCAGTTAAGATGAAATTATGGCCAGTAACATTATCATAAAAACCCCTGAGCAGATTGAAAAACTCAGGGTTGCAGGAAAGATCGCAGCCGAAGTTTTGGAAATGATTGAGCCTCATGTTCAGGCCGGAATCACCACCGAGGAACTGGATGACATAATGCTCAGATTCATAGAAGACGACAAACAGTCGATTTCGGCATGTCTGGGATACCACGGTTATCCAAAGTGCACCTGCATCTCAGTTAATGAAGTTGTGTGCCACGGTATTCCGGGAAAACACAAGCTTCACAACGGCGACATCGTAAACATTGACGTAACCGTAATCAAGGACGGCTTTCATGGAGATACCAGCAAAATGTTTATAGTAGGCCAGACATCTCCAAGAAATCATCAGTTGGTAAAAGTTACCCAGAACTGCCTCTATGAAGCCATCCGAGCCATGGGACCAGGCAAGAATCTGACTGAAGTAGGCAGGGTTATAGAGGGCATTGCCAAAAAAGAAGGATTTTCTATCGTCCGAGACTACTGCGGTCACGGCATCGGCGAAGGGTTCCATGAAGAACCGCAGGTCGTTCATTACTATCCGAATCCGTACAGCCTGATTCTCAAGCCGGGAATGGTGTTTACCATTGAACCGATGCTGAATGCCGGAACATGGAGAGTTAAGGTTAACCGCAAGGACGGATGGACTGTAACAACTGCCGACAAACAGCCGTCAGCCCAATTCGAGCACACCATAGTGATAACTGAAACCGGGTGCGAAGTCCTGACATTACGACAGGAAGAGGAAGAAACACTGGGACGCTACATAACGGCAAAATAACCGTTCAGTAAATTTCAAAGAAGCTACAGAGCCGTAAAACACCCAACCAAAGTGTTTTACGGCTTCTTTTATCGTTACGCTCTACAGTTCACCGCTCTGTGAATCAAGACGTGATACCAGCTGTTCCCGCAGTGATTCTCGGCATTCGGCAGATATGGCCATTCCGTTCTTATCGGTCACGGAAAAGAAGTCATCAGCCCTCTCACCTGTTGTAGTAATTTTGGCAGCATGAATTATCAGCTCATTCTCGCTGAAAACCTGGGCAATTTTCGCCAGAAGTCCGGGAATATCCAGTGTGGTGATCTCAAATGAAGTCACGGCAGCGTTACCGTCATCAAGAAAGGTTATCGTCGTCGGATGCCTGAACTGTTTCAGACGCTGCGGCATCGGTTTAATCCTGGAAGGAATAAATTCCTCTGCGGCAAGGGCCGTGGACAGAGCCTTTCTGATGGCGGGAATTCTGTCAAAATCAATCTGACTGTCATTGTTGTCCACAAATGTGAAGGTATCCAGGGCATAATTATTGCCGGTATTTGAAATAATGGAAGCCAGCACGTTAAGATTTTTTTCCGCCAGCACACCGGTTACCCTGGCAAACAGACCATTACTGTTTTTGGCGTACACAAAAAGCTCTGTACCGTTTGTAGACTTATTCTGTCCGAACAGAATCAGAGGACTGTCGTCACCGGAATGGTTAATGATATTCTGCGTATGCCAGGCTATCTGCTCCGGCTGATATCTTATAAAGTACTCAGCTCCGAGATTAGTCCATATTTTGAATATCTCCAGAGGATTGTTACCCATTGCCGTGAGAACTTCCATTGCTCTTTTCTGATTCTCCCTCACATGAAGATTCAAATCAGGCGGATTCTCCAGCCCCTTGCGGAGAGCATCCCTTGTAGCAAAATACAGGGTTCTCAACAGCGTGTCTTTGTAGCTGTTCCATTCCGTATCATTCGTTCCGCATATATCGGCCACGGTAAGACAGTAGAGATAGTTAAGAAGATTCTCATCACCTACGCGTCTTGCAAACTCAGCAACCACTTCCGGTGATGAAATATCTCTTCTCTGCGCCACAATTGACATGTACAGATGATTGCGCACAACCCAGGCAACCAGCTTACTTTCATAGCGGTTATATCCGTGAAGCTGACAGAAATAAAGAGCCTCAGGAGCCCCGAGTTCAGCGTGGTGTCCCCCCTGCCCCTTGGCGATGTCATGGAACAGAGCCGCTATAAACAGAAGTTCAGGCATGGACAGATGGCTGTATATCTGACGGAAAAGACTGAATTCGGAATTTCTCTCATGGGTAAATCTGTAAATATTCCTCAGTACCCTCATGGTATGCTCATCCACGGTGTAGGCATGGAACATGTCAAACTGCATGAGCCCCACTATCTTTTCCCAATGAGGCATGTATAGGGACAGAATATGATGCTTATGCATTATCGGCAGTGCCACTACAAGAGCCCTCGGCTGTCTGATTATTTTTTTGAAGGTTTCACGGCACTCCAGTCTTTCATACAGGTAATAGTTTATGCTTCGTCTGGCATTCCTTAGGTATCTTATGCAGTTTACGTGAATCCCCGTCAGCTCCTCCCTTTCCGTCAGAATAAGAAAAAGCTCGAGAATAATCTGAGGACGGGTTACAAATATCTTTGGATCTATTACATCGATAAGGTTATCGCGAAAAAGAAAATACTGGTTAAAGATTTTCCCCTCAATCACTTTTTCAGGAAAGATCTTCTCATACATAAGCTGCATGGCAATTTCATTAAGCTCAACAACTCTGTGAAGGGTCTGGTAGAATCTTTTCATGAGAGTTTCAACCGGCGTATTTCCATCCCCGGTATAGCCGAGGTAGGTTGCCACCTTCTGCTGTCTGTCAAAGGTAAGTCTGTTATCCGGCTTACTGATTGACAGGTGAAGGGCAAATCTTATTCTCCACAGAAAATCCTGACATTCCTTTAATTCAAGATATTCCATACGGGTCAGGACACCGTTCGTATACAGTTCCCTAAGCCCGGTAATGCCGAACCCTTTGTGAGCTATCCAAAGAATATTCTGAATATCCCTAAGGCCCCCGGGATTATTCTTCAGATCTGGCTCCAGTTTATAGATTGTGTCGTTGTGAGAAGAATGTCTGGCATTCTGCTCAGCCATTTTTGTCCTGTAGAATTCACGTATAGGCCAGAACACGTCAGACTCAACCCGTTCCTTAAACAGTCCGTAGGTTTCCTCGGATCCGGCAAGAAAACGTGATTCCAGATAATTGGTGGCAATTGTTACATCCTTTGCACCTTCCTCAAAGCACTCCTCAAGAGTGCGGACGGACTGTCCGATGTCAAGCCGCAAGTCCCAGAGAAGGCTGGTAAACTCGGAAATTCTTTCATTAAGTTCAGCAGTTATGGGAAATCTGCTGATAAGAAGGATATCTATATCGGAATGAGGCTGTAAATCGGCTCGTCCGTACCCTCCGACCGCAACCAGACAGAGACTGCTGAATCCCTCGAAACCGAACTGACGGAAAAGCCTGCGCATAAGTTCGTCAATAAAGGAGGATCTGTTAAGAACCAGCTCATTAACGGTAACACCGGCAAAGAAGGCTTCCTTCATGTCATCAAACTGACGGGCAATGGCTTCACGCCCGTTCTGCATGTTAATTTCAGTTTCCGGCCAAAAACCGGTATTCCCGTCATTCATAATTTAAATCCTGTTCACCACTGATTATTGTTTTCATTTCTTAAGCGAACATGCGCTCATATTCATCCAAGTTACATTACTTATTGTTATCTCTACAAAATTCATGCCTGTTCATAGACTGTAACGTACTTGGATCGGCATCCAACATCCGCAGACGGCAGAACATTGAATAAGAAAATTGTATACCAAATTTTAAATATTACTCACGTACACGGCACAAAACTCCGCAAGAAATTAATCTAGCGCATAAAAACGGGCTTAATACCGAACTCCAGAAATTCGCCAAGCTTAAAGCACACGCAGAAAAGACTGTTGACTAGCGCCATACAGCAATTCAGTACCTGTAATACGGAGTGGCAAATATATTTATATTATTGAAGAAAACTAAAGCATTGCTTTTGCATACCGGAATGAAGAGTACCACTTCACACAGTAACGATAGCTGACTTCTCCGGGGCTAACGGCAATTTAATGAAAACCTAACAAAAAGCCTCCGCTCCTATTGGAAGCGAAGGCTTTTCAGTTACATGCTTAACATGTCAGCTGTCGGAATTAACCGCCGAAGTTATCCAGAAGGATGTTTTCGTCTTCAACACCGAGGCTGTGGAGCATGTCAATGGTTGACTTGGTCATCATTGGAGGACCGCACATATAGAATTCACAGTCTTCAGGAGCCTTATGATTCTTAAGATAGTTTTCATAAAGAACATTGTGGATAAATCCGGTGTAACCTGTCCAGTTATCCTCAGGCTGTGCATCACTTAAGGCAATATGCCAGGTGAAGTTAGGATGTTCCTTTGCCAGCTGATCAAATTCTTCCTGATAGAATACTTCCTTGAGTGAACGTGCACCATACCAGAAGCTGATCTTACGGTTTGTCTTGATTCTCTTGAGCTGGTCAAAGATATGTGAACGCATTGGAGCCATACCTGCACCACCGCCGACGAATACCATTTCAGCATCAGTTTCCTTGGCGAAGAATTCACCGAACGGACCGGAAATGGTTACCTTGTCACCTGGCTTTAAAGACCAGATGTATGAAGACATCTGTCCAGGAGGAAGGGTAAGATCACGAAGAGGCGGAGTTGCAATTCTCACGTTCAGCATGATAAGACCCTTTTCTTCAGGATATGAAGCCATGGAGTATGCACGCAGAATGTGGGTATCAACCTTGGAAACCAGATCACGAAGCTTAAACTTATCCCAGTCATTAAGATACTTTTCAGGAATATCAAAATCACGGTAGTTTACGGTATGAGGCTCAGCTTCAATCTGAATGTAACCGCCAGCTCTGAAAGGAACTTCTTCACCTTCAGGAATCTGAAGACGGAGTTCCTTAATGAAGGTGGCCACATTGTTATTGGAGATAACGGTACAGGTCCACTTCTTAACACCGAAAACTGAAGCAGGAAGTTCAATTTCCATATCCTGACGAACACCGACCTGACACGCAAGTCTCCAGCCTTCGCGAACCTCACGCTTGGTCAGATGACCGAGTTCGGTAGGAAGAACATCACCACCGCCCTTGGTAACCTTACAACGGCACTGACCGCAGGCACCGCCACCGCCACATGCTGATGGCACGAAAATTCCCTGACTGGCAAGAGCCGTTAACAGCTTGTCACCTGCCGGAACCTTTATTGCCTTTTCAGGATCGCCATTAATACCGATGGTTACATCACCGCTGTTTACCATGAAGTGCTTGGCAACCAGAATAGCCAGTACCAGACCCAACACGATAAGGATAAATAAACCAACACCATATAATACGGTTATCATTTAACTTTATCCCCCTTAAAGCTTAATACCAGAGAAAGACATAAAGCCTAAGGCAATAAGTCCCGCAGTTATAAACACGATACCTAAACCGTTAAGACCGTTAGGAGTATGAGCATACTTAAGTTTTTCACGGACTGCAGCCAGCAGAATCAGGGCAATGGCCCATGAAGTACCGGAACCGACACCGTAAACCACGGATTCCGTAAAGTTGTACTCACGCTGTACCATGAATGATACACCACCGAAAATAGCACAGTTTACGGTAATCAGAGGAAGGAAAATACCCAAAGCGGAATAAAGGCTTGGCACGTACTTATCCAGAAACATTTCCAGAATCTGAACCAGTGCGGCAATTACACCGATATAGGTAATAAAACCTAAGAATGATAAATCAATACCAGGCTGAATGGCATTAGGCTTCAATACGTATGTGTATACGAGATTGTTAACCGGAACGGCAATGGTCTGAACGACAATTACCGCAATACCCAAGCCGATGGCTGTCTTAACCTTCTTGGACACAGCCAGGAAGGTACACATGCCCAGAAAGAAACTGAGAGCAAGGTTTTCTATAAAGACAGACTTTATAAATAAATTAAGTAAATCCATTATGAAGCATCCTTACGTGATGTGTCGTACTCAGGCTTGGTATTAATCTTGTAAACCTGATTGGTTAACCAGATTAACAGGCCGATTAAGAAGAATGCGCAAGGAGGCATGAGCATGAAACCGTTAGGTACATACCAGCCGCCGTCATTTACGGTCTTTAACAGAGTGATGTCGAACCACTTACCTGAACCGAACAGTTCGCGAACAGTACCGAGGAAGCAGAGAATAATACCATATCCGATACCGTTACCGAGACCGTCGAGGAAAGACAATACAGGCGGATACTTCATGGCGAATGCCTCAGCACGTCCCATAACTATACAGTTGGTAATAATCAGACCCACGAACACTGACAGCTGCTTTGAAAGATCATAGCTGAATGCTTTCAGTAACTGGTCAACAATGATAACCAGTGAAGCGATAACGGTCATCTGGGCGATGATTCTCACACTGTTAGGGATATACTTGCGGATTGAAGAAATAATCAAGTTAGAGAATGCAGTTACGAAAGTTAATGCAAGACTCATAACGAGAGCAGTCTTCATGTTTGAGGATACTGCCAGAGATGAACAGATACCGAGTACCTGAATCATTACCGGATTATCCTTAATCAAAGGTCTTGTAAAAACCTCTTTTGCAGAAGGTAAATCACTCATTATTTCACCTCTTTATTCTTGAACTGCTTTAATAACGGTGCATATACCTCTTCAAACCAGTACTTAACGGAGTTATTAACACCGTCGCTGGTAAGGGTGGCGCCGGAAATGGCATCAACCTGGTACTGACTGTTACCGTCAGCATTTTTCTTAACTGCAAACTGATAGCTGCTGTTCTCATCGTAAAGCTTCTTGGAAATCCACTTTGCGGTGTAGTTAGGATTGGTAACTTCCGCACCGAGACCTGCAGTTTCACCCTGATTGTAATACTTAAGGCCCTGAATGGTTGAACCATCGGCACCTACGGCAAGATAACCGTACATGGTAGACCATAAGCCCTGACCATAGAACGGAAGCACAATCTGGGTAACTGATTTGTCTTCAGCCTTTACAAGATATACTGGCATGTACTTGGCATGAGTCTTGATGCCTGCAAAATCCTTGGCAGAGTCGATGTCAGCGTTATGACCAGGAAGCTTGGCTTCGGATACGAAATTATAAGAACCGGCACAGTCTGACACGGACTTATTGTCATCGCAACCTACAGCCTTTTTAACTTCTTCAGCATTTAAGAATCTGTTGGATTCAAGGTCAAGAAGTCTGGCTTCAATCTTGGAATTAAATAATTCGGTAATGTCCCTACCACTGTAATCAATACCTGCAGCCTCAAGTACGCTCTTCATGCGGTCAACATTGATTTCCTTTTCCTGTAAAGGCTTAAGGATAACAACGGCAAGACACACAAGAACGGAACATACGAAGCACAATAAACCAATTACAGTGAATGTTCTCAATGTACTATCTTTGTTAGCCATTTCTTTTTACACTCCCTGTACGAACTTAGGTTTAGCCGCAATGCGCTTACGACGGTTAATATTGAACTGTGATACACAGTAGTCAAATAACGGAGCCCAGCAGTTGGCAAAGAGAATTGCCAGCATCACGCCTTCAGGGTATGCAGGATTCAGTACACGAATCGTTACAACCATTGCACCGATAAGGATACCGTAGATCCACTTACCCTTTGATGTGAAAGCGGAAGATACAGGGTCGGTAGCCATAAAGAAGATACCGAAAGCAAAACCGCCAATGATAATGTGTTCGTAGAAGTTCATCTTCAGCATGAGATTGGTTGTCTCAGGAGATACGAAAGTATTGCAGATAACAGTCATTGCAACAAGACCGATAAAACCTCCGACAACAATGCGCCATGAAGCAACACCCATCCAAAGAAGAATAATGCCGCCGATAAGAATGCCTAAGGTTGAACCTTCACCGATACATCCAGGAAGATTTCCGAGGAACGCATCAAGGTGGGACACAGGCAGATTACCGTTCTTTGAGAAGTAGCTGAGGGCTGTAGCACCGGTATAACCGTCAACAGGAACCCATACGGCATCACCTGAAATCTGTGCAGGATAAGCAAAGAACAGGAACGCACGGCCAACAAGTGCCGGATTCATGAAGTTACGGCCGGTACCGCCAAACACTTCCTTACCAATGATAACACCGAAGGTGATACCTAAAGCCACCTGCCATAAAGGAATGGTAGGAGGAACAATAAGGGCAAAGAAAAGTGAAGTAACAAAAAGACCTTCATTTACTTCATGCTTGCGGACGATACAGAACAGAATTTCCCAAAATGCACCGACACCGAATGATACGGCATAAATAGGCAGGAAGAAAATTGCTCCGATGAGCATCTTACTGTAAATTCCCGCATCCTGTTCCAGAGAACCGCCAAGCAGCTGCACCAGCGCATAATGCCAGTCGGCACTGAAAAGGCTGAATGATGTTGAGGTGTATCTGATAAAATCAGCACTTGATGCTATTGCATTAATGGTCTGATTACCAACGTTATACCATCCCCAGAACATGCATGGGAACACTGCAAAAAACACCATAATCATCATACGCTTGAAATCAATGAAGTCACGTACGTGAGTAGTGGTGTTGTGGGTAACTACGCCAGGAGTATAAAAGAAAGTTGAAGTACCTTCAAATAAAGGATAAAACTTCTCCAACTTACCGCCCTTCGCAAAGAGAGGTTCAAGCTTGTTAATAATTGAAAGAATCATCTGTTACCCCTCTAACTCAATCTTGGTTAAACACTTTCTGAGCAGTCTGCCGTACTCGGTCTTACCAGGGCATACATAAGTACATAAGGCCAGATCCTCTTCATCGAGCTCCATACAACCAAGTAACTTGGCAGCGTCGGTATCTCCGATTTCAATTGCTCTCAGAAGCATGGCAGGAATAATGTCCAGAGGCATAACCTTGTCATAGCTTTCGATAGGAACCATGGCTCTGGAACCGCCGTTAACCGCAGTATTGATATCAAAATCTCTTGGAGGGAGAAATCTGCTGAGAACGGTTCTGGTTACGGAATGCTTCTTGGCACCAGGCATAACCCAGCCTAAGAACTCACGCTTATTGCCTTCAGGAATAACGCTGATCTGCAGATGGAATCTGCCGAGATAGTCAAAGGCATCAACCGCAGTGTTTCCATTGAATACAGAGCCTGAAATCACACGGTAGTTTGAACCTGAAAGCTCATTTGCGGTAATTTCTGACACACAGGCGCCCTGAATGGTTCTGAGCAGTCTAGGCTTGATTACGTTAGGACCTGCAAGACTGATTACCCTCTCATTGTAAATATCACCGGTTCTGAACAGATGACCGATGGCAATCACATCCTGATAACCTATTGACCACATTACATGTTCTTCAGATGCTCTGTGAATAAAGTGAATGTGGGTTCCGGCAAGACCGGCAGGATGCTTACCGATAAAGATTCTTTCCTGAATCTTATTGGATTTGTATTCGGTAGGCAGGGATGCTTCGCCCTTACAAATGTACACGTTACCGCCGGTTAAGGTACTGATAACGTCAAGACCGTCGCAGAAATCCTTAGCATGGCTGCTGATTACAACCTTAGGATCGCCTGCCAGAGGGTTTGTATCTGTAGCGGTAACAAAGATGTGCTCAGGGATTGCATCAACAGCAGGAGTTTTGCTGTAAGGACGGGTTCTGAACGCTGTCCATGCACCTGATTCAATAAGCTGCTTTGCTACGTTTTCACGATCCAGTGTACTGAGATCCTCGTTAGGATAAGCATTAAACTTTCTGCTACCAACAATAGCAGAATCCATTTCGATAACTAAAGACTGGAACGCCCTTTTTTCGCCGCGGTTGATTGCAACCACCTTGCCCGGAACAGGAGCGGTGTAGCAAACGCCAGGATTCTTCTTATCGGTAAAAAGAGTCTGACCTTTATCAACAACATCACCAACTTCCACCAGCATGGATGGCTTTAACCCTGGAAAATCTGTGCCTAATACGGCAACATGCTTTACAGCATTGTTACTTGCATTAATCACATTTTCCGGTTTACCGCTGATAGGG
This sequence comes from uncultured Ruminobacter sp., assembly GCA_902764345.1. Classification (GTDB taxonomy): domain Bacteria; phylum Pseudomonadota; class Gammaproteobacteria; order Enterobacterales; family Succinivibrionaceae; genus Ruminobacter. Next base: position 29,143 of record CACWVT010000020.1, read on the forward strand.
AGATCTAATCCTTTCTTGATATTTATCATTGTTTTTCCAAAGAATAAATTGCAAAAGAAAGCTCTATGTCATTACGACACACCCAAAAAAATCACGACCCCTCCGTCCCTTTGCAAAAAAGACAGAGTAATCGGAATTGTCGTGTAGTTTATCACACAAGTGAATATTTTTGTTATTTTACTTACTAGGATAATTGATTATTTTTTGAATTTTACTAAAGGAGGAAATTAAGGAAATCTCAGGAAAAAAGAGAGCCGGCTTTTACGTGCCGGCCCCATTAAACAAGGATAAAAACTCTAAGCCCGAACTGACTCTGAGGCTTTTTTTCCGCTTTCGGCACCATATGGAGCTATGTAGATAAGCATCAGCATCCCCGGAATTGCCAGAGCGTAGCAGATAATGAAAAAATTCTCGTATCCGACGCTGTCAATAATATATCCTGCTCTTGATGTGCAGAGCGTTCTCGGAAGTGCGGACAGAGCCGTAAGGAGTGCGAGCTGCGTGGCTATGTATTTTCCTTTGGTCTCCCTGCACATATATGCAACAAAACATGCGGTACCAAGACCGGCACCAAGGTTCTCTCCGCTTATGACAAGCGAAAGCAGCCAGGTATTAGGAAACTCAAATCCGGAAGCCATGTCAGAACGGAACCCGGTTATTCCTATATTCCCGAAAATACCATTTATAAATCCGTCGGCAGAAGCCAGTATTTCCACAAACTCTCCCTGATTCTGCCAAACGTGAGTTATAAACACAAATCCAAGAATAGTAACAATCTGAGCCAGACCGAACAGCCACAAAGCCTTATTGATACCAATTTTAAGCATTATTATTCCGCCGATTATACTGCCGGCAAGCAGAGCCCAGAACCCCACAACCTTGTTTACGGTTCCTATAACCGACTTTGTGTACCCCATGTCCATGTAGAACGGCGTGGCCAATGCCGTGGCCATATTGTCCCCGAACTTATACAGGAATATAAACAGGAGCATGCTCAGGAAACTCCAAACGCCTTTGCGACCTATAAATTCCTTTAACGGTTCCACAACGGACTCTTTTATGGTTCTGGTTGAGACCTGACACTCCGCCTCCCTTATCATAAAGGTTGTACCGAGACCCACAAACATAAACATGGCTGTAAGAATTATGGTAATGCTCCAAGGCATTCTGTCACTCATATACAGAGACAGAGTACCGGGAACCAGTCCTGCAAAACGATAGGCATTCACAAAAATGGAATTACCAAGCCCCAATTCCTCATCATCAAGAATTTCCCTTCTGAATGCGTCTATGGCCACATCCTGAGTAGCTGAAAAAAACGCCACCAAAAAATAAAGAATCATTATAAGGTACAGATGGAAATCAATCTTCGGCGAACACAGCCCCATAAGAGCAAGGCAAATTAGAAGCACGGTCTGAGTAAGAAACATCCATGTTCTTCGTCTGCCTATTCTCTTCACAAAGAACAGGTCCAATGCAGGAGCCCAGACGAACTTCCATGCATAAGGCAGAGTAAGAAGAGAAAAAGCCCCGATGGTACCGATATTTATCCCCTCGTCCTTCAGCCAGGCGGAAACAAGATTGAACAGAAAATAGAACGGCAGTCCTGAACTGAATCCCAAAAAAATACACAGGAGCATTCTTTTGGAAAAAATTCGTTGCAATAAGGATTTTTGTGTATCTGATGCAGTCATGTTTCGGTATTAGTTATTTTTCTGTTCAACGATTTCCGCGCCGGCGGCTCTACTTTCAACGATAATATCCGTGCCACATTATATGTCAAGTACTTAAGTCTTTTTATGGAAGACAATATGAATAAGACCTGATATCCGTTTATATGTATGCCGTTCAGAAGAAAAAATCATATCCGGTTAAAACCTGGATGCTGACAGTTCACACGCCAACTGATATGCATCACGATTCATAAACAATCAGTAATACACCTTAGGAAAACATAAAACTATAAGCATTAAAAAAAACAACACAAAACCGAATAATATTTGTTTATCACAATAATACAGATTCTAAATATGATAATGTCTCCGACTTTGCGACACAGCAGGATTTACAGCTGATGATTTTTTGTTACAATTGAGAAGATGGGGAATCGTGTCTTTTTTTCGATAATGTATTTCTGTCCACGGATGGCAAGAGGCTTAACGATGAAAAACAAAGGATTTACGCTGATAGAACTTGTGGTTGTTATAATTATTCTTGGAATTCTCTCCGCTAGTGCGGCTCCGAAGTTCATGAATCTGAAGTCAGAGGCGCGCGCCGCAACTCTCACTGCTTTGGCAGGTTCACTCAAATCTGCTAATAATATGTTTCACGCAAAAGCTCTGGCTCAGGGACTTACCAGTTCCACGGATTCGTTCAATGAAAAAAATACTTACTTAACCATAAACGGGGTTAAATATAATCTGAAGTTTGGGTATGTTGACCGCAACAACGTTGGATACCTTGTTGACGGCAGCAGCGCCATTCCGCCAGATGCCGGCAAGGAAGCTCCGGCCAGATCTGATAAATTCAAATGTTCAAGTATGAAAACAGCATGCGAGTATGACTGGTGTGACTGCTTTCCCGGGAAAGGTAAAGATCTTGATGGGTCTCTCTCGAATTTTCAGCACGGCTCGGGTGAAAATCTGCTGCAGCTGTTTATTCCTAACGGTTACGTTCCTGCAAATTATAAAGATGACCAATGTTTTGTGGCTTACAGGAGTGCACACAAGCTACCGGCAAATACCGGCCCAGTATATCCGGCTGCCATAAGGGTATTTGCTGACGGATGTTAACATATTGCGTAACGAACCTTAAAACGAAGAGGGGAACATACTAGTATGCAGAGCCCTCGGTAATTTGAACAGAACAATTTACGATAATTTTAAGGTCGAACCCTAACTCCGCAGATCATAGTTTCTAATTTTTGATTTGCTTCTTTGGGTAAGGTATGCCGAACAAGTCGAAGAGATCTCTGGTTTTTTTAGGGATC
>CACWVT010000021.1 GCA_902764345.1 uncultured Ruminobacter sp.
CCTGTCCAATTGAAATAATCTTATTCATTACAAACAAACCTATAACTATTTTAAATATATTATAAACTATTTATAGATTTAGTCAAGCAGTTGTTAACCCTCTGTTTAAATAGTGATAAAATCGCAATATTTCAAGATGTGACGGATTTTATCCTAAGAATCAGTACGAGTTTCTGAAGTACAAAGGAATGAGCGCCACCACATTCCTATCTTTCTTCCTTAAAGAACAACAACCTCACTGCGGGATGAGTCTCCGGCACGGTGACGTACAAGAATCCTGGACTGAATCATTCCGCCGTTAACGACCTGATCAACATGAGTAATAATACCTATCTGACGGTTGGTAACGGTGGACAGCGAATTCAGGAGGCTGTCTAGTCTCTCGTTGTCCAATGTATCAAAGCCTTCATCTATGAACATGTTGTCGACCCTGACATTCCTTACAATCAAATCTGAAAGTCCCAGTGCCAGCCCCAGGGCGACACGGAACTTTTCACCTCCGGACAGAGAATTCACCAGTCTGCTGCTGTCTCCTCTGTCGTGGTCTATAACGGCAATTTCAAGGTAGTTAACCTCATGCTCACGATCCTTTTTTGTTTTTGCAGAAACCTGCTTCAGTTCATATCTGCCGGAGGTAAAATCAAGAATGTACCTGTTGGCCTTACTTACAAGATAGCCGAAGGTAATCTTCTGCGCATACTCCTTGAAGCTTCTCTTGATATCAAACAGCTCCTTAAGTTCATACACGGACTTATTGTTATTTCTGATTTTTTCAATCTCGTTCCGAAGATTTTCAAGCTCTGCCAGATTACTCTTGTCATTACGCAGACTGCCTTCATGTTCTGATTTTTCTTCCTCAAGAAGTATTCTCTTACTTTCTGCCTCCGCAAGGACATTCTCTCTGATGCCGTTACCGTCTTCGGCATAATCCTCAGGAGAAATTCTTGTTCTGATTTCCGCAAGCCGTCTTTCAGTATCATCATGAACAGCCATCCGTGATATCAGAGCCTTATCCGTTTTCTGAATATCGGCTTCCAGCATTTCCACTCTTTTAAGTGCTTCCTGATACAGGTTCTCCTCCATCAGTGCCGCCGAAACAATCTCCTCCACGGAAAAATGTCCTGAATTTCTTTCACCTGATGCAATATTCCCGGCCTCTGCACCAAGCTTCTCCCTGAGACTGGATTTTTCCTTTTCAGCCGAACGAATCCCTTCTTCATTTTCCTTCTGCTGATTCTGACAGCCTGCAAGCCTGCTTTTCACCTCACTGCAATTAATTTCTGCCTGATGCATTTCATTTCCGGCCTTATCAATAGCCTGCTGAAGCCTCTCCGTCATTTTCCTGGAGGTGACACCGCCGGTAAGATCCAAAAGTTCCTGATTAACTGCGGCAAGTTTCCGTTCTCTGTTCGCAAGCTCGTCCTCCTCGGCTTTCAGAGCGCTTTCAGCATCAGCCACGCTGCGTTTAAAGGATTCCACGGAAGTATTCTTTACCGCAAGTTCGGTATCAAGTTCACTGCGGTGTCTGTCATAATCATTCAGTGAATCACAGATCTTATTGTACTTTTGGACATATTCTTCGAACTTTGCGTCATCATTGACATTGATCATGGCTGTCCAGGCCTGGGCAAGACCGGCATCATCGGTTCTGTAATCAAGGCCTGCCACCTTTTCCTTAAGCAGTGCCGCCTGAGACGATTCACTGACAAAGGCCTTTTTGACATACGCAAAATTTTCATAAATGTTTTTGATTTTCTCAATTATCTTAACGGCATTACCGATATTCTCGAAAATAACAGACACTTCACCGGACTTTCTCCTCAGCAGATCATGAAACTCACGTATTCTGTCTGTGCATTCCTTAAATGAATGCAGCCGGTCATCCGGAAACTGAGACGTTTTATTATTTTCATCTTTAAGCAATCCGTCACCGTCTTCAGACAACTGAGGCACAATCCCCATCAGGTTCTCCGTTAAAGGCGACAATTTTTCATCACAGAAGGATGGCAGAAAAAATCCTGCCTCACCCATATCACGGAACAGGGAGCGTAAATCATTAAGGCATGTAACCTTTCCTTCATCCGCATGTTCTGCAAAAACCGATATGCCGTCAGTGTATTCTTTTAACTGCTTTACCGTTCTGCGGATTTCAGTGTCGGCAGACATCAGCTCAGAGACAGATATCTTTAGTCCTGAGAGCGCCGTTTTCCTCATCTCCTGCAGTTCAATAAGCTTTTTCCCGTGGCTGTCTATATCCGCATCAACGCTTTTCAGTTCTGTTTCATATGTGGCTTTGTCACTTATCAGTCTGTCAAGCAGACTTTCCAGTCCGCCGATATGACCTTCAAGTCTCGGATGAACGGTCGACCCGCAGCACGGGCACGGATCTCCAGGTTTAAGATTCACGGCATAGCCGTGCAGCTTAATGGCCACATCACATGTTCTTATGCAGTCATTCAGCTCTGCCGATCTTTTCCTGAGTGCGGTCAGCCCGGAATCAGCATTCAAAACGGAAATCTGTCTGCAGGCATCCGTAAAACCAACGTGCCAGTACCTTGTTTTTTCTGCGGCGGCAAGGTATTTATCCGTCTGAAATTTTAATGTTGTCAGACACTGCTCCACGGAACCGGCCTGTCTCCTGAATGACTCGGCATCTGTCACAGCGGCTTCATACAGCCCAGTCCCGGGAATAATCCCGTCATCAAATGAATACTGACAGCTGTCCCCGGTGAGCTTCTGATATTCGTTATAACGGTTAAGCCACTCAGATTTTTTTTCATTCATTGCCTGACAATGATTTTGAGCCGCATTCTCCTTTTCACGAAGCTGATTACTGCAGTTCCGGTATTCGGTAATTCTCACCCTGAGATCCGGCCATTTCCCCTTCAAGAACTCATATTTCTGGTTCTTTTTATAAGATTCGTCCAGCTCGCTGATTCTTTTTATGACATCATTTCCGGCTGCTTCTGCTTCAGCAAGGTCCTTCTTCCGTTTTTTCAGAATTGAACTTTTTTCTGAAACATTCCTTTTGGACTCTTCCGACATGGTCACTATGGTATTTTTATTCTGCTCCAGAGCTTCAGCCTGCTTTATGACCGGAGCCTTCAGATCTTTTTCCTTTTTGCGATCCTCATATTCAGATATTCTTTTTTTCAGAATCTCCTCGGATGAATGAAGGTTCGCTTCCAATGCTTTCCGACTGTCCGCAAGCTCTGTTCCGTTCTTCCTCAGATTTTCAAGATTCCTGTCGACATTATTCAGATTTATATGAATATCCCTCAGGGGGCGGGACAGGTCAAAAAGCGACTTTATCCTGTAATCATCCCGATAATCGTCCTTACGTGCCTCCTGCTTCTGCTTTTCAGCATTAAGTGCGGAAATATCCGCATTCACCCTGCTCAGATCCGCAACGTATTTTGCATAAGCATTAAGAACCTGAATTCTTTCAGATGTTTTTGTTATTTCCTCGGTACAGCTTTTAAGTCTTTCCCCGATATTCTTTCTGGCATCATCAGAAAGGAGCTGTCCGGATATAACATTCATCCGTTTATGGTAATCGTCCAAAACAGTCTTGATCCCGCTTATGCGTTCAGTAACGAGTGCATCAATTTTCCGGTATATTTCCGTACCCGTAAGTTTTTCAAGAAGACTTGTTTTAGCCTTGGAATCATCTTCCAGAAATGCGGCAAACTCTCCCTGAGGAAGCACAATGACCTTCTTAAACTGTTCCCAGGTAAGACCTGTATACGGCTGAATAAAATCTTCAAGAGGTTTTAATCTAAACGCCTTTTCCTTGTCTACCAGAAGTTCTCCCGGGATGCCGTTGACATCAAGCCGTCTCACTTCAAATGAATAGGAGAAATTTGTTCTTTTTTTGCAGACTGAGTACACGGCTCTGTAAACACCGCCTCTGCCCTCAAAATCAACGGTGGCGGAACAGTTATTCTTTCCGCGGGTCATTACGTTTATGGAATCATCCGTTCCAACACTTTGACCTTCTTCAAGCTCGACAGCACCGGAATTAGTTCCATATCGGGAAATACGAGGGGTTCTGCCATACAGGGCCAGACATATGGCATCCAGAATGGTGCTTTTCCCCGCTCCCGTATCGCCTATAATGGCAAAAATTCTGTTCCTGTCACTCGTAACCTTTCGAAAATCAATATCAAACTCATCAAGACTCGCCAGATTAACGCCTGCAACTCTTAAAATTTTCATAACCGCCTCTGTTTAGTTTTTATATATTTTCTGTCTGACCGCCGTTCTTAACTGATTTTTTCATCAGGCTGACTTTCCGCTGCAGTCATCTTTTCCGTTTTCAGCCTCTGCAATGATCTCACTGAGAAGCTTTACAAGCTCCTCTGGCATTTCCTTACCCTTGTGTACTTCTTCGTACATTCTTGAAGCCAGCACAATCGGTGAACTGATGTCGTCAAGCGACTGAACATCCTGCTGACGGAATACGGTTCCGCCATCTCCTTCTTTACGAATAAGCTTGAAATCGCAAAGTCGGAATGCCTTTCCGGAAAGCTCTCCGATTTTTTTATCCAGTATTTCACGATATGATCTGATGCAATCAAAACCGGAGTTTTCCTGATTATATTCGGCAAAAATCGAACAGAAAGGCAGCTCATTAATGGATTTTTCTCCGGCGGAAATCTGCATATTGTTAAGAGTCTGCAGTACTTCTTCCTCACAGGCCATTCCCCGCCGGGCAGGAATTCGGATGAAATCAACGGCACGCTCGTAAACACGGGATACCACCTCAATGTCATATCTTCCGCCGTCATCAGAACTCCCTGCAGGCAAAACATCCACAATATCAACACCATTGCGATATTCACATTCCCCAAAATTTATTGGAAGCGGGGAACCACTGTAACGAACCCGCCTGCAGCCTCCGATATTCTGGCGCAGATGAATATGGCCAAGAGCCACATAGTCATAACCGTCAAAAACAGAAACACCGATTCCCTGCTCTCCGCCAATCATGTCCGTAGCCTTGTCCTCCTCTGATCCGCTAAGAGTCGAGCTTTTCACGAAAAAATGCCCCATGGCAATAATGGGAACATCGGCTCCCTTATATTCTTCACTGTTTCTGATGAAATCCAGACACCCCTGATAAATATTTCTGACGCCTGATTCATAATCCGTTTCACTTCCGTCATGTGAACGGTTAACACCAAGGTTAAGAACCCTTGTCGTACTCAGAAAAGGCATGGCCACCACTAATGCCTGAAGTTTTCTGTCATCGGTGCGCACCGGATAAATCAGCTTCTCATAATCGACATCGCAGACCGACGGGTTTTCCTCATAATAGACAACAGGCAGTTCACCGACAATCATCAGTCTGTCACAGCATTCCATGTAGGCGGAAACACTGTCGATTTTCCTGGCACTGTCATGATTGCCGCAGGTTATGACAATATGAAGACCGGGATGTCTTCTGCGTATTTCATTCAGAGTGGTTCCCAGAAATTTTTCGGCTTCCAGGGACGGATTTATCGTATCAAAGACATCACCCGCCAACAGCAGCAGATGAGGCTGTTCACTTTCAATCGTCCGGAGCAGGTTCTCTTTAAATTTACGATATTCAATACTTCTGTCGAATTCGTGCAGTCTCTTACCCAAATGCCAGTCTGAGGTATGTAGAATTCTTATGACTGAGTCTTTCATCTGATGTTTCCGCTCCATTACTCAAACCAATGAAAAATGCGAAACCGGACTGTGTCCGTCCGGCCGTACCAGGTTTACGTTCAAATTACGTTTTACACATAAGCATATTTATTATATGTAATAAACAGTGTTTTTGTCACCTTTATTTTTGCAATTATTTAACCGGCATTACAGATTAAAATATTTTCCTCTGAAAAAATGAACCGGGCTCCAGGTAAAACCTGCGAGCCCGGTTCATCAACTGACTGTTTCAGATTAAATCCGGTTACGGACTATTTTGTGGAGCCGAACCCGCCGGCGCCTCTTGCAGTCTCTGACAGTTCGTCGACAATTTCGATTGTTTCAACGGCAACCGGAACAATCAGACTCTGAATGGCCCTTTCACCTCTTTTAAATACAATCTCCCTGCCGGCAAAATTATCTCCCTGCTCATCAATCACGATATGGGCAATCCATTCGCCCCTGTAATCAGAATCGATTACGCCTACGGTATTGCGTAAACCGATTCCCTTGATGCCTGCTCCGGAACGTGGAAGAAGAAGAGCAACGTGACCTGCCGGAACTTCAGCCGCGAACCCCAGATTCACAATGTTGTCCTTTCCGGCAACAAGGGTAACGTCTTCCTGGAAATAGATGTCCATACCGCCGGCTGATTCGGTCTTGTACTCAGGACTGATAAAATCCTTAACTAATGGTTTAACTTTCATAAACAGTTCCCGTTCACTACATTATGAAGTCGCGGATCCGCTTCAACAGGCGGAATGTATGAACCGGGACTTCAGATCAAACATAAAAAACGTGAATCCCGGACTCCGAAAAATCAGGCTTCCGGGAATTCTCATTCATCCGCAGTAATTATACAGTGTATGTCAGCTGATATAAAGATTCACATGAGATGTTCCCGGCGAAAAACATCAGGATTTCATTTTTCATACTTATTCACAGATGTCATAAAAATCTGTATAATGCAGAAAATTTTTAAGGATGTGTATTATGGAACTTACAACCAAACAGAAGCTTTATCTCAAATCAAAGGCTCACGACATTAAGCCCGTAGTAATGATTGGTCAGAAAGGCATTACCGACAGCGTTATCGAAGAAATAAAGTCTTCCATTGATCATCATGAACTAATCAAGGTTAAAATTGCAGGTCAGGAAAAGGAAGTAAGGGAAGCCGTTGCAGCCGAACTGGCTGAGAAGGCAGACATGACCATTGTTCAGATTATGGGTAACAACGTTACTTTCTTCAAGCAGAAAAAGAAGGAAAGCAGTTTCAGCCTTCCTAAAGCCTAAAACCAAGAATTACAATACCGGAAGCGACAGACACTGACCATATCAGTCAGATGCAGTGGAAAAGCTCCGGTATTTTAATTTCAGAGGGAGCTCTCCCGTCAACTGTTCGACCGTACCAAACAATCATCTTCAACTGACGGACGGTATGTTTTCTCCGCAAAACGTTTGCGTCAGCTGCATGGTATCTGTTTATTGTTTTTCAATCTCAAAACAAAAAAGGAGCCGAGGCTCCCTTTCATTTCACAGATAACAAAATTCAGATAACGGATCCTAAAATCCGGACTGTCCTAGATATACAGAATATCGTTGATGTAGTAGGTTACCTTTCCTTTAGGAGTAACAATTTCAACTTCGTCATCAACGTACTTGCCCATAAGGCCTCTGGCAATAGGAGTCTTGAATGAAAGCAGACCATTCTTAACGTCTGATTCATGTTCACCGACAATCTTGTAAGTGATTTCAGTACCGTCATCCTTTTCAAGCTTAACGGTAGCCCCGAAAACAACCTTCTTTTCACCGTCAACCTTTACCTTGGTAATGTCAATTACTTCAGCAGTTGATAACTGTGCTTCCAGATCCTTAATCTTAGCCTCACACATGCCCTGAGCTTCTCTTGCGGCATGATACTCGGCATTTTCCTTGAGGTCACCGTGTTCTCTGGCCTCAGCAATTAAATCTGATATACGAGGACGTTCAGTGCCCTTTAAAAAATCGAGCTCTTTTCTGATGGCTTCTGCCCCCTGAACGGTCATTGGAGTTCTATCCATTATGTTCCCCTATTTTTAAATGATAAAAAAAATTGAATCAGCCGCTGTACGCAGCTGACCCATGAACTATTATATTATCGTAAAATTCCGCAGCGTCTAATGAACAGGCATTACAGCCAACGGATTTACTTTATTTTAACATGATAAAAATTAAATAACTGTATGTCCCTCACAACTTTTGGCGTCGGACATTACTTATTCTTTTTCGGATCCGCGAAACCGTCAATGAATGCCTTAACTTTATCCATGAACCCCTTTACCCCAGGAAGATTGCTTGAGGATTTGGAGCCCTTTCCGTTGATTGAATCATCAAACTTCTTCAGCAGTTCCTTCTGTTCGTTGTTAAGATTTACAGGAACCTCAACAATGATTCGACAGTAAAGATCGCCCACTGCAGAACCGTGAATTGAAGGAATACCCTTACCCTTTGCTCTCAGCTGGGTACCGGACTGTGTGCCTTCCTTAACCGTAAGTGAAATCTTACCGTCGAGAGTAGGCACCTCAACCTTACCGCCCAGAGTTGCCGTGGTAATGCTGATTGGCACATCAACGTAGAGATCCATGTCTTCTCTTTCGAAAATAGGATGAGGCTTAACCCTGATGAACACGAAGAGATTACCGGCAGGAGCTCCGTTTCTGCCGGCTTCACCGGCGCCACGGATGGTCATTCTCATACCGTCATCAACACCTGCAGGAATGTCAACCTCAACCTCCTGCTTACCAGGATATCTGCCTTCACCGTTACACTTCTTACAAGGCTTTTCAAAAATCTTACCCTTACCGTGACAGGTAGGACAGGTTTCCTGAATTCTGAATATGCCGTTCCCCTTCAGGATTGCACCGGCTCCGTGACAGGTAGGACATTCCTTGGTTGATGAACCCTCTTCACAGCCTGTTCCGTGGCAACAGTCACAGGTAACATGCTTGTTAATCTTAAACTTCTTCTTAATTCCCTTTACGGCTTCCTCAAGGGTGATTGAAACCTGAATCTGAAGATCCTCTCCAGGCTGCACGGTCGGACCGCTGCGACGACGTCCGCCACCGCCGAAGATGTCACCGAAGGCATCACCGAAGATATCACCGAAGTCAAATCCTCCGAAACCACCGCCAAAGCCGCCACCGAAGCCGCCCTGATTCTGGTCAACACCGGCGAATCCGTACTGGTCATATGCAGCTCTCTTCTGCTGGTCACTTAATACGGCATAGGCCTCGTTAATTTCCTTGAACTTTTCTTCTGCCCCCGGCTCCTTGTTACGATCCGGATGGTATTTCATGGCCAAACGCTTAAAGGCCCTTTTTATAGTCTGATCATCGGCATTCTTTTCAACGCCAAGCACTTCATAGTAATCACGCTTCTCAGCCATAAAAGTCAATTCCCTAATTTAATCTTATTCATAACATACAAGTAACGGACTCTGTCTACTGACAGTGTCCGTTAGATTCATATAACGGCGTTTTATCCGTTATTCAGGTTTTACCTGTATGCCATTAAACTTCTTCGAAATCAGCGTCACGGGCACCGTTGTTGGCGTTACCGCCGGCACTCTGCTGCTGTGCGCCTGAAGCACCTGCACCGGCCTGAGCCTGCTGTGCATACTGAGCTAAGGAGCCTGCAATTTCCTGAAGCTTCTTCTCAGCATCTTCGATGGCTGCAAGGTCATCACCGCGTGCGGCATTTTCGAGGTTATTGATTGCCTGGTTAAGTTCGGTCTTAACATTTTCAGGAATCTTGTCACCGTTTTCCTGCATCTGCTTCTTGTAAGAGTGAATTACGGCATCGGCACGGTTACGGGCATTTGCCAGGTCAGCAAACTTCTTATCTTCGGCAGAGTGAGCTCCAGCTTCGCGAACCATCTTCTGAATTTCTTCTTCTGACAGACCTGATGAAGACTGAATGGGAATCTGCTGTTCCTTACCGGTGTTCTTATCCTTGGCACTTACGTGAATCAGACCATCAGCATCGATATCGAAGGTAACTTCAATCTGTGGTACTCCGCGTGGAGCAGCCGCAATGCCTTCAAGGTTGAAGTTGCCGAGTAACTTGTTGTCTGCTGCACGCTTACGTTCACCCTGAAGTACGCGAATGGTTACTGCAGGCTGGTTATCTTCAGCGGTAGAGAAGGTCTGACTCTTCTTGGTAGGAATAGTGGTATTCTTTTCAATCAGAGTGGTCATCACGCCGCCGAGAGTTTCAATACCGAGTGATAACGGAGTAACGTCGAGAAGAAGCACGTCCTTCTTGTCACCGGCAAGTACGGAACCCTGAATTGCAGCACCTACGGCAACGGCTTCATCAGGATTTACGTCCTTACGAGGATCCTTACCGAAGAACTTTGAAACAACCTGCTGTACCAGAGGCATACGGGTCTGACCGCCAACCAGAAGAACTTCATCAACATCATTAACGGTTAAGCCGGCATCCTTAAGAGCTGTCTGAACAGGAATCAGAGACTTCTGAACCAGATCTTCAACCAGTGATTCGAGCTTTGCACGGGTCAGCTTGATGTTCATGTGCTTTGGACCGGTGGCATCTGCAGTGATGTAAGGAAGATTTACGTCAGTCTGAGTTGCGGATGACAGTTCAATCTTAGCCTTTTCAGCACTTTCCTTCAGACGCTGTAAAGCATGAATATCATTTCTTAAGTCGATGTTGTTGGTAGCCTTAAATTCATCAATCAGGTAAGTGATGAGGAGGTTATCAAAGTCTTCACCGCCAAGGTGGGTATCACCGTTGGTTGAAAGTACTTCGAAAGTCTTTTCACCGTCAACTTCATCGATATCGATGATTGAGATATCGAAGGTACCGCCGCCGAGGTCGTATACCGCAATCTTCTTTTCACCCTTAACCTTGTCTTCACCGTAAGCCATTGCAGCAGCGGTAGGTTCGTTGATGATACGCTTTACGTTAAGACCTGCAATACGACCGGCATCCTTGGTTGCCTGACGCTGCTGGTCGTTGAAGTATGCAGGAACGGTAATAACTGCTTCGGTAACTTCTTCACCGAGAATGTCTTCAGCAGTCTTCTTCATCTTCTTGAGAACTTCTGCAGAAACCTGTGGAGGTGCCATACCCTTGTCTTTTACGTCAACCCAGGCATCACCGTTTGGAGACTTAATAATCTTGAACGGCATGATTGAAATATCGCGCTGAACTTCAACATCATCAAAACGACGACCGATAAGTCTCTTGATTGCAAACAGTGTGTTCTTTGGATTTGTTACGGCCTGACGCTTTGCGGCATCACCCACTAAAATTTCACCGTCATCGGTGTAACCGATAACTGAAGGAGTGGTACGATGACCTTCAGCATTTTCTAAAACACGAGCGTTACCATTTTCGTATACTGCCACGCATGAGTTGGTAGTACCGAGGTCAATACCAATAATCTTACCCATTTTCTAACTCCTATTTTTAAATCTTTAAGCCTCACAACTTTCTCTTCTGTTTTTCCGGAGGCTTTCTTATCTCTACACTAACTTAAATAATGCCTAGTTTTTCAAATTCAAGATTAAAATCAAATTTTTTTTATTTTTTTAATTTCCTGATGAAACAACTACGAGAGCAGGCTTAAGCAGGCGACCGTTAAGCGCATATCCCTTCTGAATAACTCCCATTACGTGATTGGCCGGAACTGCCGGATTAGGGATGTGCTGGATGGCCTGATGATAGTTAGGGTCAAACAGCTGATTAAGAGGATCAATAACTTCAACGCCGTTCTTGCTGATAGCCTTAAGAATAAGTTCCATGGTCATTTCAAGACCTTCTATGAGATCCTTCTGCTGAGGATTGTTGCGATCTGAGTAAAACAAAGCCTTTTCCAAAGGTTCAATGCTTGGAATAAGATCCTTTACAAAGCCCTCAAGTGCAAAACTCTTCGCCTTGGAAATCTCATTGTCACATCTGGTTCTGATACGGCTGATTTCTTCTTCATTGGCGGCAATGGCTTCGGCAAGCTTCTTCTGGGTTACTTCCATAAGTTTCTTGTGCTTGTCTTCCTGTTCGGCACTTACATTTTTCTTGTATTCGTCATACTGTGCCATTACGGTAGCCTTTTCAATCTGAAGAGCGGCCTGCTTTCTCTCAAACTCAGATTTTAACTGTTTTCTTTCATTCTGGAGCTGTCTGATGGAAAGTCTGGCAGAAAGAAGTTCACCCCTTAACTCTTCCGGAGTCAGTTTGGCAGCCATGGCAGCAATTTCTTCTTCAATCTTTTCCGCTTCGGCATCCTGTTCTTCAGTGTTTTCAGCCTGCGCAGCTGCGGCTTCTTCAGCCTTCACTTCCTGACTTTCGGAATTCTGAGTCTGCTGTGCAACGGTTTCATCCACGTTTTCAGCATTGATATCCTGCTGTTTTTCCTGTTCACTCATAAAATACGTCTCCTAAAATCCAAAACAAAATATACATCTAGCTATATGGGGGTAATTTTTCAAAATTCAACACATTTCTCCAAATTTATCTGAAGATTTTTAACGCCGTAAAAAAAGCAATCGGCGAAAACGTTTTGTGATAGAATGCATGTTCTGTTGAGGGGCTAGTTTACGGATAACCGCTTTATCCTCCCCGGCACTCAGGTTGTTTTTAGCTGTTAAGGCTCACAGGTAGCCGTAAGGAAACGAATTATCATGATGGAAATAAAGGTTGTACTGGGAAGCGTATGTCTGCTGATACTGAGCAACATTTTCATGAACATCGCATGGTACGGCCATTTAAGCAAACTTGCAGAAAAACCGGTTTACGTGGCAATCCTGGTTTCATGGATGATAGCCCTGTTTGAATACGCCCTGATGATTCCTGCAAACCGCTATGCCCATGAATATTTAACCGTCGGTCAGCTGAAAATCATTCAGGAGGTCATTACCCTTACGGTTTTCGTTCCTCTGTCAATTCTGCTCTTCGGAGAAAAATGGAACTGGGACTATCTCTGGGCTGCCATATGCATGGTAGGCGCGGTTTTCTTTGTTTTCAGATCCAGAATTTTTGCGTAAATAAAAAAGTTCAGACAGCCTTAATCCGTACGACACGACGTTTTTGAACACGATTCGTAAGCATGTTTTGACGACGGCGTGTAGAGCCTGCTTCGCACATAATTCACGGGTTTTGTTTTTCCGCCCCCCAATTTCTGAACATCTGTTTCACGTTTAATCAGAGATTGATTAATACAAGACCTGCTATACAGACCAGAACACCGAGTATCTTATTCCACGTCAGAGGTTCATCATAGAGAAAAAAGCCGACAAAAATAAGGGATATTGCAAGAAAGGAACTCTGTACGAGTGACGCCCGACTGATTTCCCATCCGTATTTATAGGCGTAGATAAAACCGGCTTCCAACCCCACCACGGAGAGCCCCAGCACCGGAGCAGCCCAGTTCACCCTGCCCAGTTCGGAAACGACACCCTCTCCGGTTCTTGTAATGAGAAAAATAATAATGCTGAGAATGAATCCCACCAGATACGTTACCGCAAGTGACAAAAAGGGACTAACACCGACAGGAACCGACTTTGAACAAATGTGATAGATTATGTTAAAAATCACAATCATGACTATAGGAAGAACATAAGTCATATAAGCTCCCTGGACCAACACCTATTCTCATTGTACAGCAACAGGATATAATTACTGAGAATCATGCCTTATTGCCGTATTTTTCTAGAACATTGCAATTTCTTCAGCCGTCAGCTCCCTGTACTCTCCCGGCTGCAGATCATCATCAAGCCTGATGTCTCCGATGGCAATACGCTTTAATCCCACCACCTTGTTTCCGGTACTTGCAAACATTCTCTTAACCTGATGATACCTGCCTTCGGTAATTGTCAGCAGTACATGTCTCGGCTCCATTATTTCAAGAACCGCCGGGCGGGTGGCATACTTTTCACCTCTCAGCATTACGCCTTGGGCAAAGAGTCTGATATTTTCTTCAGGACAGTCTTCTGCAAGCCACACTTCATAAGTTTTACAGTGAGACTTTTTGGGTGAGGTTATGCGATGCGCCCAACCACCGTCATCGGTAATGAACAGAAGCCCTTCCGTATCCAGATCCAGTCTGCCGACACAGAAAAGACCTCCGGCCTCCCCCTCGAGCAGCGTAAGAACAATTGGATTCTGGGGATCATCATTGGAACAGACGCAGCCCTTCGGTTTGTTTATCAGGAAATATCTTTTACGTTCCTCGGTTACCACTTCAAGACCGTCACCGTCACAGACAATCGAATCTTCCGCACTCACCTTGGCGGCAGCATCCTTTACGACGGAACCGTTAACGGAAACCCGGCCCTTACGAATGACCGTTCCGGCCTCTTTTCTGCTGAGACCGTAATTTAGCGTCAGACATTTATCCAGTCTAATCATGTCGCCCATTTTAAATTCTCCGACATAAAAAAATCAGAAGAAAAAAATTTCCCCTGATTTTTATAAACAATTTCTGAACTGCCGCTACCGCGGCATTCCGTTAATCGTGATACTTATTGAAAATCAAGCAGGCATTGGTTCCGCCGAAACCAAAGCTGTTAGACATCACGCATTCAAGCTCAATATCCTTGGCTGAAGTAACAATCGGAAGACCTTCCGCTAAAGGATCAAGATTTTCAATGTTAATGCTTGGAGCAATAAAATTATTGTTAAGCATCAGTAATGAGTATATGGCCTCCTGCACTCCGGCAGCACCGAGACTGTGACCGGTCATGGCCTTAGTCGCACTGAGGAACGGAACATCAGCACCGAAAGTCTGTCTGATTGCCTCAAGTTCCTTAGTATCACCCACCTTTGTTGAAGTACCGTGAGTATTGATGTACTGAACAGGATTTTTTGAAGTTGCCATAGCCTGCTTCATACATCTTACGGCACCTTCCCCTGAAGGAGCAACCATGTCATAGCCGTCAGAGGTAGCACCGAAACCTACGAGTTCGCCGTAGATTTTCGCACCTCTGGCAAGCGCATGTTCCAGCTCTTCAACAACAACCATGCCGCCACCGCCGGCAATAACGAAGCCGTCACGATCGGCGTCATAGGTTCTTGAAGCCTTTTCCGGAGTTTCATTATACTTCGTGCTTAAAGCTCCCATACCGTCAAAAAGACAGGCAAGACTCCAGTCAAGCTCTTCACCGCCACCTGCAAAAACAACATCCTGCTTTCCGAGCATAATCTGTTCCGCAGCGGTTCCGATGCAGTGTGCTGAAGTAGAGCACGCTGAACTGATACTGTAATTAACTCCCTTAATCTTAAAAGGAGTTGCAAGACATGCTGAGGTTGTGGACCCCATGCATCTGGTAACCTGATAAGGGCCTACTCGACGGATACCCTTTGTTCTTAAGGTATCGCATGCTTCAACCTGATTTCTGCTTGATGCACCGCCGGACCCGCAGATAAGACCGGTACGTTCATTTGAAACTTCGGATTCGCTTAATCCTGAATCTTCAATTGCCTGCTGCATGGAAAGATATGCGTAGGCTGCAGCATCTCCCATGAAACGCTTAACCTTGCGATCAATCAGATCATCGAGATTGAGATCAACCGCTCCCCATACATTTGACTTTAAACCTGCTTCCTTAAACTGTTCGGAAAAGGAAATTCCAGACTTTCCTGTTTTTAAGGACTGCAGAACATTCTGCAAATTGTTACCAATACTGGAAACAATTCCCATACCGGTAATAACTGCTCTTCTCATAACTTATATATCTCTTTTTTGGATTTTCTACTCTGCCTGAGGCATAACTGACGGTATTAAGACCGCCGATCTGCACAAAGGTTCAAAATCCTTGCTAAAAACTTATGTCCAACAAACTAAAGAACATCTGACGACATTCAACATTCGGAAACATTATAGTATATTTTTGCCGGTTATGGGAAAATTCAGTTAAGGCAATGTCACATATCTAAAACCGCCTCCTGCCCATAAACATCAGGCAGCAGTCATTTTCCAAAAATGTTACATACGCATCCGTATGCATACTGTTCATACACCATGTACCAAAAATGGCAATTACGTTCACGACATCTTTTTCATTTTCGCAAAATGATCAATAATCACGCATATTCTTTTAAAGGAGCAGACAGAATGATAAACATAAACTCTCCCCTGCCTCATGAAGTTGTGAAATTCACGGAGATAGAATTCACCGAAAACGGTGAACCGAGAAGTACGAAATTCGACGACGTCTACTTTTCCGACTGCGGAGGCATGGAGGAATCAGAGCATGTGTTCATAGACGGATGTGACTTAAGAGAACGTCTCAGAAACAGGGCGCAGTCCGGGGAGTCATCCCCCGGCTCAGATTACCTTGTGGGAGAGACCGGCTTCGGCACCGGACTGAACCTGCTCACACTGATGAATTTCCACAAAAGACTTCAGGAAGAAGAAAAACATTCAGGAAGCAGAATCATCCTGCCCCACGTGACTTTTCTCTCTGTGGAAAAATATCCGCTGAGCCCGGAAGTAATGAAAAGAGCTCACTCCCGTTTTCCTAACATCGGAAAGGAAAGCATGGAACTTGTTGAGGCTCTTTCATCAAAAGAACTGTTCACAGGACTCAATACGTATGAGATCAATCCGGAATTCACCCTGCAGCTTATGATTGGAGACATTACTGACTGCTACTCTTCCGTATGTACGGATTGTCCCGTAGATTCATGGTTTCTTGACGGATTCAACCCGAAAAGCAACTGTGACATGTGGTCGGTTCAAAGCATGAAGATTCTTGCAGAGCTCAGTTCCAAAGGAACAAACATTGCGACATTCACGGTATGCCGTGAGGTAAGAGATAATTTAAGGGAAGCCGGCTTTACCCTTGTGAAACGCAAAGGTTTCGGCAGAAAAAGGGAAATGCTCTCAGGTTTCATCGACAGTCCTCTGAATTAGTCGCAAAAGCATGATTTTCGTTTCCGACAGAAAATTTTTACAGAATCCGAACGTACGTATTACAAAACACAGAGGTCTGACCGGACTCACCGGTCAGACCTCTGTAATTTTATGCTGTCTTTTTATTATTACTGCGTTCCGTGTTTTCAGTTAACGTTCCGGTCAGTAGAAACCATCCGGAAGCCCCAAGCATTATTACTCGGTTTCTACCGATTCCACATAATCCCTGCGGGCAAAAGCCGGCATCTTAACTCCAAAATATCTGCCGCCGGCCGTTTCGTAACGGTATCTCTTCATCTTTTCCTTCGCCAGGTCCAGACCATGATTACCGATTACGTTAACCTTTTCAATGAGATCTGAACACAGAGACTGTTTCGGAATGAAACGAATTCTGTTGGCGATGTCTCTGCTGACGTCAATCATAATCTGATTATGAGTGGCTTCATATTTGGAAACGCTTGTGAGGAACGAGCTCCACTGTTCCTTGACGTCATCAGACTGTCCTTCGATACCAACCCACTTTGGAACCATCATGGTCACGCTGGTTACGATATTGGCACCATAGAATTTGCATTCACCTTCTTCCTGACGTGTCTCAAGACTCCAATCCACACCATAGGTTACCTTAGTCACGCTCTTCTTACCGGTTGAAGCGTTTTCCGGCGCAAACATCACAATCTTCTCACGGAGTTCATCAGGATCAGAAGCCTCAATCGGATAGAATTCGGTATTCTTGTTGATTCTTTCCCTGATGTCGAGATCATGATAATAAACGTCATTTCTGGCGATTTTCTGCTGAAAGGCAATCTGATTACGAGCGGCATCATTCAGATAGGCCTCATCGATGTAAGGCTTTTCCCTGACATTATTGTCCGCATCGACGGTGGTAAACTTACGATCCAGAACCGAATCAGTCCCCCTCATAACGGAAAGCCCCGGTAAAACAAATAGAAAAACATACAGTATTACAAGCGGAACCGCAATAATACCTAACGCCGTTACTATTTTTGGTTTTGGCATTTCAAACACCCTTAAAATCCTGCACCTGCAGTCCTGACGAAAGATTCCGTTCTTCCGTTAATTAACAGCCTTCCCAGTAATCCCAATCAGAGATTCTCAGAAAAACCGGTAATTCTCTTTTTAAAGTTCGATCCAGCGCAGCAATTCCAAACTCTCAATATGGCTCTGAACTGATACCGACATGCAAGGCACTGCTTCATCCCAGTTATTATTTATATTTATAATCGGAAACCTTTATCAGGTCGTTCCGTTTTTTGTCCTTTTTTCAGCCTGTCTGCTCTGCAGCGGTCCGGCTTAGGGAATCATCGGAAAATCCGAATATTATCCCTTTATCCATGCAAGTTTACTTTATTCCGCACGGTTTACTCTAACACTTTGTGTCACCCGGTGAATGTTACTAGAGATTAATCACATAAGATAATAATAATAAGTTATTCGAAAGTTATTTAAAAGTTATGTAGTTGTGTCTTATGATGCAGTTCAAAAAATATACAACCACAAGGTGCATAAAACCGGAAAAATACCGGTTGTGACAGTTACCGGATTTGAAAAACAACAGAAAACAGATGCGAACCGCATCACTGCGTCACAACATTGATTTTACAGTGATTATCAGTACCTTACCGGGCGGAATCCGATCGATTAAAGCTTAAAATACGGCTCTTTATTGATTAAAATATAACCAAATAATAAAAAACAGCGGAAATTTTTTCTGAAAAACATTATCATTTTTTTATATTTAAACTGATTTTAGTGAGAGATACTTCTCTTTTTTCTTTGCAAATTTATAAAAAAGATTGTACAATTCAGCTCAATTTTTGATTAGGAAAAACATCCTGATCTGAAAAATACCACCACATATAATTTATTTAATATTAAAAAATAATAAGAGTTTAATAAGCATGTCCAAAGAAGACAATATTGAAATGCAGGGGGTTGTGCTTGAAACCCTCCCAAACACCACTTTCAGAGTACAGCTTGAGAATGGCCACGTTGTAATGGCATACATCTCAGGAAAAATGCGTAAAAACTACATTCGCATTCTGACCGGCGACAAAGTTACAGTACAGATGACCCCTTACGATTTAACCAAGGGTCGTATTGTTTTCCGCAGTCGCTAATAAAACGCTCCGGGGGAAATTATGTTCTTATTTATTATAAAAACCTTAACG
The DNA here is from genome assembly GCA_902764345.1 of uncultured Ruminobacter sp. Classification (GTDB taxonomy): domain Bacteria; phylum Pseudomonadota; class Gammaproteobacteria; order Enterobacterales; family Succinivibrionaceae; genus Ruminobacter. The sequence continues at coordinate 18,784 of CACWVT010000021.1, forward strand.
TCCTTCGGATTGATTTATGCAATTTTCGGCTTTTACGGGAACGTAAGCGACAACCTGTTTGTCAAGAGTCTGCTGTGCGTCTGCATTCTGCTCGCCACCTACTGGGTTGATCTCTTCCGTTTTTCCAGAATTTTTCTGAATTATTTCAGAGCCGTAAGATGTCTGAAAAAAGGCAGATATTACAAGGCTTTTTCCCTTTTTGAAAGGCTGCTCAGCGCCGAGTTTGCGCCGTCACTGCCTCATCTCGCAAGAATGAGGTTTATAGGACTGGGGACAAACATCAACGTAAATGCGGCCAAGTACTTCAGTGAAAGAGCCATACGCAACGATTATCAGGAGTGCATTTACCTCCTTGCCGTAATTAATTTTTTCGGTGATTCACTCAGTGAATACTTCACGAGAACTTACGGAAGAATGAATGCGGATGATGTCAGTGCGAAGAAAAACATAATAAAAAAAGGAGCCGGAAGGACCGGTAACGTTGCGGACACTGAAAAGACGCCCGCCACTAAAAAGAGAAGAACATCAGTTCATAATTCCCCTATTACACCGGATTACAATGAATGCGTGTTTCACCTCCAGTCCTACCTTGAGAAAGCTTCTGAGACGGACAGAGACTACGGAGATGCCTGTGCATTGATGGCCTACTGTCTGTATACGGGAAAAGGTGTTCCTAAAAACATAGAAAAAAGTAACGACCTTTTCAGACACGCGGCCATGCTGCGGGCTAAAAATGTTGATTACTTAAAGAATTGTGCACTTAATAATACCGAAGTGTCTAACTATTCTATCTAGTCTGATTGCTAATAAAGAATACACATCAAAGGAAATATTATGAGTCCGGAATTATACAAAAGATGGAGACTTGGCTTAGGTTTTGTGACCGCCAAAAATTTAGCAGAACATCTGGATATGGCTGCAATTTCAATCAGCACCTATGAATCAAGAGGAAGTGGTTCGAGTGCAGACGACAAACTTTTAAGAATTCTTGAAAAGAAAATCATAGAAAGAAGTGATGATTTCATTAATGCTGTAGTTGAAACCGCCGCCAAGTTCGGCATGTTATCAGGCTCCTATACCGGCACTCAGGTACCGGGCGAACAGACCGGCAATGAAGAAAAGGTTCTCGAACAGGCCGCAAACACCAGAACCATGCTTGCAGACAAGGCTCTGGAATTAAAGGTCTACGATCTTGAAGAACGTGTTAAGACTTTGGAAAGAATCATCGCCAAAAATACTTAATACGTGACTCATTGATTTTCAGAGGCCGCACCGTTTAACAACGGTGCGGTTCTTTTTTTTATTATATCTGTAACCAATCACACCTTCGCTCTCCCATTTCAGGCACGCCCCAAAAGAATGCAGATAAAGGTTCCGATGAAACACATGTTCTCTTCTGTTTTTTTACGTTAAAACAGATTTTTTGCACTATTTTAGTGAGCATCGCTCCATAAACAGACATATATTCTGAATTTTCATGAATATTAAATTATCCCGTAGTCCTGAAAACATATAACCAATGCTGTTAGACGCTCATTAATACATCTATCAATTCCCAATACTCAACACCAATCAGGCCCTTTCTGATATACACACGTGTCGAACTTCAAATTTTTTATTTTCCGATAAATTTTTACGAAACAAATTTAGCCTAAACAATTATAAGTGGCACATTACTTGCTTTGTTATATTATCAGTCGTGTTAATAATTCGACCTTTTATTCTGAATTTTGACTTTCCAATTTTGTATTTTTTATTTATTACACTAAATGGAGGCATTCTGTATGCTAAAAGGTACCGTAAAATGGTTTAATAATGCCAAAGGGTTTGGCTTTGTCGTACCGGCCGAAGGCAACGGAGACGTTTTTGTACACTACACCGCCATTGAAATGAGTGGCTACAGAACGCTCAAACCGGGTCAGCCTGTTCTATATACAGCTCAGATGACCGATAACGGTCTGCATGCCGTTACCCTGACGATTGTAGAAGATAATGAAGAGGAAAAAACGGAAGACTCTGCTTACGCCTCTGATAATCTTTCAATTGCCGCATAACCATATTCACAGGACTTTATCATAAGTCCGTGAATACACTTAATCATGCGTACTCTTAGACATCCTTTTTATTTTTCTCCCGCTCAGGGAGAAAATTTTTTCTGTCATCACTATTTAATCAAGAGCATTTGACACTTTTACCGACAAAGACTATTTTCATGTAGCAAAATCAGCATCAATTCATTCCTCCATGCCCGTATAACCACTATAATAAAACCAGTGAGCATTCTAATCACAGAACAATTATGCAGCCGCCTCACCTAAGACAAGCGTCTGCCCATCAATACAGCAGGAGATTCCGAATGGCAAACAACTGTCAAGAAATCATTAAAAGCGTATCCACGGTCATTCTGGATAAGGAAAAACAGATAACACTGGCATTAAGCTGTATCCTGGCCAAAGGTCATCTGCTAATTGAAGATCTTCCGGGCATGGGCAAAACCACACTTGCAAGAGCCCTGTCTCAGGTTCTTGGACTTGAGTGTCAGCGGGTACAGTTCACCGCCGACATGCTGCCGGGAGACCTGCTCGGAGCCAACATTTACAATGAAATAAATCATGTCTTTGAATTTCACAAGGGGCCGGTATTTACCAACATGCTGCTGGCAGACGAAATCAACCGAGGCTCACCGCGTACCCAGAGCGCGCTTCTCGAAGTCATGGCCGAACATCAGGTATCTTTTGACAGAGAAACCCACAAAATTAACGAGCCGTTTTTCGTAATAGCCACTCAGAACCCGCTGGATCAGGCCGGAACATTCCCGCTCCCTGAATCACAGCTTGACAGATTCACCCTGCGTATCGAATTGGGATTCCCCGCAAGAGAACAGGAAATCAGAATCCTAAAACGGGAAAGCAAACCTATTGATCTGGCGCCGCTGGTAGATGGAACAAGACTCATACAAATGCAGGAAGAAGCTGAAAACGTCTATGCTTCCGATGCCATAATAAACTACATCATGGATCTGTGCGAAGCCACCAGAAGGGATCCGGACATTCCTAATCCGCTTTCTCCCCGCGCCGCACTGGCTCTCCTTGCAGTGAGCAAGGCTTATGCCTATGCCCGCGGACGTGACTATGTTGCCCCAGATGACGTTCAGACAGTATTCCCGCACGTAGCCGAGCACAGACTGAGAAAAGGTAATCTTGCCACCCTGAGTTCCAACACCTTCAGCAGCAAGATACTGCATAAGATTAATCCTAACGTTTAGCTGAGGAAACTTTCGGAACCATGTCTTACGCAAGCAAAAAACGTTGGGCCGTAAGAAGCGGAGACGCACTTACCAGAAGACGCATTTATCTTCTGCCTAATAAGAGCGGAATAATATTTATCGTCACGTGCGTGGTGATGATCGGCTTCGGTCTGAACTATGAAAACAACCTGGTGCTGTTCGTGGCGTTGTTTGCGCTCTCGGTTCTGATAACCAGCGTATATTACAGCTATGAGAACATGAAAGGGCTCAGCATATCCTACATGGATCCGCCAAACAACATCCACGTAGGGGATTCCATATATATTCCCCTCTACATGAAAAATGAGAAGCATGATCACGTCACCAGGGAAATGCATGTAATGACCGGACTCGGCCCGGATATTTTTATTGAAGACGTTAAGTCCGGGCACCATACTCAGCTCACATGCCCGTGTCCGTGGCGCGGTTATTTCGAAATTCCCGTGATTAGAATGGAATCTACCTATCCGCTTGGACTTATCCGTGGTTTTTCCTACTGTTTCTTTGAGGAAATGATTCTTGTCTACCCTAAGATAATCAGCTGTGAATACATGCTCCAGAAAGAGACGGGCATAAATTCTGCCTCAAGAAGCGAACACAGGTCATCCAACAGCCGGGGACGAGACGAGATCTCCGGTCTTAAAAAGTACACACCGGGGGACCCCATCAATCTTATCGACTGGAAACAGCTTGCCCTTGGACGCGGACTCATGGTCAAAGACTTTTCTGCAGATGATGCCATGGACATGTATCTCACGGAAGCCAGCATTAAAAGCAGGGAGCTTGAGGAACAGATCAGTATGCTTACCTATGCGGTAATAGATCTGTCTCAGAGAAATATTCAGTTCGGCTTCAGATTCAGGGAGATTTTCATTACTCCTGATTCAGGTCCCGAGCACCGGCAGAGAATTCTGAGAGAGTTGGCACTGTACCAGCCGACCTCATAAAACTCAGAGGTAATTTATGCTTGTTACTGACAATAAATCATTAATAATAATGGGCAGCATCTTCGTCACCTGCTCCCTCATGAGTATATTTCACATATATATCGGTGTCGTTGTAATCTGCATTGCCGCAATTGCACTCAGAATCATGAGTGCCACGCACGTAATTAAGCCGCTGAACAGATTTTACATCAGGGTTATTTCATTTATCGGTATACTTGTCCTGACGGTAAGCGCCGCAGTTACCCCGAATCTTGCCGACAGCTTCATCAGTCTTCTGATGATGGGATGTTCTCTTAAATTTCTGGAATATGCAAACAAGCGTGATCTTTATGTTCAGTGCTGCGCATTGCTGTTCCTCACCATAATTCCGCTCATATTCCACTATCAGTTCTATATAATGATCTACATTATCGTGATGTGCATAATGATAATCTGGGCATTTGTCTCAATTACCCACGTGCAGTCCGTAAAAGAAGATCTCAGGCTTCTGCTGAAAATTATATTTCCTGCCGTTCCCGTCGCGATTGTCATGTTCCTGGTTCTTCCTAGAACCGGAGCTTTCTGGGTCATTCCCAACATGGATAAAACCCAGACCGGCATAAGCTCATCCCTGAACATCGACGGACTTGGAGACATGTCCAAATCAGATAAACTGGTTGCCCGCATCGTGTTCCACGGCAACATTCCAAACTCCAGATACTTCAGAGCACTTGTTTACGAAAAATACAGTGCCGAAGGGTGGACTGAAGGAGACGACGACAGAAAGAAACGCCAGACACTCGATTTATATAAATATCTGCCGACGAGCAAAGCCCAGCCGCAGCCGGTTGCCGCAACAACAGACTACGACATCATTCTTGAGAATACAGGAACCCCGTACATTCCAACTCTGAGATATTCATACACAAACATGAAAAGGGTATTCTACCTGTCAACGGACGTATACACGACAAGCAGCAGCAGTTCAGGCAGACAGTACTATCATTTCACCTACCTGCCCGACAAATCTCCACAGACTGAAAGAATCGGCACCAGACAGGCAGACAATACTCTTTACTACAGTGAATATAACAATGAATCAACACAGGCCTTTGTAAAACAGATTACCGCCGATGCAGAAAACGACCAGCAGAAGGTTCAGGCAATTCTTACTTTCTTTTCTTCCGGAAACTTCAGATACACACTGACCCCCGGCAGATACGGCAGGGCAAACTTTCTTGACGATTTTCTCTTTAATCGCAAACAGGGATACTGCGTTCACTATGCCACCGCCATGGCACTCATGCTGAGGATGGCCGGAATCCCGTCACGCGTGGTCGGAGGTTACATGGGGGGCGAAGTAAACGCTGACGAAAACTATGTGACACTCAGGGAATATGATGCCCACACCTGGGTTGAGGCCTATGTGAACCACAAATGGATTGAATTTGATCCGACCGCACTCATCGCCAACTGGAATTACACAAGCGAGGGAGAATCCGTCATCGGAGCAAGCAACGGCATAAGAGCAGAAGGCGGTCTGTTAAACTCTCTGGGCAGAATAAGAGAATTCGTGGACATGCAATGGACCATGTTCATTCTTAACTTCGACTCCGAAAGACAGCAGAGCCTGTTCAAAGGAAGCATCGCCGCAGTTCTCGGACTGGTTCTTTTTGCCTTTGCCGCATATGTCGCAATCATCATGCTTACGTCAGGAGATAAAAAGCGCATCAGAATGGCTCCTGAACTCATTATCATGAGAAAAGCCGTAAAGGCAATTCTGAAGAATGAGCCTCAGGCCGTGGAAATCTGGCATACGTACGGACATCTGAGCAGTATTCTTACGGAAAAAAACAGTCCGTATGCTGCCGTATTCACCGACATGTACGCACTTTATCTCAACATTCACTACAAACCGGCCGACAGGGAAACGGCAGTCATGATGTCTGAACTGAAAAGAAAATTCAGCATTCTGAAAAAAATCTGACGTTTCTGCAGGCCGCCTCTGCCGATACTGATTTTTCTGTATCGGCAACAAGTTCCCGACTGACGGCATATTTATCAGAACCGGTTATCATATCCGGATAAATACGCCGTCAGTCAAAATTCAGCCATAAAATTCTCAATTCACCCGTGAAATCCAATAGAATTATAAATATATCTCCATGTTTACCGATCTCTTGCCGGCATTTTTCGTCATGTTCGTACGGAATGCCCCCGGTAAAACGACTCACAAGAATAATAAACAGAAAAGGCAGGTAAAACATGATTTCCGTTATTCAGCCACCTGACGCGATGGCTTTACTTTCTCAGCTTGAAGCTGAAAGCTTGTCCAATAACGCCTACGGCGAACTGTATGATCTTTACAGGAACTGCTCACTCGCCGTTCTTAACAGCGGTGTTCAGACAGATAATGCCAAGGAACTTCTGGAGAAGTTCGCCGATTTTGACATTAACGTGATACGTAACGAACGCGGTGTTAAGCTTGAACTTATAAATCCGCCCAAATCCGCATTCGTGGACGGAGAGATAATCACCTCCATTCAGACCAATCTCTACGCAGTGCTCAGGGACATAATAAAAATAAGCACGGTGTCACCAAGGCATATTCTGCCTACCGGAATGGATGAATCTTCCCTGTCCCACGGCAAGCTTATAACCAACATAATTTTCAACATTCTGCGTTCAGCAAACATTCTTCACGCCGGAAGGAATCCTAACACCGTTGTCTGCTGGGGCGGACATTCCATTACCGATCAGGAGTATGACTATGCCTACAACGTAGGCATTCAGCTTGGTCTGCGCAAATTGGATATATGTACGGGATGCGGTCCGGGAATAATGGAAGCTCCGATGGTCGGGGCCAATTTCGGGCAGACCAAGCAGAATTCCAGCACCTGCAGCTTTGTGGGACTGACCGAACCGTCAATAATTGCGGCTGAACCGCCTAATGCCATGGTTAGCGATCTCGTCATTCTGCCTGACATTGAAAAACGACTCGAAGCCTTTGTACGCTTCGGTAATGCCATCATTGTATTTCCGGGAGGTCCGGGGACAGTGGAAGAGCTTCTGTACGTTCTCTCTATCAAGATGCTGCCTGAAAACAGGCACGAGCAGGTACCTGTGGTTCTCACCGGATCCGAGGAAAGCAGGGAATACTTCAATACCATAAACACCTTCATAAAGAGCACTCTCGGTGAAAAGGCAACAAGAAGCTACAGGATCATAATCAATGATCCGGAAGAAGTGGCAATTCACGTGAAAAACTGTCTGGAAATGGTAAAGGAGCACCGTACCCTCAGAGGTGATTCCTACTGCTTCAACTGGTCGCTGAACATACCTGAAATACTTCAGACTCCGTTTATTCCGACCCATGAGAACATGCACAATCTCAACATATCCAGGGATCTGGAACCTTACCAGCTGGCGGCCGTCATGAGACAGGCCTTCTCAGGTATTGTTTCCGGAAACGTAAAGGAATTCGGTATCAGACAGATAGAAGAACACGGCCCGTACATCATCAGGGGCGATACCGGCATCATGAAGTCCATGGACCGACTGCTGGCAGACTTTGTTAATCAGGGGCGCTTCAAGCTGCAGTCCCACGAATACAAGCCCTGCTATAAAATTGAAATCGGCGAGGAATAGGACTGAGCCACGGACTACACCGATTGCATTCATTCAACAATATGCGGCAAAACAGCCGTTCTTAAAAAAGCCCCCGACATTCGGGGGCTTAGTCATCATTTATGCGGGATGTTTACGCTTTGGGATGATCTCCTGAAAATCATACGCATGGAATTAAGAACGGCAAGGATCATAACCCCCACATCACCAAAGACCGCAAACCACATGCCTATTACTCCCATTGCTCCCAGAATCATCAGCAGGAACTTCACTGTCAGAGCAAGAACAATGTTCTGCTTGACGATTGTCCGTGTTTTTCTGGCAATTCTGATCCCGGTAACCAGCTTTGACGGCTCATCACTCATAATCACCGCATCTGCGGCCTCTATGGCGGCATCGGATCCCATGGCCCCCATTGCTATGCCGACATCTGCAAGAGCCAGCGCCGGCGCATCATTTATACCGTCTCCGACAAATGCCACGGCATGTCCCTTAGAATGACTCTGCTTAAGTCTTTCCTCAACGAGTGACACCTTGTCATCAGGAAACAGCGATGAATGATACTCAGCAATTTCCAGTTCAGAGGCCACTGAAGCCACAATATTCTCATTATCTCCGCTCAGCATTACGCTCTCAATGCCGAGACTCTTCAGATTTCTGACGGTCTCAACGCTGTCACTCTTTACCGTATCGGCAATTATCAGCGTTCCAAGATAAACACCGTCACAAGCTACATGAATGACGGTTCCTGAACCGGAAGGAACAGGAACGCTGATGTTCTCAGAACACAGCAGACCGTCATTTCCGACCAGCACCTCACAGCCGTCAATTACGGCCTTTATGCCTTTTCCAGGAATTTCGGTAAAATCAGTGACCTTAAGCGGTGCTATTCCCCTTCTCTCTGCTTCCTCAGTTACGGAACGGGCAATCGGATGAACCGAACCGTGCTCGGCCGAAGATGCAAGCTGCAGAATTCTTTCATCGGAAACGGTGCCGTTTGAGGATACCCCCGCAAAGCTGAAAGTACCTCTGGTAAGAGTTCCGGTTTTATCAAAAAACACCGTTCCGGTCCTGCCGAGAGCATCGAGATAGTTACTGCCCTTAACCATGATACCGTAACGTGAAGCCGCTCCGATACCGCTGAAATACGTAAGAGGTATTGAAATGACAAGAGCACACGGACATGAAACAACCAGGAATATCAGTGATCTTTCAATCCAAACGGACCACATGCCGCCAAACAGAAGCGGCGGTACCAGGGCTGTTATCAATGCCAGAGCCACCACGGCCGGAGTATAGTATCTTGCAAAAACCGAGATGAAATTCTCCGTTGCGGACTTTCTTTCAGCGGCCTTCTCCACAAGTCTGATAACCTCCGATGCTGCTGAATCGGAAGCCTTTTTCCGGGCCTCTACGGTTATTACGCCGTCCTTGGAAATAAATCCGGAATATACGTCATCGCCTGAGGAAACATATCTCGGCACGGATTCTCCCGTAAGATTCGAGGTGTCCACACCTGCATGACCGCTAACGACAGTACCGTCACACGGCACCTTCTCGCCGGGTCTCACAACCACCATGTCTCCTATACGGATATCAGCAGCTCTGATTTCCCTTATTCCGTCAGGAGTTTCAAGATTCGCCCTGTCAGGACAGATATCCAACAGAGCTTTAATGGAGGCACGTGAACGGTTAACAGCCCTTTCCTGAAAATATTCGCCTATCTGATAAAAAAGCATAACGGCCACGGCCTCAGGATATTCCCCGATGGCCACGGCTCCGAGTGAAGCGATTGTCATCAGCATCTGTTCACTGAAGAAACTTCCCCGGATTTTTCTGAAAGCATCTGTGAGTACTTCAAGACCTGAAAGAAGATATGCGGAAAGAAAACAGATACAGGACACCACCCTGACGGCCATACTGTCCTGAACGGCATAAAATAACGGCAGGGCTGCAACAAAAATTACAAATCCAGCAATCAGCCTGTTTCTTAAATCCAGTCCGAACAGTCTCCTGCCTTCACCTTCATCAGTGGTTATGGACTCGTCACTGTCTTCAAGCCGCTCAACCGTAACGTCAGGTTCGTAGCCGTTAACTGTTTTTCTCACTGTATCAGTGATATCGTCGGGAACGGAACAGCCTTCCTTAGGTATGAGAACCAAGGTTCGCGTAAGAAGATTGTATGAGACATCATCAATGTACGGAAGATTCTTTAAATCTGAAACAATAAGTGCCGAGCAGTGCGGACAGTCAAGCTCTCTGGCGTAAAACAGAAGCGCATCCTTCCCGGGTAAAACGTCCGATACGGAGTGCTCTGCCGACTGTTTGCCCGAAGATGATAACCCACCGCCGTGAGAAACTTCTGATGATTCACCCCTGCCGACGGCGGATATGCAGTTCACTGCCTCAGGCTCCACCCTTCCCACTATTTTTACCAGTTTCAAATCCGCACCTGAATTTAAGCCGGAATTCTGACTTCTGCAGCCGTTTTCTGACATGTTTTCTCCGTAATAATAAAAAACTCTCTTCGGATATCACTATTATGCCTACCTAATGACTATGATTTCAAATTTATAAATGGGAATAAAAATCACAAAAGGCAGCAATGTCATCATAATTAAATTATACAGTACTGCACCGATGCATTAAGGCAAAAAAAACAGACACGCAATCAGTTTGTATCACGTGTCTGCTTATTTTTACTCTGACATTATGTTTTCCGGGGCCGGGAGGCTATGCCTGATTCAAATCCTCAGTCCCGAAAACAATCAGGCTCAGAATTAGGCAAGGGTAATTCTTGCGAATTTTCTCTTACCTACCTGCCATACGGCCTCACCTGCACTGACGGCAAGCTTTGTATCAGCCACGGCTTCGCCGTCGCGCCTTACGGCGCCCTGCTTGATCATACGCATTGCATCTGAGGTTGAGTTCACAAGACCTGCTTCCTTCAGAAGGTTGGCAACAGGTAAGGTTGCGTTACCGTTGAGGGAAACAGTTACTTCAGGGATGTCCTCAGGAATGGCATTCTTTGAAAATCTGGTTACGAAGTCATTATGGGCATTTTCAGCGGCTTCAGCACCGTGGTAGCGGGTAATGATTTCCTTGGCAAGGGTAATCTTCACGTCTCTAGGATTTACGGTACCTGCGGCAATACCTGACTTGAACTCTTCAATTTCCTTAAGTGAACGTTCACTTAAGAGTTCATAGTAATTCCACATGAGGTCATCACTGATACTCATAATCTTACCGAACATGTCGTTTGGAGCATCGTGAACACCGATATAGTTGCCGGCACTCTTACTCATCTTCTTAACGCCGTCAAGACCGACAAGAAGCGGCATCATGATGGCAACCTGCTGGCTAAGACCTTCTTCCTTCTGCAGTTCGCGACCCATTAAGAGGTTGAATCTCTGATCGGTACCGCCGAGCTCCACGTCTGCCTTGAGGTGAACAGAGTCATAGGCCTGAAGCAGAGGATATATAAATTCATGAATTGCAATTGACTGACCTGCAGCATATCTCTTCTTGAAATCGTCACGTTCAAGCATTCTGGCAACGGTCTGACGGGAAGCCAGCTTGATCATGCCGGAAGCACCGAGCTTCTCAAGCCATTCAGAGTTATATACGATTCTGGTCTTGCTTTCATCAAGGATCTTGAATGCCTGTTCCGCATAGGTCTTGGCATTTTCAAGAATCTTTTCTCTTGAAAGAGGAGGTCTTGTTGCATTCTTACCGGTAGGGTCACCCACTGCTGCGGTAAAGTCACCGATAATCAGAATGATTTCATGACCAAGCTTCTGGAAAACCCTGAGCTTGTTTAAAATTACGGTGTGACCTAAATGAATGTCCGGAGCGGTCGGGTCCATGCCGAGCTTGATTCTTAATGGTCTGCCCTCTTCAAGCTTTGCCTTCAAACCTTCAACGGAAATAACGGAATCGGCACCTCGAACTATTTCTGACAACGCCTCATCAACTGAAATCATCACCTGTACTCCATATAAAAAGACAGACTGAAACGTCTGTTTCATCAAATAATAAAATTACAAAATAAATCCCGTCCCGCATTATAAAAGGAAAACTGAAAATTTACCACAGACTATGGATAAATAAAGGTATAAAATTATCCGGAGCGGATACGACGGCATGTACCCGCAGACCTTAAGGAATCATTTTCCGGAACAAAGAACGGATACACACAAAGGCGGATTTACAATGGCGTTATACATAGGACTAATGTCCGGAACCAGTGCGGATGCAATAGACGTGGCACTTGCCGACTTCAGCAGGGAACACGGCATAAGACAGGTAGCATCACTGGAAAAAAAATGGACCGAAGAAGACAGAAAAGTCATAAATTCACTCTGTGTTTCCGGAAACGATGAAATTCACAGAGCCGGACTTTTCGGGTGCAGATACGCCAGAATGGCAGCCGAGGGCATAGAGGAACTGCTCCGCCGCAACCACCTGTCTCCTAAAGACATCAGAGCCATAGCATCACACGGACAGACCGTAAGACATGAACCGCAGAATGCGTTCTCCGTTCAGTTGGGCAATCACGCACTTCTGGCCGCCCTTACGGGAATTGACGTAACCTGTGATTTCAGAGCCATGGATCTGGCCCTGAACGGTCAGGGAGCCCCCCTTGTTCCCGCCTTTCACAGAGAAGTCTGCGCCAGTCCGGATGTTCCCCGCTACATAGTAAACATCGGCGGCATCTCAAATGTCTCCGTACTTATTCCCGGACACCCGGTGGTAGGATTTGACACGGGTCCGGGCAATACGATGATTGATCTGATGGCACGCACTTATCTTAATGCCTCAAGTGACTTTGACGGAGCCTGTGCTGCTGCCGGAAACGTTGACTTAGGAATACTGGAGGAGCTTCTCAACGAACCTTACTTTGAAAAGGAACCGCCAAAATCCACCGGGAGGGAACTCTTTAACGCGGATTATCTGAAACGTAGTCCGAAACTTGCGGATCTTTCCCTGAATGACCGGTTCGCCACGGTAACTGAACTTACCGCAGTAACGGTAATCAACGGCATAAACCGTTTCGGCGAAAAAGGTGAAATATACGTTTGCGGCGGAGGATGCCACAACGGTCATCTGATGAGGAGACTGGCCTCTCATGCCACGGAAAGCGGACACCTGAAGCTTGCGTGCACCTCGGAAATAGGCGTTGATCCGGACTATCTCGGAATTACGGGAGCATCACGCGCATGCATCATGGGCGCTCTGTATCCTGCTCCGAAATGACGTTACTTACATAAATCATAACCAACGTACGTCTGCTTATCATGATTGAACTTTCTACGGGCATTACTGTTCCGGTCTGATATAATACCCCGTTTAATCAGCCCATAGGACAATGAGACACCTCCAATGTTACCTCCATGGATGCGATGTTCCGTTTTAATTCCGACTTCAACCAACCGATTGAAAACCGGGATACTGGCAATGTTCAACACATGGGAGCAATGTTCATGAATGCAAGAGCTTTCAACCAGCCTATAGGTCAATGGAACACGTCAAATGTAAAGTACATGTATGAGATGTTCGAAAATGCAGAAGCTTTCAATCAGTCCGTGGAACATTGGGATCTGTCTTCAGCAACATATATGACAGACATGTTTAAAGGATCCTCATACAGTCATCATATTCCCGTTAAACAGAATAAATAACAATCTGTAAGCAGACATTCTTTGCTCATTATGACTCATGATTATGGTATGAATATCACAAAAGCAATCATGAGTCATCCATCACGTTTTCACACAAAAAAAACAGCATTACAATAAATAATTTCACGCAAACAGTTAAAATTTATCAGTTTGTATATGTGCAAAAACGGACTCTCTGTGCAGTCTGTTTTTTCACATGAATACCTTCCTTCAGGATTGTTTTCTCACGGTCTGGCGAATGTTTTTCCGCCCCCGGAAACTAATCCGCAGAACATGAAACAGTCCCGATACAGTGCAAAAACACGTGTAAATGAAAAATACAATAATGGACATACAAGGAAATAATAAATGATAAAACAATCAATCATTGCCTCAGCAGTTCTCTGTGCAGTTATGGCTTTAGCCGGATGTAATTCCACTGCTCCTGCCAAGAAGTTTGCATGGCAGACAGATGACAATCCGAACAACATCAACTGTGCAAGAAGCGGCTCCACAGCATCAGTAAATCTTTCAGCCAAAGATCTTAACATGTCAACAACTGACAACAGAGGCTGCTTCAACAGCGACAATAAATTCTGCGATCTCAGAATTTACCAGATTATGGTTGAAAGTTTCATGCACGGCGCCAACGGAGCTCCTGGGGTTCAGCAGTCCTATGGTCCAAGCAAACATCAGGGTAACCTTAAAGGTATTATTGACAATCTTGATTACATCAAGTCTACCGGTGTAAACGCCATCTGGCTGACTCCTATATTCACAGTCACCAAAATTGAAGGTCAGTCTCATTCCGACGACTTACTGGACGGCACCGGCTATTTCACTTCAGACTATTTCTCCATCGATCCGAGATTCGGCACCAAGGAAGACATGAAGAAGCTTGTTGACACCGCTCACTCAAAGGGAATATACGTATTCCTTGACGGTGTTTTCGGTCATGCAAAAATCAATGTTAAAACCAAAAGTCCGAAGGGCAACAAGCTGGTTCTTAACAGAATGTGCCGTGACATTGGCGGATACGATGATAAGATGACCTTAAAGTCAGCCACCTGCTTCAAGGTTGATGAATCAATCGACTTCATAAAGGAAGTTGCCACCTACTGGATCAGAGAACTTAAAATTGACGGATGGAGACTTGACCAGGCTTATCAGTTGGACTCTAAGCAGTGGAAGCAGGTCAGAGACGCAATTGAAGCTGAATCAGCAAAGAAGAGCAATACCTACGTTCTTAACGGCAAGAAGGTTCTTCCTCTCGGTTATACGGTTGCCGAAATCTGGACTGAAAACCCACAGGAAATCGAAAAGAACGTATTCGCAAACGATGGCGTAAGCAGTGCATTCAACTTCCCTCTCCGCAGCCAGCTCGTAAGGGTTCTGGCAACAAGAGAGGATCCGTTCACTCCGGGCAGCTGTCAGGCTCCCGCAAAGTCTCTCAATGACGACATCCTCAAAAAGATGAACGGTTACAGCAGACAGTCCATCATGAACAACTTCCTGACCAACCATGACACCGTACGTTTCGGTGACCTTCTCCAGAGAGCCAAGATTACGGTTGACGGCCAGAATAACAGGGACTACTACGATGCCCACCTCACTGCAATGAGCTTCAACGCCGCAATGTCCGGTCCTTTAACCGTCTACTACGGTGATGAAACCGGTGATGACGTAAAGGGATTCAGCCAGAGTCCTAAGAACTGCATCATGCTGCATCAGTGTGATGACCATGTTTCAAGATCCGACGGTCATGTCAACAACCTTACTGATGCCGAAGAGAAGCTCAAGGAAAATGTTTCTGCAGTTCTTAACTTAAGAGACACCCATCCTGCGCTTGCTCATGGCAAGAGAGTACATCTCTACAGTGATCACTCCCTCTATGCCGACTTCAAGCAGTACGAAGCCGATAAGGTGATTTATGTAATGAACTCAGGTACCGGTGACCGCAAGATTACCATTAACAATGATGTCTGGGGCAAGCTTGGTCTTAGCTCAAAGTGTACCATGAAGTCACTCTTCGGCGGCAGTGTAAAGGACAACGTAATCACTGCTCCTGCCCTCTCAGGTACATTCGTTAACGTAACCTGCAAATAGCATTCATAATTTCATGATTTGCTGAATTTTAAAGGACTGTCGCCGACAGTCCTTTTTCGTCTGTTTAAGTCAAAGATACCGCTTTAGTGGAAACGGCTAAGATACGCGGTAAACTCTGTTACTTATTGTCCTACCGTCGTTTTTACCCGAAAAATATCTCTGCTTTCTTAAATATTCTCTAATCTCAACATAATAATCGGTACCATTATTATTCGAGAACGCCCAAACCCCCGCAAAATAAAGCTTTGCAAAACTTATAGCTCATATTTTCATCAAAAAAAGACAAACTGAATAAAAACCGAACAGCGGGTTTTATTATTTTGTGACAGCTTATGCAAAAAATATTAAGTGGTATTTGCAATCTGTTATGAAAAGGTTATCATACCCGTGTTTTCTCCATTAAGTTTCCTATGGAGTCATGTGTTTCTTCATTAATTTCAACCATCACATTAGAGTAATGTGATGGTTTTTTTTCACCTGATTCTTCACCATGAATAAAAAAAACCCCGGTACCTCAGCACTCACATGAAAATGCTCCGGAACCGGGGATTTAAGTATCTTCCGCGAAAGAACTATCTTCCGGCAGTATTGCTTACGGCATAGCAGCCGAGAACACGGATTGAACCGGTAACTTCCCTAAGCTCGGCAAGAAGAGCCGTCATAAGAGGAGTGTTGGCGTTAATAAGAATGTCGGCATAGAAGGTCTCATCCCACACGCCGCGGGTTTCACTGTCAAGATTATTCTGAATTCTCGGTCTTGACTGAAGCTTGACCACATTGATGTTGTTTCTGCTGAACACGTTAAGTACCCTCACCAGCGAGCCCGGGGTATTTTCGGTGGTAAAGGTTATGGAGGTTTTGGCCTCAATATCCTGAGGAACGATCATGTTGCTCATGCCGATAACAATGAAACGGGTAATATTACGTTTCTGATTGGCAATGTTACCGTGAATTGACTTTAATGAATAAAGAGCTCCCGCTTCACTGCAGCCGATGGCGGCACAGTCGTCGCGATCCAGATTCTTTACGGTTTCCATGGCTTCAGATGAGGAAGAACAGGCCTTAAGTTCCACGTCAGGCAGATTGGCACGAAGCCAGTCCGAACACTGGCTGAATGGCTGAGGATGTGCGTAAAGACGCTTTATTCTGGATAACTCGGTATCTTTCTTTACCAGTATGGTATGCTCAATAGGATATGTAAGCTCACCTATTATCTTTACGTCTGACTTCTGCAGCAGGTCGTACACCTCATTGATACATCCTGATGACGTATTTTCAATGGGAAGAACACCGCAGTCGCATTCACCTGATTCCACGGCCTTTATGATATCGTCAAAAGAGGTACAGTTCTTCGGCTGAATATAATCACATATTGAATTAAAGTATTTATAGGTGGCAAGATAAGAATAGGTACCGACGTTTCCCAGAAATGAAACGTTCAGCTTTCTGTTGAGCTGGTGATTAATGCCCACAATTCCCTGAATATAGGAAATCTGCTGGGAAAGGGAATTGGCAAACACGGTTCGGAAGACGCTGTCAACAAAATCAGGGGAAAGATTCAGACTCATGCCGGCATCCATAAGTCTCTGCATGCTCTGTTCGTTTTCATGGGGTTCACGAACGGGCAGACCGCTATTGTATTTAATGTCGGCCATCCGGATATCCAGATCCCTGCGCTTTGCCAGAAGACGCAGAATCTGTTCGTCAATTTCATCAATGGAACAACGTACTTCAGATACAGTATTCATTATTAAAGATTCCCTTTAATACCATTACCAATTCATTATTCAGTGTATTAGGGAATTATAACAGTCTTTGACTAAGCCTGCATGTGATTTTACCTCAGGCATAACACCTGCGTTAAAATACGGAATGCCCGGCATCGAAGAACTGCGTGCTGAAAATATTAACTGAGGCCAATGTCTGATGACAATGAAGGACCACGGATAACGTAATATAAACACCTAAAGTGAACGTGATCAGTGCAAAGAATAATGAGGCAATCTCTTATACCAATATGTTTATATGTATTTTATAATTTATTATATATAAAATATTTTTAGACAAATAAAAAGCGGATATAATGGTGGTGTTTATATCCGCTGGTAATTTCATAAACTCTCAATTTATATTACCAAATATCATATTATTATGAAGAGATAAACCGTTACCACTCAGTTGATAACGATTTCATAATATAATAGTAGCCCAAAATAAAAAACTTATCCACTAATATTTAAAAAAATGTGAAAAAAGTACAAAAAAAAAGCAGAATATATATTTTTATATCGTTAAATAATAAATTTTATATTGTCACACCTGTAGATATGAATAATTATTATAGTATCAAAGATTGCTTTTTATAATAACTTCATCATTAATTGAAATTGTTTATTTCCTGCCACTCATCATCGGTAAGAAGCTTCTCCAAATCGATGAGAATCATCAGACAGTCGTTTCTGTAGCACACACCCTTAATAAACTTTGAATTCGCATCGATACCGACATTAGGAGCCGGATCTATTTCATGCTGGTAAAGATCAACCACTTCTGAAACCCTGTCAACCAGAATACCGACAACCTGCTTGTCCACCTCGATAATGATAATGCGCGTGTTATCCGTAATTTCCGCAGGACTGAGACCGAAACGCATTCTGGTATCAATAATGGTTACCACGTTACCGCGCAGATTGATGATGCCGAGCACGTAGTCCGGCGCCCCGGGAACGGGAGCAATCTCGGTATAGCGAAGAACTTCCTGAACCTGCATTACATTAACGCCGTACACTTCCTTTTCAAGCTGGAAGGTAACCCAGCGCAAGACGTCATCAACCTTCTTTTCCTGCTTTACATCGTTCTCCATCATAGGTCGTTCTCCTGTAAAATCCATATGATTTAAAAATAACACAAAGAAATGGTTTAACCTTGTTATTTTTTCAAATGAAATCTAAGTCTATGACTGATTCAACAAAAAAGGAATCGGAAACGGAATGTAACCACCTGTCACGATTCCCTGACTGACTTCTGCACTGTTACCACGCTCTCAGAGCTCAGCGTCTGCTTAATGTCTTTGGAGGCTGATTCAAATATATGTCCAGTCCGGAATCCAGCATTTTCTCCAGCTCGGTGATATGAAGCAGTGCACACATGTCTTTTTTCAGAATTCCTGCAAGCCACGGACGATCCCCGTGAAATACTCTCCACTTGACGTCCTCTCTTTTTATGGTTTTTGTACCCAGCAGTTCATCGCACTGCAGACACCATTTTTTATCCTTGCAGAGAATCACGAACTTGTATTCGTGATCAATGATTTTTTTCCCGGGAAGCATCCACTTTGCCGTATCAACAACGGAAACCTTCTGCTTCTGGATGCAGGTAAGCCCTGCATACCAGTCAGGCTTTCCGAAAAGCTTATTGATTACTGCCGGTCTGAATATGCCGCCAAGCGTGAAGAGAGGTGCAGCCAGTACAACCCCGGCCACCTTAAAAAGCAGGGCCGTGAACTCACTGTCTGTTTCAATATTACACCAGCGTTCGGCATTCTCTGTTTTCTCATGAGTGTTTTCACGGATTTCTTCATGAACTTCAGCCGCCTTTTCCGTAACTTCAAGTTCAGCCTTAAGGGATTCTGTCCGGACGGACTGTTCAGCCAGTACCCGGTCTGCTGTTTTAACTGCCGTCTCGGTTTTTTCCGCAACTGCGGTCTGAGGTTCTTCAGCAATGGCAGCAGGTGCTGTTTTCAGAGAAAATTCCTGAAGATCCTGCTTTTCAGCCGTTACGACGGTCACAGCCTGAACGGAATCAGGCTTTTCGTCAGGTACCGTAACATCCTCTGCCACGGTTTCCGTAAGAGTAGCAGTGTCAGGAGCGGAACTCTGCTCGGCCGTAATGCTCTCCAGCATGCGCGACAGATTCTCGCTGCTGAAGGATTTTTCCAGGACCTCCTTCTGCGACAGCTCTGCCTTCTTTTCCTGCTTTTGAGGCAATACGGGAGAAGCCGGATCCGTTAACAGTGAATTGAAGTAATTCACCATTGCTTCATGCTGATCTAAACGGCTCATAGACTTTTACCATCCCGGTTCAGCAGGTCGGCTGTCAGCATTCGGTATGCCTCCACCCCGCGTGCGTGAGGATAAAGCATTGACGCAGGACGGTGTCTCTCACTGGCATCCCTAAAACGGGTGTCTATAGGAATCACTCCGCTCCATACATTCGCTCCGTAACTCTGTCTGATTGATTCAAGACTCTGGTTTGAAGCCTTGGTTCTTCTGTCATACATCGTCGGAACTATCATGTAATTCATTTCTTCTGCTTTTGTTCCCTTCAGTATTTCGAAGGTCTTCATCATTCTTTCCAATCCTTTAAGGGCCAGAAATTCAGTCTGGGTCGGCACGATAATCATTGAACTTGCAGCCAGTGCGTTAACCATCATAACTCCAAGAACGGGAGGACAGTCTATAATGGCCACGTCAAAATCACCGCTCAGCAACTGCAGTGATTTTTTCAGAATAAGCCCCACCCCGTCCCTGTTAAGAGTTTTATCTAAGGTCGCCAGAGCAATGGAGCCGCCGATAATGCTGATATTATCCTCACCGGTACTGATTACCGAAGCCTTAACGGTATCATAAGAATAATCATTATTGGTAAATAAATCCAGCATTGTATGATCCAGCTCATCGGAATCATAACCGAAGCATGCCGTTAATGAAGCGTGAGGGTCAGTATCCAGAAGCAGAACCCTTTTTCCTTCTGCCGCCAGAATTCCGGCCATGGTTACCGCCGAAGTGGTCTTGCCGACGCCACCTTTCTGATTTGCTACTGTCCAAACAATCATATCAATTACAAAACTCTCTGTATTTATCCTTCAGTATATTCTTCAGCAGGACTGCTTATCTGCCGCACACTTCTTCAATAATGCTTCTCGGCATATCATCAAGTTCCACGACTCTGTCGGCATATCCGGCCTGAATAACGGATTTCGGCATACCGTAGATTACGCAGGAACTCTCACCCTGTACCCACACCGAAGACCCGGTTGAACGGAGAATCCCGGCACCTCTGGTACCGTCAGCCCCCATTCCCGTCATAATAATTCCCAGCACCCTGTCATTATAGATTTTTGAAAGGCTGCCCAAGGTTATGTCAATGCACGGACGATAATACAGCTCAGCCGGACTCTTCCTGATTCTTATTACGTACTTGCCGTTAACCCTGGTAACCAGAGTCTGCATTCCTCCGGGAGCGACATAGGCACACCCCGGCTGGAGTTCCTGACCGTCATACGCTTCGGAAACCCTGATTTTCCCGGAACGATTGAGTCTGTCGGCAAAAGCCTTGGTAAAATTCTCAGGCATGTGCTGAACAATGATAATCGGTATCGGAAAATCGGCCGGGAAATGCTCAATCATGCTGAACATGGCGGCAGGACCTCCGGTTGAAGCTCCAAATACCAGCAGTGAATACGCCTTTTTTCTGTTTTTAACGGCTGTTTCGAGCCGCACGTTTTCTTCAATATCGAGAGACTTGTCCACAAATGGCTGATTACGCTTTACGCACATCAGAGTGCTGACTTCATCTCTTGACATTATCCCGACATCTGATTTCAAGACTCGGTCACGTAACTTTTCGTCAGACGATTTTAAGATCTCAGCCTTGCCAGGAATCATCTTCTGCGAAAACTTACCTGCATGAGCCTGCTGTCTGGTCTTTCCGTCTTCGTTGAACGAATTCTGAAAATTATGAAAATCGCTGCTGTTTTTTCTTAATTCCGTCTGTCTCTGCAGATCTCTTGCAAAGGACGTAAAGGAAACATCCTTCCATTTCATGTCATCAGCCGCAGCTGCCTTATTATCTTTCTTGTTTACAGCCTGTTCAACATCAATCCCGGGCATGACTCCACCCTTCTTTTCGGAAGATGACTTACCGGCCGGTTTTTCCGTTTTCATGAAAAGATCGGAAGTATTTCTTGAAATCTGCTTTGAAAGACTGGAATACTCATTGGCAGGTGTCTGTCCCCTCTGAACTTTCCCTTTGGAAATATCAGATGAAGACATCTCAGGAGACCTGTTTTCCCTGACAGGAGACTCACTGTTTCCGGTTCTTATTTTGACAATGTTTCTGGCCCTGCTCAGTGCAAGAATCTTGTTGGTAACAATCTCAATGACATCCTCACGGCGGGCTGCTAGCTCATTGAAGTTCTTCGGCAGAAAATCCAGAGCTCCGAACTCGAGAGCCTTCATGGTAATGTCGGCACCGACAGTCGTAAGTGCTGAAAACATGAGAACCGGAACCGGAGCTTTTTTCATTATGGCTTTTAAAGCTTCCAGTCCGTTGATATGAGGCATTTCAATATCCAGGGTTACCACGTCAGGATGAAGATTCTGAACCAGTTCAATGGCCTCTTTTCCGTTTGAGGCGAACCCTACCACCTCTATTCCTTTTTTTCCGTCGATGGCTTCTGATAGTCTTCTTCTGAAAAAGAAGGAGTCATCAACAATCAGTACTCTCACGTTCATTATAATCAAGCATAAATCATCATTTTATGATGAATGCATCCCCTTGTTGCAATTATTGTAATTCTTATTAATCTCTTAAGCCAGTTTGGCCCTGTACATGTTATTTACGTATTTTCCTGCGTATGAACGCAGCAGTCCCGGAATATCTACAATAAGGGATATTCCGCCCTGAGACGTTATTGCCGAACCTGCTATGCCCGGAACGCCTCTCAGCAGGACATCAAGAGGTTTAATTACAACCTCTTCCTGTCCTATCAGGTCATCAACCACAAAGGCCACCATGTTATCGGCTCCGCCAAAGCTGTGAACCATTATTACCGGAGCTTCGGACGGATGGGTTATTCTGTTCTTGTCCCTTACCAGCCAGTCCTGAAGATAAAACAGCGGATAAGCCTTTTCCCTGATGACAATTGTTTTCTGACCATCCAGATTGTTTATATCATCAAGCTTCAGATAAAAAATCTCGTTGATTGAACTGAGCGGCAGTGCAAAATTCTGATTTCCAACCAGAACCATCATGGTAGGCAGAATGGCCAGGGTAAGCGGAACCTTGATTTCAATTGTCGTACCGCTGCCCTTGCGGGAATAAATGGTAAATGAACCGTTAAGCTTGGCGATGTTGGTCTTAACGACATCCATGCCCACACCGCGTCCTGATATGTCGGACACAGCTGTCTTTGTGGAGAATCCCGGAGCAAAAATCAGATTGTATGACTCCTCTGCCGTCATGGTCTTGGCTCTTTCACGATCGAGAATTCCCTGTTTTATGGCCGTATTCTTTATGACCTCAGGATCCATGCCGTAACCGTCATCCATAACCTTCAGAAGTACATGATCACCCTGCTGTGACGCACTGAGGGTTATTTTACCTACCCTGTTCTTTCCGGCCTTTTCGCGTACATCAGGCGGTTCAATACCGTGATCACAGGAATTTCTCACAAGATGGATCATAAGATCAGCAAGCGAATCCACGAGATTCTTGTCCAGATCCGTGTCCTCACCTTCGGTTACCAGTTCTATTTCCTTGTTCAGGTTGCGTGCAAGATCCCTCACAACTCTAGGGAAACGGCTGAACACACGCTTAATCGGCTGCATGCGTGTTTTCATTACGAGTCCCTGAATGTCCCCCGTAATAAGATTCAGGTTGGCAATGGCTTTCTGAACTTCCTCATAATGATCGACAAGATTTTCATGAGCTCCGCTGAGACTCAGCAGTCTGTTTCTGACAAGAACAAGTTCCCCCACCATGTTCATGATGTCATCCATGATTTTAACGTCAACACGTACCGTGGTATCCGCAACGGCACCTGAACCTGATGAGACATGATGTTTATCGGATGTGGCGGCCGGTGACTGGCTTACGGAATTTCCTGCGGAACCGTGAGTAACGGTGGCAGAAGCAGAAACTCCGCCGGCATTATCAGCCGTGCCTGAGGAACCGGTGGTTTTGTAATTGTTTATCCCCAGAGGCTTTGGCGCAGCTTTGATTTCCTGTTTAGGCTCGGAAGGCGTACTGGATTTTTCGGAACCGGATCCGGTAGGAGAACCTCCCTGTCCGTATAATGAATCCAGAAGGTTCTCAAAATCATCATCTGAAAAGTCTGTTCCGCTTCCTGCGGCCGGCTTTAAGGTATCCGGCATCACGGCAGCTGGCTTTGCAGGCTCAGTTTTCTTTGTCTCGGCACCTGCCTTAGCAGAAGCAGTCTTTTCCGCAGCGGAAACAGAAGTATCCTCCTCATCAAGGTTTTTCAGTTCCGGAATGGATATTGGCGTGGCTTCGGCGACGGAAAGCATTGACTCGAAATCATCATCAACGGGATCCCTTACGGTATCTGCTTCATTCTGAGCTCCGGAATCTTCTTCAGATTTTTTGTTTTCAGAAGCCGCTCCTCCCTGAAGAGAATCAAGAAGAGCCTCAAAATCATCGTCAGAAAAAACCTGAGCACCGGCATCCGGAGCTTTAGGTAAATCATCTGACTTAACAGTGTCGCCTGGAATCGTGCTTTCCTTCTGAACGGCTGTATCGTCTCCATCACCGACAGAATCAGCATTCAATGAATTCAGCAGATTTTCAAAATCGTCATCGGAAAAGTCGTGATTTATGTTCGGAGACTTACCATCACTGTCACCGGAAGCCGGTTTCGGCTCAACAGACGGTTTGCTTTCTTCAATGACCGGTTTTGGTGAGGCAGGCACGGCTTCTCCGGAGGCAATGGTATGAAGTCTGTCAATTAATCCGGAATCGGGAGGTGTCGGCATATTACCTTCCTTCAGCTGGGTAAACATGCCGCAGATGCAGTCATAAGCCTGAAGCACTACATCCATCAGTTCAGGTGATATCTTACATGTATCCTTACGCAGGGCATCAAACACGCTTTCTGCCCCGTGGCATACGTTAACAAGATCAGTCAGATTCAAAAAACCTGCACCGCCCTTAACCGTATGAAAGCCTCTGAAAATGGAATTTAATAAATCTTTGTCTTCCGGAGTTTTCTCAAGATCAACAAGCTGAGTGGCTAAATTATCTATTATCTCTCCGGCTTCAACCAGAAAGTCCTCAAGTATTTCCTGGTCAACCCCGTCTAAAGCCATACTTACACCTTTACGCCGTCACAGTTTACCAATAAGAAACTATTGCCCCATTCTCTCAAAAATTCTCTGCATTTTGGCCATAAGAACATCTCCGGCAAACGGCTTGACGATAAAGCCGTTCAAACCGGCCTTTGCAGCAGCAACAAGCTCTTCCTGCTCAACCTTGGCAGTTACCATCATTACCGGGATTTTGCAGAGCTTCGGATTCTTCCTGATGGCCACCAGCAGATCAAACCCCTGCATGTTCTGCATGTACCAGTCCGTAATAACAAAATCAATGTCACCGTTCTCAAGAAGAGGAAGCGCAGTAGAACCGTCATCAGCCTCGCATATGTTTTCAAAGCCCAGTTCATTGAGAATTTTCTTTTCAATTTTTCTCGTTGTTGATGAATCATCGACAATGAGAATTTTCATTGATTTATCCATAGCCAGCTCTCAAACCAAAAAGCACCTGAAATTATTATGACAATCCCACGGATTAATTCAGAGATCTGCACGACAAATAACACATAGCGGTGTCATGTGTTTGGCAAAATGTGATACATGCGCATTAATGATATGCCTGAAGCAACTTCTGTCATCATATATTCCTCAGAATTGCCGTCAGACAAAACACAATATTCATTAACCGCCTTGAAAATAGACGACAGAGAAGTTTTTTAAAACAATCATCACCGAATATATAACAGCCGAATAAAAAAACCCCCGGTACCAGCTTTACGGCACCGGGGGTTACACATTCTTCAGGGAAGTATTACTTCTTTGCCTTTACGGCCTCAATAAAGGTCTGCTGAGCCGTATCGGAACCTGCTCTCTGAGCCTCGCCAACCAGAGACATTGCTTTTTCATAATCCCCTGCCTGAACAGCCTTCTTAATAAGTCCGTTATACATTTCTTCAGTTTCCTTCATCATAGGAATCTGAGGCTGATTTGAACTCTGAGCCGCCTGAGCCGTTCTTCCGACATTTTCCAGATTTGTTCCGGCTATGTCATTTGAATTAACCAGACTGTTGCCCTTACTGTCGGTGGAAATAACGGCAGTGGTTCCTTCACGCTGTGATGACACGGAATAAACCTCACCGGATGCCAGAACAACATCCTCATGACGGTTGTTTTCTCCCGCCGCGCCATCTCCAATCAGCGGTCCGTCAAGATAGCTCATAAGATCCTCAACGGCATTGGTATCCTCCTGACGGAACTTAAAGCTGATGGTAATGGTTCCTATAGGAGCATGCGGGATCTTAATATCATCAAAATGAGGAGGTACCACATTCTGGGCAAGGGCTCTCTTTACTTCAGGATGCATCATTGAAGTAGTTTCGGCACGATTGCTGTCTGTTGTATAAATAACCATGTATGCAAGCTCTCTTCCTGGCTTGGCACTTGCATTGTTAATGACTATCTTACTTGCCAGAACACCATCGGTAAAGGCACTGTCCCTGTACTTAAACGCATTAGGCTTTATTGTGCTTACGATCTGCTTCCTTGCATTATAAAAATCCACCTTCGGCTGG
Source organism: uncultured Ruminobacter sp. (assembly GCA_902764345.1). Taxonomy (GTDB): domain Bacteria; phylum Pseudomonadota; class Gammaproteobacteria; order Enterobacterales; family Succinivibrionaceae; genus Ruminobacter. The sequence continues at coordinate 45,010 of CACWVT010000021.1, forward strand.
AAGGTTGTATTTATGATTTCGGATTCAAAATTTATTGAGAGATAGCTTACGTTAACAGGAAGCTGAAAAATTTTAAAAAAGCTCTTACCTGTTGGGAAATTAAAGGCCTGAGCATTTTCAAGATCAAACTTATAGCTTTCTTCAGATGTTTTGGTAACGTTGATTATCTGACCATTAAATATATTGTTTTCACAGCAGACCTTTGCTTCGTCAATCTGTTTATTGGCTTTATCAATTGACAGAAAAGAAGGTGCCGGTTTCACGAACATTTCAGAAATAGCGGAACATCCTACTGCAGACAGTAATACTGCTGTGGTAATCCCGACTGAAAAAATAGACTTAAATAACATGCATCCTCCAATAAGAATTTACACATTTTAACTCATAAGACAATAATTTTCACAAATAGTTTACCTCAGCAAAATTATTTTTATCAGAATGGCAGATGAGAATATGAAAATAATTATTTAAACCAAAACATACAGTCATGACATTTGATTCAATCTCAATCAAGATTATTATTTTCTGAAGAAAAAATCTTCCAAATCCGTTGAAATACAAAGCCTACAGCAAATTTATGCCACAGATAAATTTTCATGATAAGAAGGATTTATTATGAAGATTAATTGGCTTCCTTTAGCAGCTGCAGTTGCTTTTGCTGCTGGTTCAGTATCTGCTTCAGCTGTTGATTTCCACGGTTACTTCCGTGCAGGTGCTCAGCTCAATGCCTTAGGCGGTGAAGTTTACTGTCTTGGAAACGGTAATGCTGGTCATAAGGTTGGTCGTTTAGGTGATGAGTGCGATACCTATGCAGAATTCGCTTTCAGTCAGAATGTGTATGACAAGGCTGGTAGTAAGTTTGATGTACACACCCTTTTGGCTTATGGTACAACCGAAAGCTTCTCTTATCATGACACTGAGCTTAGACCTATAGATGCTCAGGGTAATTCATGGCAGGGTGTTGGCGGTGATGGTCCTTGGGGTGGTCAGCGCACTTCTGTTCGTGAACTGTGGGCTGGCTACTCAACAGACGGCGGATATTCAATTTGGGCTGGTAAGAGATTTTATCAGCGTAAAGATATCCACATTATGGATTTCTACTACCTGAACAATTCAGGCTATGGTGCCGGTATTGAAAACATTGACGTTGGCAATGGTTCTCTTTCTTTTGCCGTTATCAAGTGGGCAAACGGCGGTAACTGGAATCATTCAAACGAAGTGGCGCTCACTGACTGGGACGATGACAAGGAATTGTTAAACCGTAACGTATATAAGCTTGATGCCCGTTGGAATGGAATAGGTCTCGGAGCTTTAGGTGCTTTGGATGCATCTGTAATTTACGCATTACCTGCTATTTCAGATCATCAGCGTGAAAGAATTTCAGCTGAAAGTAGCAATCGCATGAATGTTGCTAATTCTGGCGCGTTAATCACCTTAGACTTAGGTTCTAACTTCGGCTCTACCGTAAATGTAAATAACCACTTTATTACTCAGTGGGGTAATAACGGCTTTGCTTACGTAGGCGCCTTCAAGAACCATGCCGGCGACAACTACACTCCGGACATTGATGCAAATGGTGTTCGTGTAATCGACTGGGGTACTTTAGATTGGGGCTCAGACTTCGATTTAGGTTATTCTCTGTTCTGGTCTCATCTTGACAGTGGCAAGAAGCACAAAACTAGTCAGGCTTGGGTTTATACCCGTTCAGGTTGGGAATACAGCATTGTATTACGTCCAGAATACAAGTGGACTGAATACACCCGTACCACTTTAGAATTAGGTTACTCAGAAATGAAGCTGGGCTCGTCCTGCAATCCGCTTCTATGTTTCATACTTAAGTGGCGATCAGGTTGCAAATGGCAATGCCTTCTATGGTGCATATGATGGTAATTGGCAGGCCGGCAGAATGTTCAGAGAAGCACAGAACGGCCACAACTACCAGTTCACCTTCGGTACTCAGGTTGAAGCTTGGTGGTAATAGACTTTTTCGTTACTTATTCACATAGTAATTGAGCGTAACAAAGGCGGAGAATTTAGTTTTTTTTTCTATCCGCCTTTTTTATTTACGTAATATAAAAACATATCAGACACAGGTCTGAGTCAGCAGCAAGCATAATTTAAGCATTTTCACTGAACAAAACTGAGATTTCGCCCATTAACTAAACTCTAGAAACAAATGTGTCAGAATAATTAAACAGGCGGAACAAAACTAATGTAAAGAACGAATTCAAACTGCGTACTAATGACGATTACAGATTCATATATACTGAATTCAGTCTTTAATCTACCTTGTAAAATTATTTTTCTTTAATCTATGACATCACTGACTCAAAGCATCCTTGAATCGTAATCTAACTACATAGTAAATACTTATCGGTTTAGGTTCATCGAAACCGGACAGCTTATGATTCTTATAACAGAGATTCAGTTGGAATTAATTCATCTGACTTATTTGAAAACAACTTACAAAGATTAGAAGACAACGAATAAATAAAAATTTATCTTGAGACTGACTGCTTAAACTGTTCAAGAATTGGCATAACAAGCAAAAGACTGATATTCACAGACAGAATAAAAAAGAGGGGCTTTAAGCCCCTCTTTCTCTTATTAACTTAATAAACTAACAGTTTACTAAACTATTACCACCAAGCTTCAACCTGAGTACCGAAAGTGAACTGGTAGCTGTGGCTGCCGTGGTTCTTGTTTCTGTACTGAACGTTCCAACCATCAGAGAACTGGTCACCGTTGATGTAAGAAGCGTAGAAGCGGATAGCTGGACGAGACCAGAAGCCCTTACCTGGGGTGAACTGCTGAGCAAGGGTAACCTTGTAGAGGTCTGGATTACCATACTTTTCATCAGCAACCCAACCGGTCTTCTTCATTTCTGAGTAACCTAATTCTAAAGTGGTACGGGTGTATTCAGTCCACTTGTATTCTGGACGTAATACAATGCTGTATTCAACACCGTGATTCTTACCGCTGTTGAGATGACCCCATAAGAAGCTATAGCCTAAGTCGAAGTCAGACCCCCAATCTAAAGTACCCCAGTCGATTAAACGAACACCATTTGCATCAACGTCTGGAGTGTAGTTGTCACCGGCGTGGTTCTTGAAAGCACCTACGTAAGCGAAACCGTTAGAACCCCACTGAGCAATGAAGTGGTTAGATACGTTTACGGTAGAACCGAAGTTAGAACCTAAGTCTAAGGTGATTAAAGCACCTGAGTTAGCGGTGTTGGCACGTGGACCAGCTTCGGCGTCCTTCTGCTGCTTAGAGATTGCTGGTAATGCATAGATTACGGAAGTATCTAAAGCACCAAATGCACCGAGATTGATACCGTCCCAACGAGCGTCTAACTTGTAAACGTTACGGTTGTAATCTGCAGTACCGTCGTTAGCCCACTTGATAACTGCGAAGTTTAAGTTACCGTTACCAACATCGATACCTTCGATACCAGCACCGTAACCTGAGTCATTCAGATAGTATAAATCGAGGATGTGAATATCCTTACGTCTGTAGAATCTCTTACCAGACCAGATTGAGTAACCGGCATCGGTATCGTACTTAGCATAAGCTTCACGGAATGAAAGACGCTGTGAATTCCATGGAGTATTTTTGGTCTTAATTACTATACCATCTTGTGTCTCACCCAACTCGTAATCAGAACCTAAACCCTGCCATGAATTACCCTGAAGATCTCTGTAACCTTCAGTAGTACCGTAAGCAACTAATGTGTGAACTGAGAACTTGCTGCCAGCCTTGTCATATACGTTCTGACCAAGAGCAATTTCAGCATAGGTATCACATTCATCGCCTAAACGACCAACCTTGTGACCGTCGTTACCGTTACCTACACAGTAAACTTCACCGCCTACGGCATTGAGCTGAGCACCGGCACGGAAGTAACCATTAAAATCAACAGCTGAAGCAGATACTGAACCAGCAGCAAAAGCAACTGCAGCTGCTAAAGGAAGCCAATTAATCTTCATAATAAATCCTTCTTAACATTATTAAACTTAATTCTTCAACCCGCATACGGCTAAACCACCTAACCCGCAAGTTGATTGCATACATTATACTTTTCAAAAAAATAAAATGGAATTGACACCGATCACAAAATGTTAATTTGTTATTTCATAATTGAACTTTTTAAAAAATAATAAAACACAATAATATTCTGTAATCATCAATTAATTTAGTATATTGCTCTGTAAAACGTCAATTAATTATCTTTTAGCAACATTTTATACATATACACATAAATGTATACTGCACAAATTTCACACAAGTTTTATCTTTTGGTAAACCATCAGCAATATTCCGTTTTGTGACTTATGGTGCATTATCGCTGTGCAAAAACCAGGTCTAAATTATAAATTGCCTTCAAAAGCCCTTTATATTCACTGATTCTGTTTCTGTACACCTCGGTAGCATACGGAAATATCTTAACATTCTGAGGGAGCGGAGCCCTGTTCTCCAGAACAGTATTAAAGGTTTCAATCATTACAAACCTGAGCCATTCATGAAATTCCATGGTATTCATGTTAAACGGAATATCAGAGGTAAAAGCCTCTTCCCCGGGTCTCTCGACATCCCACAACCCGAGCTTCTCGAGCTCACTGCGAATTTCCTCAAGTCTCTGTGCAACCAGTATGTACTTATCCATGATTTCCCCTGATATATACGGCTGCCTATACAGACTCCGTCAACCGAAACCGCCGGCACGCCACACCTTAATAAAAAACGAACCGCATTCTAATACAGCATGCGGCACAAAAAAAGACTCTAAACACAACTTTAGAGTCTTTTGAAATTTAGGTATTAAGTAATCCAGTAAATCCGTCTGATGATTTCGTGACGTCAGAACTGCATGAACTCGTCTGATGAATATGGATCAAACTCAGGATTGATTTCCCTAAGGTCACGGAGGAGTCTCAGCTTGCGGGTGATACGCTCGATGTCTCGCCAGCGGCTCTTCTTTTCCTTGCCGGCCTTGCCCTTGGATGCGGAATCGTTTCTTTCAACGGACTCAACTGAATCAAGTTCAGCTGTTACAACTTCACCAGGAATATCACTCATAATAGAACTCCTTTTGTTCCGGATTAGATTTAGGGATATGATGACCTAATGAAACTTTTTTAGCAATTGTGTTGTTCTGGATATGAAAACCTTTTCACAGTTTTTCAGGATAAACGCTGAAAAACCTGCTTAAAATATTTATATTCCTCACAAAATCGCCAAACCGACAATTCGTTACAGGCTGTTTAATTTTTTGATCGGGATTGCAATTCCGTATCGTAATTACAGGGATCCGCAAAAAAACCGCATTTTTAAAAAGCAAACATTTTACTTAAATATATACGGTTACCCGGATAAGAAAAATTACACAAAACCTGAAAATCACTTTCAGATTTTGCTAATCATAAGCACAAAATAAATTATTTTGAAGATGTCAGACTTACCGGAATGACTTTCTCAGCCGTCTGACTGAAGAGTAAAACATCATCCGAACCGATATCATTATCCGAACTCCGTTATTCGAAGCACTCCTCAAAAAAGCCTTCAAGAATCACCACTGCAGACATGGAATCCACCTTACCCTTGGTAAGGCCTCTGTATCCGTGATTTCCGAAAATATGCTCCCTTGCGGTGCGGGTTGACAGTCTCTCGTCCTTGAAAATCACCTGAAGATTATATTTGGCCGCAGTTCTGTTGCCGAACTTTTTAGCCTTGTACGTTACATCCTGATATGTGCCGTCCATGTTAAGAGGAAGTCCCACCACAATGATGTCGGGATTCCATTCGGCAAAAAGTCTGTCAAGCTCATCGGCATTGGGAATTCCGTCAACGGCCTTAAGGGCCGGAAGCATGCTGGCCGTACCGGTGAGCTCCGTTCCTACGGCGACACCTATGCTTACGGTACCGAAATCGAATGCCAGAACCGTTCTTTCTCCCTTTGCCTTTTTAGCCATCAGTAACCTCTTCAATTGAATGTTTAAAGTAATCGCAAATGCGATGCCGGATTATTTACGCCCTTTCGGAATCAGACTCATGCTTCTTGACGCGTCATTAAAGCCGTTGATGCTTGACGTGCGTCTGTTCGGACCCACCATTTTAAGAGGAATAACCGGAGAATAATTCTTTATGGATTCGTAACAGAATTTACCAACCAGGTCATAAAGCTTTTCCGGTGAGGCATTTGATATCATTATCGTATTGAGCTTGTTGTTTTTTCTCCAGCGCAGCAGCTCACCCAGTCTGATTCCCTGAACCTCGGTAAGCTTTCTTTCTCCAACCGCAACCTCATCTATTACGAGAAGTCTGTTCGTCTGCAGCTGCTGACAGAAATCCTGATACTCCTGACTTGAATCAAAGCCGCTCAGGGACTGGAGTCTGTTGTTGATGGAATCAAACTGCATGAACATGAAGTCAACGAGATAAGTACGCATGATTCTGTGGGCTATACTGCCGGCGAGCATTGATTTGCCGATACCGTAATCACCGTAAATCCATATGAGCGAGCCGCCGGTATAAACGTTTCCGCTCTCCTGATCCTTAAATCCCTTTTCCTGAATTTCAAATGTCTCACACCATTTCTTGCAGTACTCGACAATGGCCCGGTACTCCGGACTGAAGGACAGATCCATGTTTTCAAATTCCCATGTCGGACTGATTTCGCAGTTCTGGGTAAGATATTCAATACGCTTCTTACGTTCAGCATCCTGTAATTCCCTAAGCTCCTTCATGGCATTGTCGGCATACATCTTCTGAATGTCTTCGTATGAATTAAGCTTTGATCCCGTTACCCTTTCAATTTCCTCAGTAACGGTCTTAAGCTTATCTTTATCAATCTGCTTGCCGACAAGCGTGTCCGATACCATTTCGAATATCTGATCTATAAGTTGATTCTTTGCATCAGCCATAACGTTAACCCTTAAACTAAACCGCCGTCAGCATGTAAAATTCTCATGCGGCTAATCCGCCGTATCCGTCAACTCACGAATCCGGGGAATTCGGAAGAAACCACATCTCCGTTACGTCAACCGTAACAGTATAGCACACGGAAGACTCACGTATCCGTTATACATGGTCACATTGAGGAAATAAACCGGACTCCGGTGACGTAAAAAAAACTTCCGGTACGTTTCCGCAGTTAACGGATCAGCCGGAAGTCATGACGTAAGGCACCTGATCTTTTTCAGGTCCCGTGTTCAGCCCGTCCGGGCTGAACCTTCAGAAAACGCACTTACCTGTGGGAGTTCCAGTATTCCATGAATTCAGGAGTCTTTGACCAGTACTTAATGCCCCAGTTCTCAAAATTCCATTCATCCATGTAATTATTGCATTCAAAATCGATGTAATAAATGAGCCCGTCACGCACCACGAAATTTGTAGGGAAGTAATCAATATTTGTATTTGAAGGATAAAGAAGACGGCACATGTCCTTTACCTGACTCACATAGTCGTCCTTCATTTCATCCCTGCATACCAGATCATAGATAGTATCGCCTTCTATGTATTCCTTAAGGACTCTTTCATTCTGAACGTCAACCTCAATCATCTTCGGTATTCTGATGCCAATATCAGACAGTCTGCGATAATCATTAATTTCCGACTGAATCTTGTCACCGAACTGATAGTATGAGCATGGTTCGTGATGGATCTGTTTAAGAACATACTCCACACCGTCCTTTACCGCAAGGTAGGAATAACCTCCGCTATTTTGGATCTATAAAAACCTATAAAATAAATTTTTTACCAAATTAAGCCTTCATCGCCAGATTTGCCAGCTGATTCTTATTTAAGTCAGCCA
>CACWVT010000022.1 GCA_902764345.1 uncultured Ruminobacter sp.
TTGAGCTTCATGTTGAGGATAAAGCTTTGATTGTCCTGATAGAGCTTATGTATATTTTTGACTGAACCATATCCCTTGTCTGCGACCAGAACTTTTTTACCCGAGTTTGATACTTAATCGGTGACACCCCCTGTATTTAAGCCAAAAACGAGCTTTTAAGGTGTTGTGTACATCGATTTTAGTATTTTTGAATGATATCGTTTTAAATCTTCAATCCTCACATATCTGGAATCAAAATTGATGCCAAGGATTTTATCCAGCTCATCCACAACAGACTCTCTTCTGTTCAATGAATATATGTCCTTGGACAATTCTGTTGCCATGGCAGAATTTAATCCGTCAATTATTTTCCTGCCGGAGTATTGATGTTTCAATCTGAGCTCAAGCATTCTGAGCATGGTGAGAGAAATGAAACAGGTAAGGAAATGAGCTTCTATATGTTCCCTTGTACGTACAAAAACAGGTCTGCCTTTCAGGTCTGTTTTTGTAATTCTGAAAGATTCTTCTATACGCCATAACCCTCGGTATTTGGAAATAACTTCAGAAAGGGACAATTGGGTCTCCGATGTGACTATGAGATAATATCCATCTAAAGCTTCATCTTCTGATATTTTTTCCTGATTAAGCTCTGTTTGCGTGGTTACCGTTTTACTTTTCAGTCCCGTAATCTTATCTACTGAAAACTCATCAATGTATTTTTTCATTCCGGTGTGGCAGCTTTGTTTGAATTTAGTCGGATTGGCTGCAAGAACAGCTATTTTATCAAGAAGATTATCACGGGTGTTTTTCTCCTTTACCTGATATTTCTCTGACCAGATGCATACAACTTTTTGGCGATGAAGATGCTTCGTTCCGTCAGGATACGGGACTGTTATTTCTCTTATAAATTCCTTGAATTTGAAATCATGCTGAGAATTGAAATGCCATCCTTCATCTGACAGTACTTGAGACTTGAGCTGTTTACTTGCACCGCGTATCTTCTGACTGACAATATAACCGTTGTTGCTGCTGAGGATATATCCAAGATTTGCTCCGCTGTTTAACCCCTTATCTGCGGTAATAATTACTTTCTCTGAAGCGTACCGATGCTTTACATCATCGAAAGACGGTTTTAATGTACTGCAATCTGCCGTATTGCCGTCATACAGGTAGAAATCAACGGGTAATCCCTGATTATCAATGAATAACCCCATCTGAACAATTGGATTTGGACGATGTTCTTTACTGCATCCCTTCTTACGAAAATCATCGGCTTCATCAATTTCAAAAAAATAGTTTGTTACATCATAGTAAATAATTTCAGTATTGCGATTGTACTTCTCACACAATTGATTGTGCATCCGTTCAACGATTTCATTCTTGTATTCATGAAACAACGTCAGTGATTTGTACAGGTGTTCTATTTTGATTTCATAATCTTCCATGAAAAAATCGAAACCTTTTTCCAAGGATGCTTTCTTTGAATTTGGTTTCAACACCCGCATAAAACAAAGGAATTTGAGACAGTCATCAATACTGTACTCAATATCCGTCTGTGATTGGATTTCTTCACAGACTTTATCCAGTCCAAGTTCCTGATACATCTTATCAAGATAAAAGTAGCCGTAGTTTCTTAACGTATTCCTGTCAGAAATCTTCTCAGCAAGATTGATGGTTAACTTAATGAAAGCTTCTTTTTTATTCTGCTCATTTCTATATTTTTCAATAAGTTTGTTAACCGCATCTGGATCGTTCTTTGTCAGTTCTGATTCTGTCCCAAGATATTCAACTGTTCTCTGCTTAACTTTGCCGTTTTCACGATAGCCTTCAACCAGAACAATGCTTACCTGTCCATTTGCTCTTTTAATCCTGCGAACAAACATTTTTGGACTCCTTAATATCAAAAGACAACCTCAAGAATATTATACCATATACATTACGTATACACAACATAATTATTTAAAGAAAAACCTCTTTTTTCAAGAGGTCTGTGATGGTTTAGTATCAAACTCGGGAAAAAAATAAAACTTAAGACCAAAAAACTTGTAAAAACAAAGTCTTCAAAATTCATAATTCAACAGAAGAAAAATATAAGGCATCCACGGTATAATCCGGGGATGCCTTATAAGTCTTGGAAACGACGCAATAAACAGAGTTCCCCCCTGTCCTGACGTGAAAGCGGAGACCTGCACTGTCCCCGCTCTCAATTATCACAAGCGTTTCAGGGCAGAATTACTTTTTAACGTTTGCCCGTGTCAGAGTAGACAGAATTCCCTTTGGCAGGACGTTACCGAGTTCCCTGTAATGACTGGAAACGGTCTGTGCCACGCTTTCAATCATTCTGCGGCTTACGGATACGCCATGGACGTGAAGATGCTCTTCTTCACTCGCATTAATGGCTGCGCCCGATGACCTGTAGGCCCCGGAAACAAGTTCCCTGTCAACCTGCTTCAGAAGCTTCATGCAGAGTGAGCAACATACCGGAATCAGTCCCTTTCTGTCGCCGTAGCGATCAGGAATGCCGTTTTCCTCGGCAGTATCCATAACCGCACTCCATGCCATATCTTCATCCGGCTCAGGCAGGTGGAAGCAGATATCATAACGACTTGCGTTAAAGAGTATTATGTATCTTTCCCCGCCCTCGCGGTGTTCACCGATATCAAGCATGAAGGCCTGAGATACAGGAGAAGCCCAGTCTGAATCCTCAAGAGGCTGACCGCTCGGATGATACCAGTCAACGTCATGCTTAACGCCCTTCTGAATTCTGAAGTTGTCACCGTCAAGCTGAAGATCCGTAAACACTTTAGAGCTTGTGCGGATATGCGTCAACAGGCTGACGAAATCGCGGAAATTCTGCTGAGCCTGATTCAGATCCCAGTGAACATAGCTTATTTCATTATCCTGACAATAAGCGTTGTTGTTTCCACCCTGGGTTCTGCCGATTTCATCACCGGCCACAAAATGAGGAATCCCCTGAGACAGAAGCAGCGTCGCCATCATGTTACGCTTAACCTGATTACGTCTTCTGAGAATTGTAGGATTCTTTGTCGGACCTTCCTCACCCCAGTTATACGAAACATTGTTTCCGGAACCGTCACGGTTATGCTCACCGTTGGCCTCATTGTGTCTGTCGTTATAGGAAACCACATCCTCAAGAGTAAAACCGTCATGATAGCTCACGAAGTTCACAGATGTGTTTATCGAGCGAATGTTCTTCGGATAAAGATCCCTTGAACCAAGAAGCCTTGTGGCCAATTCGCCCATCTTTCCCTGATCACCGCGCCAGAAGGATCTTACGGTGTCACGGTATCTGTCATTCTGTTCGCTCCACTGTGAAGGGAACTGACCGACACGGTAACCGAAGCCGCCGACATCCCAAGGTTCACCGATAAGTATGGCCTGGCTGATAATCGGATCGGCATGGCACGCCTTAAAGAAGGTACCGTGCGTTTCGAATGAATTGAACACGTACGGAGTGGTTTCTCGGGCAACGGTTACGGCCAGGTCGAATCTGAAGCCGTCCACCTGCATCTCCGTAAGCCAGTAGCGCATTGAATCGAGAATAATGTGCAGTCCCGGTTCGCTTGAGGAATTGAAGCTGTTGCCGCATCCCGTCACGTTGGTGGTGGCAAGATAGTTTACGCTCTTGTCTTCATTGAATTCGTATACGTAGTAGTTTCTGCTGTCAAATCCCCTGAAGGAAATGTTCGGACCGCCATAACCGCCTTCGGCAGTATGGTTGTACACCACATCCATGATAACACCGATGCCCGCACGGTGAAGTTCCCTCACCATTGTCTTGAACTCGTTTACGGCATCACTTCTGGCGTATCCCGGTTCGGGAGCGAAGAAGCACATCGGGTTATAGCCCCAGTAGTTTGACAGTCCCATGTCGATAAGACGTGATTCACTCATCTTGGCAAACACCGGCATCAGCTGTACCGCAGTTATGCCGAGTTCCTTCAGATACTTAATCACGGACGGCTGGCACAGACCGAGAAATGTACCGCGGTATTCCTCCGGAATGTCAGCACGAAGCTTTGTAAAGCCCTTTACGTGGGTTTCATAAAGAATTGTTCCGGACTTGGTTAATCCCGGCTTCTTTACTCCCTGCCAGTCAAATGATGTGTCGTCAACAACAACTGACTTGCTTATCATCTTACCCGAATCGTTCAGGTAGAGTTCGTAATTCCAGTCAATCGGTCTGTTAATCTTTTTGGCATACGGGTCAATAAGAATCTTTGTTGCATCAAATGACAGTCCGTTCTTCGGCTCGTTCCTGCCGTCAACGCTGTATGCGTAAAGCTGACCCGGCTTTACGTTTGCAACGAAGCCGAACCATAAACCGTCATGCTTTTCCGGTAAATCGTAACGTACGATTTCCTTTTCATCTTCAGTGTAAAGAATCAGAGTCACTTTGGTGGCTTCTGGAGCCCAAACACTGAAATTACAGCCCCCATCACGGACAGAGGCCCCTAATGGGGCCTCTTTTCCGGACATGAGCACGAAATGCTCATTAGTCATATTTTATTTTAATCTCCTATACGCTTAATAAAGACAGTAGCTAAAGGAGGAAGATTCAGTACGATAGAATGATACTGGCCGTGCCATGAAACATCAGAGGCCTCAAATTCAATGCCGCCCAGATCATAATCACTACCCCAATAGTACTTGCTGTCCGTATTCAGGATAACCTTGTACTTGCCTGCAGTCGGAACACCGAGGCGATACTGCTCGTGGGTTGTAGGAGTGAAGTTACTTACCACGATTACAGGATTTTCACCGTTGGCATCTCTGCGCATCATGGCAAAAATACTGTTCTGGTAATCGCTGTGATCCAACCACATGAAACCGCTCTTGTCGTAATCGGCATTGTACAGGGCAGGTTCAGACTTATACATTGCGTTCAGATCCTGAATAAGCTTCTTCTGTCCCTTATGCTTATCGAACTGGAGCAGCCACCACTGAAGCTGGCTGTCATGGTTCCATTCTGCAGTCTGTGCAAATTCCGTACCCATGAAGTTAAGCTTCTTACCAGGATGCGCATACATGTAGCCCATGTAGGCTCTCAGGTTTGCAGCCTGCTGCCATTCGTCACCAGGCATCTTGTACAGCATTGAAAGCTTGCCGTGTACAACTTCGTCGTGAGAAATAGACAGAATGAAGTTTTCATCATAGGCATAAATCATGGAGAAGGTCATTTCACTGTGATGATACTTACGGTAGATAGGATCCTTCTTCATGTATTCAAGAGTATCGTGCATCCAACCCATGTTCCACTTGAAGCCGAAGCCGAGACCACCGGTGTAGGTAGGACGTGAAACACCAGCGAAAGCTGTTGATTCTTCAGCAATGGTCATGCACTGAGGATAATTCTTGTAAACTTCTTCGTTAAACCATCTTAAGAGACTGATGGCTTCGTAGTTGTGGTTACCGCCGTCAACGTTAGGTACCCATTCACCGGCCTTACGTGAGTAGTCCCAGTAAAGCATTGAAGCTACGGCGTCTACACGGAGACCGTCAACATGGTAGTAGTCGAGCCATACAAGGGCACTTGCAACCAGGAACTGACGAACGGTGTCACGACCAAAGTCGTAAATGTATGAATTCCAGTCAGGATGCCAACCACGACGAGGGTCTTCGTATTCGTATAAAGGAGTACCGTCGAAACGGGCGAGACCGTGTGAATCTGAAGGGAAGTGAGCAGGTACCCAGTCGAGAATTACACCGATGCCGTTCTGGTGACACTGATCGATGAAGTACTTAAAGTCATCGGCAGTACCGAATCTGCTGGTTGGAGAGAACAGACCAACCGGCTGATAACCCCAGGAACCGGAGAACGGATGTTCCATGATAGGAAGAAGTTCGATATGGGTGTACCCCATTTCCTTTACGTAAGGAATCAGTTGTTCAGCCATTTCACGATAGCTCAGACTGTCACCGTTTTCGTGACGGCGCCATGAAGCAAAATGAAGCTCGTAGATACTGATTGCCTGCTTGAGCTTGTCATTCTTCTGACTTTCAATCCAAGCGGCATCGTTCCACTTGTAACGTTTCTGATCGTATACAACTGAAGCGAATGAAGGATACTGTTCGGCATAGAAGCCTACAGGGTCAGACTTGTGCGGTAAACGATTGCCGAACGGGTCCTTAAGTTCGTACTTATAGCGTTCACCTTCGCCGAGACCAGGAACGAACAGAACCCATTCACCCATTAAGCTTCTCTGCATAGGATGGCGGCGACCGTCCCAGAAGTTAAAGTCACCGATTACGCTTACGTTACTTGCTGACGGAGCATAAACTGCAAAACGAACACCCTTAATCTTAACGCCTTCAACTTCAATCTCCACCAGCTGGGCCCCCATGGTACGATACAGGTTTGCGGCATCATTACGCATGGTAGACAGACCTTCGTAAGCTTCGTTACGGAACTGGTACGGATCGATTACCTGAATCTTTGAATCTTGGTATTCAACGTCAAACAGGTAGTTGAATTCCTTGTCGGCCTTAGGGAAGTTAAGCTCAAAAAGACCTTCCTCTTCAACCTTTGCCATGGAACCGAGTTTCTTCTTGCCGTCGATTGACTTCACGTCAACACTGATTGCACCAGGCAACCAGGTACGGAGAATGTAACCGCCCTGACCTTCAGGATTCTTTTGCAAACCAAAAGTCTCAAAAGGTCTTGCCAAACTGGCATTATTCAAATCATCAATAAGCATTAGTGTTCCTTAGTTTTTATAGCAGTAACTGCTTTATTGTTTTATAAATCAGATTCTAATTGCGTCTTAACTGCAGACCTGTAGAGTACACACGACTTAACTAAAACGTTCGGCCCGTTTTTGTTCCTAAGAACTGATATTAGACATCGGAGATGCCTGCCGTACGTTCTGAAGCATCCAACACTTAAGTTTTTCGCATAAAACGGAAAGGATGCCCGTGCCTGCAATATTAATAAACTGTCTATGATTATTGCATTTTTTGGATTAAAACATGCTGTAAATTGTGCAATATTGTCGGATAGATCATTTAATTTACAACTTTTATTTCAGTAAAAATAAATGAAAACGATTTAGATAAAAATTAAGCACTTTAACCGTAAGGTTCGAGAGAAAAAATGATGACGGATGTAATAAGAATACCGATAACAAAGACAGACATAAAAACGGGAGTGCATACACACTCCCGTTTTCGTTAAAACTTAAGTCAGTTCCAGAAATTACATTCTGTTGCTGGCCTTGAGTCTTGCCTCAGTCATCTTCTTCAGGAGAGACTTGATCTCGCGATTGTTGAATACTTCGCTTAAGTTCTTGGCAATCTTACGTCTCCAGTTAGGATATTCGGTAGAAGTACCAGGAACATTTACAGGCTTGTCCATACCTAACCAGTCTTCAATCTGAGTACTGAATAAGGCACAGTTGCCGAGACACATGTGAATCTGCATGCCGTCACGAAGTTCCTTGCTCATTGGGCAGTTGTGAGCATCTCTTGAAACCTTGTCAGAGATTACGCCGTGCCAGTGTAAGCTGTCAAGAATGCGTTGCTGGTCTTCAGTACGTGCATTACCGATTGACTGTACTGCTGCATCGTCATATAAACCAAGTTCTCTGCCGAGAGTAAGGTCACTGTGACTCCACCAGCCTTCAATGGTAGGCATGTCATGGGTAGACAGTGCACTCATAGCCTGTTCAACGTAATCCTTAGGAGAAATGAAGCCACCGTCGGTTTCACTCTTTTCCCAGAAGAAAATCTTGTATGAATGAATACCGGCATCACGGAGAATTGCCTTCATTTCGTATGGAACGGTACCTAAGTCTTCACCAATGATGAGACACTTGTTACGCTGTGATTCAAGCGCAAGAATACCTACAAGATCATGTACACGGTAGTAAACATATACACCCTGCTTAGCTGAAGCTGCAGGTGGAACCCACCACAGACGGAGTAATGACATTGCGTGGTCAATACGTAATGAACCGCAGTGCTGCATGTTTGATCTGAAGAGATCAATGATTGGCTGATAACGGTTTTCTACCAGCTTCTTAGGATCCATTGGAGGTAAGCCCCAGTTCTGTCCTAAAGGTCCTAACGGATCTGGCGGAGCACCTACGGAAGCCTTAACACAGTAGAGACTGCCGTTAGCCCAGATTTCTTCTGAACCTTCTGATACGCCTACTGCGAGGTCACGATAGATACCTACAGCCATCTTGCTGTCCTTTGCAGCCTGATGAGCAGCTTCAAGCTGTTCGTCAGCGAGGAACTGGAGGTACATGTAGAATTCAACGTCGATTTCATGTAAGTTAGCCCATTCCTTGGCGATTGGGTCACTGTACTTTCTGAAACCGTCTCTCCATACCGGCCAACCCCAGGCATTTTCGCCGTTTGAATAGAAGTGAGCCATGATGGCATCGTATAAAGCCATAGCCTTGAGAGATTCACCGCCGTTTTCCTTGAACTTGGCGTAAGCCTTACCTCTGATGGTACGGTTATCGAACAGAGCCTTCTGTTCGTCAAAAAGCTTACGGAGAACTTCAAGCTTAAGCTTCATTACATTGGTGTAATCTACATAGTCAACACTGCGCAGAGCATTCAGCTTCTTCTGGAAGTCAGAAGAGCGAACAAGCTTCTGGGCATCTTCGTTGTTCTTGAATTCGAAGGTATTTTCAGGATTGATGTAAATTACGTTCAGCCATCTGCGTGATGAAGGACTGTACGGACTTGCTGATTCAGGGTTTGAAGGGTAAGCTGCATGAATAGGATTTACGCCGACGAAACCTGCACCATTTTCAGCAAGATTGATAATAAGATCCTTAAGATCACCGAAATCACCGATACCCCAGTTCTTTTCAGATCTGAGAGCGTAGAGCTGCACGCTTGGACCCCATACTTTATTGCCGTTTAAAATTTCTTCAGGCTTGTAGCAGGCACGAGGACAAATGATTAAGCGCATTGGCTCAAAGGTTCTTTCACAGGTCTTGAAGGTGATATCATGATAACCTAACGGTAATGCAACGATTAAGTTAGTTCTGTATTCGATGTATTCAACACCCTTAACGACACGTGAATAAGCACGGGTATTCTTGTCAATGTAGAACTTACCCTGACACTTGGTGCCATCTTCCTGAACTACGTAATACTCGATCTCGTTATTTGATTCATTATCCGTAAGTCTTACGGTGATTTCAATTGCCTTGTTTTCGGTAGTAACAAATACAGGTTCGGTACCGCTTACGAATAAAGCGTCCTGTTCCTGATTGTACTGTTCAGCAAGAGCTTCCTGATCATCGACATTGTAACCCAATGCCTTAAGACACTGAAGTTTGCATTCATCAGAGATGATTACTTTCTGACCACTAGCATCGATGTATTCACCAGCGATACCGCGAGCATAAGCAATTTGTTCAATTAGATTAGCCATATAATGTTCCCAACTTAAATAGGTTATCATTTGTTAATGTCAATATTTTATCAGAAAAGAAAAAAATTGTTAGTTAAATTTTGATATTTACTTTCAAATTTTCAAAAAATTACATAATTATATACTATATATTTATTATCAATATACATATTATTCTTTGTAATTCAATAAATTTGAATAATTAACAATCAATTACATAAAAAACTTTTTAATAATGATTTAGAAATAAAACATTAAAATAACCTTGTTTTATATAGTTTTCAAAATACCAAACTCATTCAAAATTCAGGAAATTTAATTTTTTACAAAATTCAGACACAAGCAGAATTTTATTTTGAAACTTTTGAGTATTATCACATTATTAGCGTCTTTTTACGTAATTTTACCAAAATTTATACGCATCCATAATCTGCGTACAAGTATAAAAAATAGCGTTACACATTAATTTTTATCAATTTACAAATCCTTAACAATATAAAAATACATCAATTATTTAATATCCATTACCTGCTTTTACTGTCCATAAAATGTAAACTGTTACCCCAGCCTTCAACAGATTCACCATTAGTTAAACAATCAAGAATCAACAGTATCCTTCTGCAAACTTAAGTTATTCACTAATAAACACATTTAATCCCTCATTAATATTGGAATGGAGATGCAACAATGAAGATTAAAACCACGTTATCATCATTGTTCAATGAACGGAGTCTAAACCATATATTCCTCCAACTCCTGTATTGGCCCAGACTGTTACGACATAGTCAGTTATACTGCCCGGACATAAAATCAGGTATAGTCATAGACGGATGTACCATAAAACTTTATTTATGGTCTTCATCAGTATGAATATTCAATCTTAACAGCACAGTACAATGACTCTACTCACCAATCTAATACCGCATGCTTTTTCCTTTCAGCACCTAATTACAAATCCTGTCATTGTCCTACTGTCATTTCCCCATATGAAGATTTGAGAATTATTTACATAAAATGCCTTGTATCCGGGAATCTGTACATATTTTGATTGATGTTATTTATTATTACATCACGTTCAGTGTCTGTTTTACCGTAAAACACTATGTTTTAATCCGATTTGCTCATCAACTATTAATGATAATTAGTATGGTATCTGCAGTATTACCATTTTATTTTTTAGACAACACTCACATACATAGCAAAAGTATGAAAAAAGTTGTCTAAAATTCAGAATTAATCTATAATACTGACAACTTAAGCGGTAAGCTTTTTTTCAGTCTTTGATAATGTTTACGTGCTTTCACCGTATACATTGTCAGGATTATTTCATTAAACACATTTTAGGTATTAAATAATATGACTATCAAAGTTGGTATTAACGGTTTTGGCCGTATCGGTCGTTTCGTTTTCCGCGCTGCTCAGACTCGTGATGACATCGAAATTGTTGCAATCAACGATCTTTGCCCAGTTGACTACTTAGCTTACATGTTAAAGTACGACACTATGCACGGTGCTTTCAATGGTACTATCGAAGCTGACGTAGAAAACAATCTCCTTATCGTTAACGGTAAGAAGGTTCGCGTTACTGCTGAAAAGGACCCTAACAACTTAAAGTGGGACGAAGTTGGTGCTGAATACGTTGTTGAATCAACTGGTATCTTCTTAACTAAGGAAAAGGCTCAGGCTCACATCAACGCTGGTGCTAAGTACGTTGTTATGTCTGCTCCTTCAAAGGACGACACCCCAATGTTCGTATGTGGCGTAAACTTCGACAAGTACGTAAAGGGTACTCAGTTCGTATCTAACGCTTCATGTACTACTAACTGTTTAGCTCCTATCGCTAAGGTTTTAAACGACAAGTGGGGCATCAAGGATGGTTTAATGACCACCGTTCACTCTACCACTGCTACTCAGAAGACTGTTGACGGTCCATCATTAAAGGACTGGAGAGGCGGTCGTGCTGCTGCTGGTAACATCATCCCTTCATCTACCGGTGCTGCTAAGGCTGTAGGTAAGGTTATCCCTGAACTCAACGGTAAGTTAACCGGTATGTCAATGCGTGTTCCTACCCTTGACGTTTCTGTAGTTGACTTAACTGTTAACCTCGCTAAGCCAGCTAAGTACGACGAAATCGTTGCTGCTATGAAGGCTGCTTCTGAAGGCGAATTAAAGGGCGTTTTAGGTTTCACTGATGAAGCTGTTGTATCTTCAGACTTCTTAGGCGACACCCGTACCTCTATTTTCGACGCTAAGGCTGGTATCGCTTTAACTGATACTTTCGTTAAGGTTGTATCTTGGTACGACAACGAAATCGGTTACTCAAACAAGGTTCTCGAATTAATCGCTCACATGAAGAAGGTTAACGGTTAATTTTAACTTTAGTTTGTAACTAAGTTATCGTGAAAAAGGGAGTTTTTAAAACTCCCTTTTTTATTATCTGAAATTCCTGCCATAAGACATTCAATAGCGGCAACTTTCCCCACCCTACTCTATTTAACTTATCTCTTGCTTAAGAAATATCATCTGATGAAAGTTTATTGCATTTCTCATGTATGATATACACACCTCTTACATCTTATTCATATTTACTCAAATTACGTCTCTTAAAGATAAAAGTCTCTGACGAAGCTTTTCTCAATTTTTCGTTCCGTTTTACATCACGGCCCTTGCATCATAATACAATACTGTTCTGAGTGAATCTTCGCGTATGCATAACTTTGCCAGCTACGAATAAGTTATTGCCATAAGACTAAAGATATCGTTCAGAATCACCGCATTCCATGCACTGAATAATTTTTTACAGAGACAAAAAAAAGACAGGTCAGGAGAACTCTCCCGACCTGCTTCCTAATTTACTAACAGTAGCTGAATACCTTATGTGCAAGAAGTTCAGTCAGTGCCGCCGGAAGTTCTGAGGCATTACCGATATCAACACTCTCCTCAAACAGTGTCCTTAACCTGTCACCGTTAGGTGCAACCCTAAGTGCATATACTTCAATGTTGTTGCCTTTTGCCTTATTAAGCATCTCCGTTGCAAAGTCGTAATTATCCGGCTCTCCGTCGGTGATAACTATAATGATATTGCGGTGGTATTTATCGACGCTCGGCATGTTGCTCATTGAATAAAGAAGAGCCTGAGCAAGAGGAGTACATCCTCTCGGCATTAAATCAAAATATGTAGCCCTCTCAACAAGTGACTGCCCGCTGCGATAGACCTCCTCATATTCACAGCAGTTTCCGGGAAAATAGATAACACGGTTATCAACATTTCTGACATTCTCAAGTGACATGGCAAGCGACAACGCCAGATGATTTGCCACCTGAGACCTGGTAACCTTGCTGTCAGGTCTGCATGGTCTGCTCATTGAACCGGAAATATCCACAAGAAGATGCACTGTGGTATTTAAAGCGCGGCGCGGACTCTTCTTTTTGAACACATCATCACTGAGCTTTCCCCCGTATGTATATTGATAGCGTCTCACGTCAAGACATCTTCCTGATGAGGCTGCGCCGTAATTCCACTCCTCATAGCCCTTAACAAGATGGCTAATATCCGCACGGAGTGTATTGTCATTAAGAACTTTCCTGTAAAGTGACAAATCCTTGGCCGGTGCTGAGTTTCTGGAAACAAGAGAACCTATATCCACTGCTCCTTTAGACTTAGCTGAACAGTTTTCAATAATGGTGGCAAGATCCGGATGTCTGCGGTCACACTGAGAGTTTTCAGAAAAACTGAACGGTTCCTTCATTCTGCCGATAATCTTTTCAAACTCACGGATCATTTTTTGTCTTCTTCTGGATCCGTTACCATCCTCATCACCGGTTCCGAACTCTGAAAGAAATTCTCCGTATTCACCGAGACTCTGTTCAACGTGAGATTTAGGCTCCGTTGAGGTGATTGCTTCGCCTCCATTTGCGCCAGAGCTACCCTCACTGCCGTTAAATACTGAGTCAAAGAGATCAGTCTGAAACGGTGCACCGGTCTTCCCTTGAGTTTTTAAAGGTTCAGAGCATTCTATCGAATCAGAGATTCTTCCTCCGGTCCATGACGACTCAGAAAACATGCCTGTATTACCAGCTTTTTCGGAAGACTCCTTATCTGCCTCCTTCTGACGCATGTATTCGTCATTGGCGAGCTCAAAGCAATTCATGAATATATTAAGTATTTCACGACTAAGTTCAAGAACCTCTGCAGAATCACGGCAGTTTACCGATCCTGCGGCCTTTTCCTCAATTGCATCAATCACGGTCTCCGGTATTATCTTCTTAAGTCTGGTTCTCGCAGCCTTGAGGCTGTTACCGGAATTCTGATTCAGACAGCGGACTCTGTTTGAACAGTCAAGAAACGCTGTTATGAGACTTGCCCTGTTTTTGCAGTTCTTAAGATAACGGCATACGGATTCATCCAACTTTCCTACTATGTTATTAAAGGTTTTTCTTAACCCGGGCCAGTTGGCAATCTGCAGATTCTCTATGCGCGTATCTTCCAGGGCGTTGAAAATTCTCGGAAGAATCCCTGCCTTGTCATAAGATTTACCGAAGACATCAAAATCACTGTATCTTACGTGACCGCATTCGTGTGCCACATAGCCGAATGCCAGATCCATTTCCTCCGGATTGTTGAAATTGAGTCGCGGTATCGTAATGTTTTTGCCGTCGGTGTACGCGGCGGCACCGTACATGTAAAGATTGATACCAAAATTACTTGCGTAATTGCCCATGATTAGCGGCAGTGCGCCATGATTTATCTGCATGTTCATTATCCTTCCAACTAAATTACAACTTCTTCGAACTTTTATATGGATTTCAGTCTTCAAACTAATTTTCAATACAGGGAAGGAAATCTCATTTCCTTCGCTTTTTATATATTACATCTATTTTTTATATTTACAATACTAATACTATAATTTTTATTCCTTATGTACAAATAATAGACATTTAACACTTCATGAATTAATATCCTACAGAAAATCGTATTTTAAATAATGGCAGGTTCATAGTATTCAGAACACCGTAAAACAGCCATATCGTAAATAACCGCAATAAACATACGTTAACGGTGACTAGCGTATATGCAATTCGAAACGCTCTACAAACCTGATGTCAGCTCTCTCATTATCGTTCAGCATACAGAAAGCCCCGGTCCGCATCATACGAACCGGGGCCTCAAAATGCCTTATAAAGCGTTACTATTACTTGGCTCTTGCCTGAAGAGCGGCAATGCGCTTTTCAAGAGGAGGATGAGACATGAAAAGTTCCCCAAAATCACGAGCGTTAATGCAGAGAGCCTTAACCACGCGACTCTTTTTGGTTACAGGTGAACTGTCACCCTTTAGTGCTTCCAATGCGGAAATCATGCTTTCCTTACCAAGCACGTCAGCTGAGCCGGCATCAGCCCTGTACTCTCTGTATCTGGAAAACCACATCACAACGGCAGTGCCTAGAAAACCGAACAGAGTCTGCATCACGTAAAACATTGTGTTGCTTGCCATTGACGTGCTTACACGACTTCTGTTTCCATCCTTGCCGGCCATTACGGCTGTAAGAACAGATGCCAGAATACTAGAAAGCACCAGAACGAAGGTATTAACCACCCCCTGCACCAGAGTAAAAGTTACCATATCTCCGTTATCCACGTGTGAAAGCTCATGCCCCAAAACCGCTTCAATCTGCTTTTTGTTCATAGAACGGAGAAGACCGGTGGATACGGCAACAAGAGCTGAGTTCCTGTTCCAACCGGTGGCAAAGGCATTCATTTCATTTGCATCATAGATGCCCACGTCAGGCATCTTGAGTCCCTTTTTGTCGGCTATGTTTCTGATAGTGTCGACAAGCCACTGTTCACCGTCGTTTGAAGGATTGTTTATGAGCTGAACATGCATCTGATTCATTACGAAACTCTTGGACATGAACAGGCTTATGAGTGAACCGCCGATGCCCATTACCGACATGGTGCCGACGCACATGACAAGATCCTCCGAACTCAACGGATAACCGAGAGCCGAACAGATTATGTTAAGGGCAACGGTTCCGACTATGAGAACGGCAATAACTGTCAGAAAATAGAAAAACAATCTGATTACCATCTATCCTCCGGGATAATAATTTCAATATCTGAAAAATATAACAATTCCTTACGGTTTAATTCTGACTGGTTCAGTTATAAATGAACAGACAGAATATCTTAAACCGGTAAGGGATAAAATCTACAGTTTCGCATTATAACCAATTTATAACGTAAATTATTGCGTGTTCATTACATTATTTGCAGAAGCCAAGTGCCGACAGATCGAGAGTGTCATGAGCCTTCATGAAATCTCCGTCCTCCCGATAACTGACCTCACCGATGAACGGACACGGCATTATTCTTTTAAGAGTATTAAGGTTCTCCTCATAAAAAGGCATCTTCTGCGGCGTGGTCGTATTTGCGATAAAGCCGACAGGATTGAATCCCTCCTTCTTAAGAAGAGTAGCAGTCATCATGGCATGATTAAGGCAGCCAAGCTTCATGCCGACAACGATTATTATCTCCATCCCCTTAAGTGCCGGCCACTCAGGCAGAAGTACTGTGTCACTGACAGGAAGATACCAGCCTCCGGCCCCCTCGGTGATTACCACATCGGCACCTGAAGCTTCCGCCTTAGCCAGATCCCTGTCCAGACTCCCGAAATCAATGGGATTATTCTCATGAACGGCGGCAATGTGTGGAGCAATGGCCTCCTGATAGGCAAATGTCGTGATGTCCTCAGGCCTTAAATCTAGTCCTGATGCCCTTATGTGACTTTCCAGATCGGCATTTCGGCCGTTCTCAAACCCCGCAACAACAGGCTTGTACGGTCTCACTTTAAGTCCTGCCTCCTTAAGTCTGCGCATAAGCACGCACGCACAGAAAGTCTTACCTGCATCCGTATCCGTTCCAGTTATGAAAAACCTTCTTGCCATGATTATCCTCCGATGTGTCATCATGCATTCCAATGATTTCTGCAATGATAATTCCGTCGGGGCAAAAATTAAAGTACGTTCTGCCATAACAGACTATCTTCCGTTCGTAATCCGAACCACGCTACCGACAGAAATAACCAAAACAGTGCATCTAACTTACAGATCACAACAAAAAACAAATTTTAGGCAATGGTCTTTATGTTTTGAGTCCTTTTCACTTATCATAGATAAAGTGGCTGACCGCCTAAATATTTTTTCACCCGAAGGTATCATATGCTCGGTATTATTGTAAGGATTCCAAAACAGCAGAAATACGGCATAATCATCAGCTATGATGACAACCGTTATTACTTTTCAGCAGAGGATTGTGACCCAAGGCTGAAGCTGTCCATTTCCGATGACGTGGAATTCACACCCCTTACAGACACCGAAAACAGACGCCGAAGCTTTTTCCGCAAATTTGCGGCAGTCTCCGACATCGTAAAGTATCAGATACCGAACGAGCGCAACGGTTTTTATTTAAGCAGTTTCACGGATACACGAAAACTCAAGGTTACCGAAGTCTCCAAAAGTTATGTTCTCGTCGGAGAAAGTCCCAACAAGGAACATGCTCTGGATCTTATGATTGAAACAGCGGTAAAAGCCGGATGTACCGCACTCACCGACATCAAGGTCAAGGCTCACGTTCCCAAATTTAACAATAATATCAGCTTTATCATCGAGGGCGTTCCAGCCCGCGGTGAAAAGGTTGACCGTGACAGGATTAAGGAACAGGAAAACCGTGAACGTAAGAGAATCATGACCCCAAAAACAGACGACACTCAGTCCCGGAATGAAGCTGAATCCACCCGACAGGAAAAAACCATAATAGTCGAACCGGACAGGATACGCATTCCGCCTGAAATGATTAGAACGCATTCACCAAACAGGAGCAAGAGACTGTTCCAACGAATGGTGATATCCATTATCATGCTTCTCATGCTGCCTCTTATCGGTACGCTGGCTCAGGCCTTCAGCAACATATACGAATCACTGTTCTCAATTCTGCTGATACTGCTTGCGGAAATCGGGCTTGTGGTTATCTACTACAGTATCAATCCCCGCAAGTCATGCTGTTTCTTCAGAATAAGACAAGGAGTGTAGCCGACATGTTGAAATCTGAGTGGTAGACAGGCTGATCTGACAGACAGAGAAAAATCGAATAATATAAACAGAATCAGAATAATATATTTATATGGAGTAGGAAATAATGAACGGGAATATCTTAAAGAACATAAGTCACGGTGTTTACGTAATAGGCGTAATCGATGAGAACGGCAGACAGTGTGGATGCATTGTTGACGCCCTGTTGCAGGCCACTGTAACACCTCTCGGCATCGAAGTATGTACCAACAAGAAGTCATATACCACCCAATGTATCAGAAATGCCAGGGAATTCACCGTTTCAATCCTTCCGGAAAATGCCTCTCCTGAACTCATTGCAAACTTCGGCTACCAGAGTGCCGCAACCGCAAACAAGTGGGAAAATACCGAACATGAACTGCTTGACGGCATTCCCGTCATCAAAAACTCTCTCGGAGCCTTCAAGGTAAGAGTATTCCATGAACTGGAACTTTCCACCCACATGCTATGGAGCTGTGAGGTTGTGGATACCATGGACGGAGTTTCAGCTGAAGAACCGATGACATACAGATACTACCAGAACAACGTTGCGGCATCCACAAGCAGCTCTGCTTCCTCTAAGGCGTCACCGGCTGAAAAGGAGACCTATACCTGCGGAGTCTGCGGTTATCACTATGACGGCGATATTCCTTTTGAGGAACTGCCTGATGACTGGGTATGTCCGCAATGCGGAATGAGCAAGGAATGCTTCGTAAAAGATTAACATCCGTATTCTGAAAATATCCGTAAAGATAATACCATAAGCGGAATTACCGCAGAGACACAAAAAAACCGACGGCACGCCGTCGGTTTCCTTTTTGCTTATACAGCCATTCAGAATGAAAGCCGATGTCTTTTAGAACATCTGAACAAGCTTGCCGTTTGCGTAGATTTCAAATGAATCCTTGCTGGTTACGGTGGTGGAATATACACCGTCCTTTAAGGTAACGTAACCCTGAGCGACAAAACCGTCAACGGCTTCCTTTATTGAAGGATCCTGTTCAAACAGTCTCTGGGCAACCTTTTCTGATACAGAGTAGTTGATTACAAGATCGTGTTTCTGCAGCAGGTAATCCATGTCAGGAGTCTTAAGAGAGGCATCAAGCACTGTATCACCGTCGGTTGTCTTAACATCTGACTTAACTGCAAGGTTTATACTCTGATTTTCAAACAGTTTGTCGGTATTCATGTTCACGAGCAGGTCTTCGAGATTTGACTTCTTTAAATCACTGAGGGAGATTCTGAAGTCAGCCTTAGCAATGCTAACCTTATCTACAGAGGCTGCAGAAGTCTTTTCTTCGGCGGCAACGGTATTTTCGGCAGCAACATCTACACTTGCGGCAGGAGCCTTTTCTTCAGCGTTCACGGTGTTTTCAGCTGCTGCTTCAACGCTTTCTGCTGATTCCGTTGCGGTTTTGGCATTTTCAGTAATTGGAGTTTCGAGATTAAAATCTGAAACGCTGGCAACTATGGAGAAAACATTGTCATCTTCACCACTGCCGTTGTTTATGATTGAGAACTGACCTTCAGCTGAACCAACACTTAACTTTGAGTCATCTGACATCTGACCGGTAATTTTTCCGATCTTCCAGCCTGAAATACTTGGAATGGTGAATACGAGTTGCTGAATGTTTACATTGAAATCAGCCATTTCCATGTTGAAATCATCAGAGGCACACTTGATGGAATCGACGTGTGACTTCTGAACGATAGGATCTGCCTTCTTAATCATGTAATCCATGATCTTTGAAGCTTCACGTGAAAGCTGGCTATTGGTGAAATCAATGTTTGAGGTAATCTTACCGATGTCACAGGTTATTGAGTCATCAATGAGTGCAACCTTGAAAGGATCGTTCTCAAAATGAACGGTACCGTTCTCTGATGGATAGCTGAAATCAACATAACCCCTGTTTTCAGGCTTATTCTTGATAATAACGCTGTCATTCAGAACCTTGATACTTTCGTAGTCATAGTTGATGTTGAAATCTGAATGAAAACCGTCCAGCGCGAATTTGGTATCAATGGTAAATTCATATTCCTTGATAACCGCATAAGGATCTTTTGACTTAACCGTGATTTTGTCCTTGCGGGTATCAAAGCTTTTTTCAAGATTCTCGTATGAAATATTTGGGTTCTTGGCCAAATGTTCAAGCTTCTTCTCAAAAAGATTCTGACCGAGCATCCTGCTGGCTACAAAACCGCCCGCACCTGCAGTACCCACGGCAACTGCTGTTACCAAGGCAACTTTCGCAAAAGTATTCATCAAATATATCCTTATATTCTTATAGTAAATTCATAACGAAAAATAATTTTTCGTATCAGTTTTATTGAAATCATCTGTTTATTCTGCATCAGCAGCCTGAGGACACTACTGCATTCAGGCATTCCGAAACAGGAATTTTTCAGCCTGAACGGACAATTGATACAAAACCGACTAATTTTAAAAAAAATTAACAGACATGTCCACGAATTTCTGTTGCAATGATGCGGGTTACGGGCGGTTTTCCGTTCCCGGAATCAAAGCTCAGGATATAAACGTATTTTCAGTCGGCAGAATAACGATTCGGAACCACCGTTAAGTGCATTAATCAGTGCATGTCTGAACATGCCAAAACACGGCAGACACAGTGGAACGAGAGAGGATTACATCGGAAATTCCGGGTTACGTTTTCCGAAAAAGGAGAGGCATTAAGGATTGGAGAGAATGTCTGATTCTGACGGGAACACACTCCCGTCATGAATCAGGAACTGACTGCAGAAGAAAATCAGATCAGCAGTCAGGGCGGATCCGCAGTCGGTTCCGAACTTACGGAAAGCCCCCACCTGTTCAGCCGATCAGACCTTTGCGTCGTGCATCTTGGCAATAAGGTTCTTGCTTTCGGACATAAAGTAGTCGGCCAGAGGCCCGAAGAATTCCTTGGTCATTCTGAACTGTTCAATGAAGGCATCTCGGTCCCCCTGCTTCAGCAGTCTGATGGCTCCCTCAATCTCTTCGGCATAACGCTCAATGATGTCAAGATTACGCTTATTGGAAAGTATGATGTCGGCATAAAGCACAGGATCCTGAGCAAACAGACGCCCTACCATCATGAGTTCCATGCGGTAAATAGGAGAGCTCAATTCCATGAGAACGTTCAGATCCGGATTTTCCCTGGCGAGGAACACACCGTAGCTGAAGGTGGTAAAGTGTCTCAAGGCCTGAATGTAGCTCATGGCATCATCGTGCTCGGATGCACTGAACTTTTTGATGCGGGCTCCCCAAAGGCTCATCTGTTCAAGTACCCATGAGCACTTCTCAGGATAACGTCCGTCAACGGAAATGATTACCTGCTTTGCCATATTGGAAATATCCGGTCCGAACATCGGATGAAGCCCGATTACTGGGCCTTCATGAACTTCCATCATCTGACGTACGGGACTGGTCTTTACGGATGTAAAATCGGCAAGCACGCAGTCGGGACTTAAAAGCCCCTTAAGTCTGCCGATAACTTCGGCTGTACAGTCAATCGGCACGCATACAACAACAAGTCCTGCACCGGACATAATCTCCGGCGCACGATCCCAGTCACGGTGTCCCATCACCTCAACTGTATAACCAGAACTCCGGAACAGGCGCGTAAAAATACGACCGATGCCGCCACGTCCGCCTATAATGACAATCTTTTTTACTGATTCGTTAAGACACTTGAATCCGACGTCATTTTCAGCACCGTATGATTCTCTCATCACACGTCTCAGAACGTCTTCGGCAAGGTCCGGATTAAGCCCCAGATTTTCAGCCTGTGCACGACGCTTTTCAATTAGGCTCAGTTCTCTCTCGGGAACATATACAGGAGTCCCCTCCCTGCTTTTGATAACGCCTACCTGCTTAACCAGTTCAAGACGTTTGCGTAAAACCTTCAGTAACTCACTGTCATTCTCATCAATCTGAGCTCTTACCTGATCTAATGTTAAGTTCATAAAATTATTCGTCTATCTCATCCATATACTGTTCAAGGTTCTCGTCATTCTCATCAACTGAGGAGGTGGCATCGGTACCTGAAACAAGACCTTCCTGATACATTAAATAAAAATCTCTTGCCTGGCTGTACGGGTCAAGTGAATTGCGCAACACCTCATCCTGATCCAGTGTAGCGGCTCTGCTGTCCACGGCATTAAAGCCCCAGAGAATGCCGTCAACCCATAAAGGAAAATACGTAAACGGGAAATACAGAGTATCCACGGCACTGCCGATGTAGCTTCTGTAGGTACCGATTCCGAGTCCGGGAATAACCACGTATGCTCCCTGATCGACACCCCACTTACCGAGGACGGTATCCATTGACATGCGCTTTCTTTCCAGACCCATGTATTTTGCGACATCAATACATCCCAAAAGGCCTACCGTAGAGTTGATGCCGAAACGGAGAGCACTTGTTCCGCTGTCGAGAGGTCTTGCAACCAGCAGATTGTTCACCGTGTTGTTTACCTCACGCAGATTCTGATGGGCATTAGACAAACAGACACGGATGACTTCAGGTACGTAGTCCACGTATGCCACGGACACCGGTCTTAAGAGATTCTTGTCCAGGTAGTCATAATTGACAGTCCAGCCGATTCTGCGGTTCGGGGTTTCATATACGTCCAGTGCATCCCCGGGAAGATACGTATACCCGTAGGTATAATCCTTATCCACATTAACCACGTTGCGCGGAGACATAATCCCCACTGATGACCTTGAAGCCCAGGCTCCCTCTGAAAGACAGAATGCGGCAATTCCAACCGCCACGGCAAAGGTATTTTTAAACAAACTCATAAAAAGGCCTCTGAGTTTAATGACACTCCTTTCATTATACTTTATTTTTGGGACTTTTAATAAATACGGCCGTCTTTAGGCTCTGAAAAATATGATAATGCATTCACGGGGTACAGAAAAATGCATAATTTTTCTGTACCCAGGGCCGGAACAGCCTAATTCAGAATCAGAAATTTCTTCCGTCTGACATTTCTGATGTTCACCGCATTCTGATAAAACATTTATAAACTTTTTTCGGGCAAATGACCGCTTACTATTTTCGATTATTAATTCATAACCAAAAAACAAAGAAATGTGATAATAATCAATAAAATTTTCATGGAAAAACATAAAAATTTGTGTTACATTCCAAAATCAAAGGGATAAAAAACTGGAGTTTTTCCCCTTTACGGACATTTCTCACTTCTTTTGTGAGATTTTTCGTACATGATTTCTAAACCCCAAGGATAGGGATTCTGAAATCAAATTATTATAACGGGATATTAGTCTTCATATTTTTAAGGATTAAGTTTATGAAGAGATTACAAAACATACTCACGGCCCTAATTGTAGGCTGTGCATTCTTTCTGGCATCTTCCTCAGTCGGCGCAGCCGATTCCGAAGACAACGTAATTACTGATCGTTACGGCAATGCCATCGGTTCATTTCAGACAAACAGCGACGGTTCCACCGTCTATAAAGACAGCTTCGGCCGTGAAATATCCACTTCACAGCATGATGCTGACGGTGCTCTGATTTTTACCCAGTCCGGAGCTGACAACGACAAGTACGCCGCAAACGCATCCGACACTTCAGGATACAGTGAAAAGAATACCGTTTACCGTGACAGATACGGCAGCAAGGTTGGCACCTCAAAAACCGATTCAAAAGGTCACACCGTAATGAGGAACCGCTACGGTCAGAAGATCGGCACATCCGATACCGACAAGACCGGCAAGACCACCTACCGTGACAAATACGGCAGAAAAATCGGAACATCAACCGAAAACTCCAACGGTCAAACCGTAATCAGAGACAGATACGGCAAAAAGATCGGTACTTCAACCACTGACGACAGAACCGGTAAGACCACCTACCGCGACAAATACGGCAGAAAAATCGGGCAGTCAGAAACCAAAACAAAATAGTTTTATTTCCAAAAACTCAAAGCGCCGTAACACATGACGGCAGTGACTATTATCCTAAAAGGCGAAGGCGGGCACGGAATAATCCGTGTCCGCCTTCTCTTTTATCATTTTCCTGCAACCGGAGCCATTCATCCCTGCCCAAGGCAGTCCTGTGGAATCCCGAATCTCCCGGCTCAGTCCGAAAGAACATCGCAATTTCCGTTGCTCACATCGGAGAGTGAAACCTCATCCGGCCTTACCTTTTTTCATTTTCGGAGAGCTGCTTTGCATAGGCCACCGTTTCGGCAATAATGCTGTATACGGCATGGCCGGCATTTCTCTGTTGCCTGGATTCAGCCCGGTTTACCGGAAGGTCCGCATTGGGATGCAGATTAAAGCCGAGATCCGATGACATTGAAACGATGTCGTCGGATAAAGCGTCATCCTGCCTGCCGTTTTCGTTATTATCAGTCATAACACACTCCTGTGTACGTATTTCATCCTAAAGGGATTATTCCGCATATCCTATACGGATGGTGGATAAACAGTGCCCATACGGCTGTTAATGTTCACAACTCTGAGACCGTGTCTTTCAATACCATTCTTCAGACTGTCCGAGGTATCATTGATAAGTCTCAACGCTTCAAATTTTTCCGAAACGATACTGATGCTCACATCCTCACCGTTAAGCTCTGTCAGAATCTGCACAGCACCAAGGTTTTCCAACTCAAAGAAGAAATTAATCTTCCACACCGTGCCGTTGGCACCTTCGGTATGGCTCACGTTCATTCCGCCTTCCCTGCCGTGTGCGTAAAGCGGAGGCAAAGGAAGGAATGCCGGAAGTCCCAGCTCATCGGTAAAACCGCTCAGAAGCTGCATTCTTTCAATCTGCTGCAGGGTAAGGAAAATACTTTCGTCCACCCATCTGCAGTCCCCCCTGACGTCAAGATCCCCATACGGCTCTGCAGAACTGAATACGGACACATCCCTGCCCAGAAGCCGGAACTTCAGAGAAAGAAGCATCACGGTCCACTGCTGAATTATCCTGCCGCGTCTTCCCGAAGTGGTAAGTGGATTTCCAACAAAACCGAGCCACTCCATAACATCGTCCGCATCCTTCAGAGGTTCCGTAAGAGCCCTGCGCATACCTTTGGCGATATTGATGATTCCTTCTGAGGCATTACCGCGCTCAATGAGTTCATTAAGAGAATTCACAATACGATCCATCGGTACGCTGCGGTGGTTAACATCATTGAAATCTCTGTCGAATCTGCGTTTTTCCCTGACACGTGAAGAGCTTCCGAAGAATTTTCTGAATCTTGAGAAGAGGCCTTCAGAACGTTTTTCATTATCCGATGATTCATGTGAGTCATCAAACTTGCCGGCATCATTCTCTCCTTCAGCGGACGAAGATGCCTGAGAAAACGACTCCTTAATATCAGTCTCAGAACGAGACACTGCTGATGATTCATCTTTTACGAAAACCGAATCTTCATGAATGTCATCAGCCATTTCGGCTTCACTCTCACTGCTAACCGGCAGTTCAACGATTCCGGTAACGGTATCGGTTATAACCTGATTCTCATCGATGCTTATCACCTCGTCACTGCCGGTAAATTCCCCGGTATCGACATTTATAACCTCATTATCATCAACAAATCTTTCTGCTTTAGGCTCGTCTGAAACCGAGTCATCACCTGCGATATGAGAACTGCCTACCCATGAATAACGTCCCGTACTGCCTATGCTTATCGTTTTAACCGCACCACGCTCGGAAGATTCATGA
This sequence comes from uncultured Ruminobacter sp., assembly GCA_902764345.1. Taxonomy (GTDB): domain Bacteria; phylum Pseudomonadota; class Gammaproteobacteria; order Enterobacterales; family Succinivibrionaceae; genus Ruminobacter. The sequence goes on from CACWVT010000022.1 coordinate 25,164, forward strand.
TGAGGTTCAGCCTCATTTTCCTGATGAGATGAAAAGCCGGTGTCTGATAAAGCATCAGATGCAGAATCCGCAGTGGATGCATTCTCCACGTCAGAAAGCATTTCGCTTTCGGTTTCACTCAGAGAAATTTCGGAGTTGACGTTATCCCGCTCATCCCCGGAACCGGAGATCATTTCAGGTTCTTCCTGTTCTGCGGCATTCAGGAAAACCGGCTGTGATACTTCAGGAGCCGTATATTCGGACTCCACACTGTCGCAGGCATCATTTATGGCCTCATCCTCTCTGCCTTCGTCAGGAGCAGATAATGTCTCTGCATAGTCTGAATCAGACTGAACATAAGATTCGGTATTGAGGCTTTCAGCCCCATCATCTTCAGTCTCAGTATTTCCGGAAGCTTCCGCCACCGGATCCGGATATACGGTTACAACGTCGTTTCTTACTGTTTCGGCAAGTCTTAAAAGAACATTCTGCTCCTCTTCAAGGTTTTCCATGAACTTGTCGTCATTATCGGCTTCGTTCTCCGAAGCAGGAGCATCGGCCTCATCAGTTCCGGAAGATTCCCCACCATCGTCTGAACTGCCGTCAGTGGAATTTTCAGTATTTTCCATGGCAATGGCGGCACTTAAGGAATCCTCGTCAGAAAAAATATCCAGCCCGTCTGAACCTATAACCATATCGTTTTCGGCCGAAGTTTCTTCAGTCGTATCCGGATTTTTATCAGGTTCCGCATCATCTTTTACATAATTTTCATATGACTCACTGACAGCTGAAACATTTGAGCTTGCCGAAGCTTCGGATTTCTGTTCTCCGGGCTCTCCGGTTCCGGAAACCGGATTCGGAGAGTTAATGTATTCCACGTCGTTTGCGACCTTCTGAATAAGCTCGTTGACGCGACGGCTGAGATTTGCGTTCTGCGGGATCTCGGTACTGCGCTCTCTGGCGTTACCGCTTAACTTCTCGCACTGTTCCTTAAAGGAATTGAATTCCCCGATAAGGTCTATATCCATCTGAGGAAGAGGAGTTCCTCCGTTCCCGGCACTTAGAGCTGCCGCCCCTGTGGCATTTTCCTGAACGGAACCATCTTTTACCGGACCGTTAACACCTTCCGGAGATTCCGGGAAAAGCACATTACGGGTTACGGCATCGGCACGGCTTCTTGAGAAGTCATACCTTGAAAGCATCTCTTCATCATAAAGACCGGACATGCCCGCATGAGGATTCTCCCTGAAGAACCTGGCAATTTCCTCTTCTGTAAGATTTCCTGCATCAAAGGCCTCGCCTTTTCCTGGAAGATCAGCCTCGACGATTTCACCGTTACCATCACCCTTTATGAGGTTTGCGGATCTGGCAATTGAAGCCGCCCTGCGGATAAGATTGTCCACTCTTCTGGCGATGGCCTCACTCTCCTCATCCTGATACTTTCCGTCAGACTCGAAAAGTCCCATGTTGCCGGTATCCTCTGGAATCTCATCAACGGCATCACGGATAAAGTTGCGAAGCTCCTGTTCCTTCGCAGCCTGATACAGCGCAACCCTGTTCCTGGAAACAAGATAAAGCACGTGAGGCTGATGCGCCATGATAAATTCTACTGCAGCCACAAACAGACGGCTGAATACCACCCTGCCCTTAACCGTAAGTGCCTGTGACGGCACGGATATTCTCAGCTTTTCAAGACGCTTTACGAGAGCAGGAGTTATGTTTTCGGCTGTCAGGATATTGGCGATAAGGGCGCAAAGATAATGCATCAGTGCGGCCCCTGGGGCATTATTCTCCCTGAAGATGCGAGGAAGAGTGGTACACAGACTGAAAAACTCATCGGCGGCGGCATAGCTCTTTACCACGTGAAATCTGCCGGTAAGGGTATTTGAAAGAAGCTCTGTAAGTTCTGCGTCAGAAGAAGCAAGATCCCTGATAAGTGAAACACAGGTCATATCATCCGTACCGGCAGAAGCTGCCAGTGCAGAAATAGGATCGGCAGCTAGGGCCGCCACATAGCGCTGAACGTTCTCCTGCAGTGCGGCAAGCTCCGGAGGAAGCAATGGACAGTCTCTTGTAAGTGCACTCAGGTAGGCGTAAGAGGCACTTACGTTAATAACCTTTCCGGCATTCTCCGCAAGAACCGCACGAAGGTCCTCCCCGCTGATCCCATCGGGCGCATTCACGGCGGAAGGTCCGTCTTTTCCCGCAGAAACACCGGAATCCTTTAATTTTAAATCTTCTCTCAACATAACCGTCGTTACGATATATTCTTATCAGTCACATGCCTTACGGCCTGACATTTTTATATTCTTATGCTATTTCTTACTGAATTCTTTATGCGGAATCGTCCGCACCTTTTCCGGATACGGACGATTCCGACAGATAAAACCTGTTCAGATTCTATCATCAGACAGGCATGAGGCGCCCTTTTATGCTGATTATTGTGAGGCAATTTAAGACTGACCGCACACTATAATCTTCGGGCTTTAAAACAGAGACCTGATGAAGTTCCCCATCACGTCATCATCTTCAGATTCACTGTTACAGTAACGGACTTCCTCCTCGCTTATCATGTCTTCCCTGACAGGAAGCAGCTCAAAGCCGGATACATCGGTACAGGTCTCCGGATCCATTATGTAGCTTTTACTGCCGTCATAGCTGAAATAGGCATCGGCAATACCCTCAGGAATGGCCGGAACAAGAGAACGCACGCCTCTGATGCTGAGGAAGCGGTCATACACCGGCAGTGCTCCGGTTGCACCGGTGAGATTTGTTCTGGAGTTATCATCGTTACCGACCCAGACTGTAACAAGCTCATCATTGTCAAAACCGCTGAACCAGGAGTCAATACCGTCGTTAGACGTACCTGTTTTACCGGCAATCACGGCATTGTATTTTTTAAGAGACTTGGCGGTACCTATGGAAGTAACCTTTGTCATGCCGTAAACCGTCAGATAGGCATCACGTGGATCAAGAACCTGAACCTTGTCGGACTGCAGTTCCCTGTCGTAGATAACCTCATTCCCTCTGCGGACGACACGCACCGCGGACAGCGGTCTGTAAGCGCCCTCTGTGGCAATGGTGGAATACATCTGGTTAACCTCAATCGGAGTGAGTCCGAAGCTTCCAAGAAGCGTGCTCGGTACGGACTCTATGTTCTGCTCAATCCCGAGGCGGTGAATGGTGTCAACAACCTTCTGCACACCGACGTTCATACCGACTCTTACCATCGGTACGTTCAGGGATTTTGCAAAACCGCGGTACAGAGGAATCCAGCCGCTGAAGGTACCGCTGAAATTCTTCGGAGACCAATTCTGTCCGTTACGCATTTTTACGGTAACGGGAGCATCATGAACCATACTGCCAAGATGCCAGCCGTTATTGAAGGCTGTCAGGTAGGCGGCCGGCTTCACCAATGAACCAATCTGTCTGCGTGCCTTGGTAACCCTGTTCATGCCCTGAAACTGCGGATCGCTACTGCCGACCACGGCGAGAATGTCTCCGGTACGCCAGTTGGAAACAACCACTGCACTTTCAAGCTTCTTTGTTCTTTTGGCGTTGAGTCCGCCAACCACTTCTTTTACGGCGGTGTTGGCGGCAAGCTGAACCTGTGGATCGAGACTCGTGAAGATGACGAGCCCGTTTCCGTTCAGATAATCCTCACCGAGACGGCTCTTCAGTTCGTCCTTGAGAATGCTTATGTATCCCGGAACCTTGATTACGGAGAAGTTCTGCTCCTTGTCCACAACTCCGAGAGGCTTGGCAGCATACTCACGGTACTGCTTTTCGGTAAGCTTACCGGCCTGCACCATGAGACTCAGCACCAGATTTCTTCTCTTAAGTGCAGCTTCAGGATGTCTTCTCGGATCAAACTGTGAAGGCCCCTTTACCATTCCGACAAGAAGCGCCACCTGATGCCAGTCAAGCTCGCTTACCGGAATACCGAAATAGAAATATGAAGCCAGACCGAAACCGTATATATCCCTGTTTGAATGTCCGAGATAGATCTCATTGAGATACATTTCCAGAATCTGTGATTTTTCATATCTGGCATCAACGATGATGGACATGAAGAGTTCCCTTACCTTTCGGTCAAGACTCTTCTGACTGTTAAGGAAGTAGTTTTTCACCAGCTGCTGGGAAATGGTGCTTCCTCCCTGAACCTTCTTACCGGCCTTGAAGTTCACCCACAAGGCTCTGAGAATGCCCTTAATGCTGATGCCGTGGTGATTGTAGAAATCACGATCCTCCACGTAGACCAGGGTATCAATGAGCTTCTGCGGCACGTCATCTATGCTGATGAGCATGCGATCCTCTTCCCCGCTGGAGGACAGACGTTCGAGAAGAACGGGATCAAGCTGCACGATATCGATGTTTTCTCCCGTAGCGGCATCAGATATCGAGCTTATTCTGCTGTTTGAAAAGGTAATGTGAATCGGACGTGATTCCTCATATCCGTAGGAAAAATTGAACGGTCTTCTGATAATGACCATTCTGTCGCGGTTCTTGCTGACCCCGTACTCTCCAGGCTTACCCGGATTGGAAACCTTGCGGTACTTCAGCAGTGACAGTTCATGCTCCAACTGATCAAAGGTAATCTTCTGTTCAACAGTAAGTTCAAGAGGACGGCTGTAGACTACGGCCGGGGTGCGCCATTTCTGTTCGGCTGAGAGACTGCTGCTCGATATCACCACATAATAGTATGCACAGAGCATTACAAAAATTACTGCCAAAACAAGACCGAGCTTTATGCAGAGACTGATTAATCTGCCAAAAAACGATTTACTCATAAAAATTAACACCGTCACCAAAATCAGGCATCCAACGGCTGATGCCCGTCATTCCGACATTGCCGCCGCTACGGAACTCAGAATTTTCCCGTCGCACGGCGCAATCCGTCGCTTAATCAAACATCCGTGTAATTTTTGTGAAGCCGGCTCAAACATGTAAGATTTCCAGTTCCCGAAGAACGTAAATTTACCCTTCCTAAAGCGGCAAGGCCCCAAAATAGAAACGCCGGCAAAAGGTAATAAGCCATCCTGGATTATACCGGCCTTACGCAGTCATACCCGTATACTGAGATCAGGGAAGGGACAAAAAATTCCGCATCATTATATCATTGATAGCATGTTTGTTTACACAAAAATAGCCGTACCGGAAACAAGGTATGACGGCGATCATTTCCGGCTGACCGTCACCCGACGCGATTTCCGTCAGACAGGCACTGTCACGAACAGCATACGAAACACACATAATTCCGACAGAATGCGGAAATTCTCAAAGACAAAAACCTACCTGCGTTCAACTAATAAACATCTATGACGACATCTTTTGACAAAGATCTATTTTTTATAAAAAAAGATTTCAGATAAAAGGAAAAATGAAAAAGAATTAAATCATGACCTGATGCTTTTATGTCACTGTTTATGCGTAACGTGGCCTGCTCCGGCTGTTCAGACCTGGTCCACGATGTCAAAACCTAGGCTAAACTTCATATTTATGAAAAAGAATTTGACATAAATCTTTGAATATATGCCTTAAGTAATGTATATTCTAGTGAATTTATTTTTATTCAGGAACCGGTTCCGATTTTCACGGACTCAAACGTGATGAATACACGTAGCGGCACCGGTGCAGAATGCCACGTGTCTCGTTGCACGGGTATGGACATTTTAGGAGAAAGACTATGAGCGACAACAAAAAGGATTTAATTGAGCTGAGTCCTCTGGCCATTGCCGGCTTAAAACCATATGAAGTTCAGCCAGGCGAAGAATATATGAACGATAAGCAGAAGGCTCATTTCCGCAAGATTCTGGAAAGCTGGCGTGATCAGTTAATGACCGAGGTTTCAAACACCGTTGATCATATGAACGATGAAACCACCAACTTCCCTGACGACATTGACCGCGCCGCTCAGGAAGAAGAATTCTCTCTCGAATTAAGAATCAGAGACAGAGAAAGAAAGCTTGTAAAGAAGATTGAAAAGACTATCCGCAAGCTTGATTCAGATGACTACGGCTACTGTGACGACTGCGGTGAAGAGATCGGCATCAAGCGTCTTGAAGCCCGTCCTACCGCTGACCTCTGCATCAACTGTAAGCACCTTGCCGAAATCAAGGAAAAGCAGGGCGCCAAATAGTAAATGGACTCTTATCACGGGCGCTTTGCCCCGTCTCCGAGCGGCAGGCTGCACTTCGGTTCGCTGGTGGCCGCTACTGGAAGTTATCTTCGTGCCAGAAGCCGGAAAGGTTTCTGGCATCTTCGTATTGAAGACATCGATACCACCCGATGCCGACCTGAATTCAGTGACGCCATATTAAGAGATCTTGAGCTTCTTGGCTTTGAATATGACGGACCGGTACTCCATCAAACCCAGAGACTGGATTTCTACCGGGAACACCTTGATGAACTTATACGGGAAGGCAAAACCTACTGCTGTACCTGCACAAGAGCTGACGTCCGTAAAATGGGCGGGGTCTACAACGGTCATTGCAGAAATCTCAACCTGCCTCAGACTGAAGGCAGCAGCATCCGGTTCAGAAGCACAATATACGTGGATCAGTACGCGGATGAGATTAGAGGTACCGTTAAAAATCCGTATCCGGACGTTCAGGACATGATTCTCCGCAGAAGGGACGGACTTTATTCCTATAATCTTGTATGCCTTCTTGACGACATTGACACAGGCATCACTGAGGTTGTCAGGGGGGCGGATTTTCTTTATGAAACCTTCATGCAGATATCCTTTATCAGGGAATTAAATGAAAAGGTACCGGGATATATTCATCTGCCTCTGGCCATGGAGGACGACGGACATAAATACTCCAAACAGAATCATGCCGTGCCTATAGATACCGCACATGCCTCTGAACTTCTGGTTAAGGCCATAAAATTTCTGGGACAGCACATTCCTGACGCTCTTGAACATGAAAAGCCTGCGGACATTCTCAGATATGCAACGGAGCATTTCTCAGTGGAGAAGATTCCGACAGACGACCGCATTATCTGACAGAACTCGTGTTTCTGCGAGGATACGGCATTCTCTTCAAACGGCAAAACCACAAAACAGTCTGAACCAACGACTTTACCGCTATTTTGGATCTATAAAAACCTATAAAATAAATTTTTTACCAAATTAAGCCTTCATCGCCAGATTTGCCAGCTGATTCTTATTTAAGTCAG
>CACWVT010000023.1 GCA_902764345.1 uncultured Ruminobacter sp.
TCCCAGTTACGTAAAGTCTGAACATGAACACCAAGCAATTTAGCAGCCTGTCCAATTGAAATAATCTTATTCACTACAAATAAACCTATAACTATTTTAGATGTATTATAAACTATTTATAGATTTAGTCAAGCAGTTGTTAACCCTGGGAAATTCCCGTTAGTTTTACCGATTTCCGTGAGAAAAGGGAGTATCGTGACTTCGTACTGGTTACATTTCTTCGTTCTTGCCGTGAGGCCCGTAGCCGGAATCCTTTAACGAATAACCATCCTTTGTTGTCCATACATCCAGACCGCTTCTGTTGTTTCCCGCAACCAGAGATGCTGCAAAGCTTGGACTTGTGGTCATGTAACTTTCATTAAATATATAACAGTTAAGCTTGCTGTCGTAGGTAAGGATTCCGTCATCAATGAGTTTGTTTCGGATATCCACAACCTGCTGTCGCAGTGAATTAGCACATTTAGGAGAAATCATGGAACCTTTGTTGAGCATGAAACTCGGGGTTGAACGTTTGCCTACGGGGAATCCGGAGGCGTTAACCCCCTTAACTGAAAAGTAGTAGGTTTCCTTTTCATCAAGTTCGAAGCTTGATTTGAGAATGGTCTGCAGGTTCAGAATTTCCTGATAGGCATCAATGGGCAGTACCGCATGGGTTCTGTTGCCGTTGCTGTCTACGATAAAAGATACCTTGTCATCTCTGCTCATGATTTCGTCCCTAATTTTTTATAATTTTCTCATTTTTAGGAGTAATAAGCTATTAAAAAAATTAGAATTCGACGAGACCTGAAAATAAAAAAAGTGGATGTAAAAAATTACATCCACAAAACTAAAGATAACAAAACCAAAAACGTTATTAAACGTGTTCACTCTGAAAGTAAGCATAAAACATACCAATATGGAATAATGGCTGATAATAATCCGTTATTCACGATTATTGACGTTATTACGGTCAATTCCCGTTAATTCATCCAGAGAACAGATGCAGCTTGAGATAAAAGTATCGACTACCATTTTTACGGCTGGATCTTTTTGGCATATTTCGGCAACTTTTGAGTGCATTGTCTGTCTGACATGTGCAAATTCGTCATTGTTGAATCTCTGCTCTTCAAGAGTTTTGATGTAGGCGGAGATAATGTCCGCATATTTAACTATTTTTCTGTACTCGGCATCGGTACTGTCCTGAATTATAAGTGGTGCGTATATTCTGCGGAGTTTTTCCGGCAGGGTGTTTACGCATTCGGTTTCAGCGATGTGTTCGAGTATTTTAAACTGTCTGGTGAATTCAGGTGTCTGGTACTTTGTTTTGGAGTTAAGATCCTGCAGCTTTGTTTCGGATATTTCATGGAACAGGGCAAGACTTGCGGCTCTGTCGGCATTAAGACTTGTGCCGAAATATTCGTTGGATACGGAACAGATTAGATGTGCTATTACCGCAACCATATGGCTGTGTTCTGATATGTTTTCTTCTCTAAAGCTGTGCATTAGAGCCCAACGTTTGATTAGGGGCATGCGAGTAATCCAGGCTAAAAAAGTACTCTTCATGTGATTATTCCTGACGGTTGAACTTGTGGCTGGTCTGAGTATATCACGACGGCAGAGCAAGAGAACGGCATAAGCTGTGTATTTTGATTTGCGGCAGGTTTATCATGCCCGGAGGTCGTGAGACGAAATTATGATTTGCTGACTGAATCGGCTGATATAAAAAATCCCTTCTCTGAAAGCCGTTAATTGGCTGAAGAAGGGATTTGTGGGGAAATCCATGTTGGATTTCCGTAAAGCTTACGATGTTTAGGCCTACTGTCGGTAAGTCTTTAAGAATCTGCTGAGTCTGGTGCAGGCATCCTGAATTACTTCTTCCTGTGGCAGGAATGTTATACGGAAATGATCAGGAGCAGGCCAGTTGAAGCCGGTGCCCTGAACTATAAGCATTTTTTCCTGCTTAAGAAGGTCAAGAACCATCTTCTGGTCATCTCTTATCTTGAGTACTTCCGGATTTATGCGAGGGAACATGTACAAAGCTCCCTTAGGCTTAACACAGCTGAGTCCGGGGATTGAGTTGATTAGCTCATAGGCCAGATCTCTCTGTCTGCGCAGCCTTCCCCCCGGAAGAATCAGTTCGTTGATACTCTGATAACCGCCGAGTGCAGTCTGAATGGCAAACTGCATAGGCACGTTGGCACAGAGTCTCATGGAGGCCAGAATGTTCAGCCCCTGGATGTAATCCTTGGCGTACTGCTTAGGACCGCTGATGATCATCCAGCCCTGTCTGAAACCGCAGGCACGATAAGCCTTTGACAGTCCGTTGAAGGTAAGCACGAGTACGTCGTCGCATAATGTGCAGATACTGTGGTGGGCAATGTCATCATAAAGAATCTTGTCGTATATTTCGTCAGCAAAAATAATCAGGTTATTCTGACGGGCAATTTCAATGAGTTCCAGTAACAAATCCGTTGAGTACACGGCCCCGGTCGGATTGTTAGGATTGATGAGAACAATACCTCTTGTTCTAGGAGTTATTTTCTTTCTGATGTCATCAAGATCCGGATACCAGTCTGCCTGTTCGTCACAGATATAGTGAACCGCACGTCCGCCGCTCAGGTTTATCGCAGCAGTCCAGAGAGGATAGTCTGGAGCAGGAACAAGTATTTCATCGCCGTTGTTAAGCAACGCCTGCATTGACTGGACAATCAGTTCAGACGCACCGTTGCCGATAAAGATGTCATCAAGTTCAATCTGACGAAGACCTTTCTGCTGATAATGCTGGGCAATCGCCTTGCGCGCCGAAAAAATACCTTTTGAATCGCAGTACCCCTGACCGGCATTGATGTTAAGAACAACATCCTTAACAATTTCCTCAGGAGTTTCAAAACCAAAAGTTGCGAGGTTACCGATATTCAGTTTGAGAATTCTCTGTCCCTCGTCTTCCATTCTTCGCGCTTCGATGTGAACTTTGCCTCTGATATCGTAGCAAACGTTATCGAGCTTATGTGACTTCTCTATGATATTCATGTCAATCTTTATTTTCTTGTATTTGTTGAAAAAACATTTACGGTGGTGGCTGTTCTCCGTAGGCGTTAACGGTTTTAAGCGAACCATAGCATATTATATTACAAAAAGGCGTACAGATGGTTATTTTTATCCGTACGCCTTTGGGATGGCCGAACCGGCAGGGCCTAACGGCTGTTTTTAGCGGTCATTAAATTTACGATTGTTGTAGATTGCCTCAAGAATCATTCTTTCATGAGGATAATGAGGTCTGGAGATACGTCTGGCCTGCAGCATCTGTCTGGTTTTCTCATCATATGAAAGGTTGTTCATGAAGTATACGAAAGGCACGATGTTTCCCTTTGAGTCCTTAAGGAATCCCGCAAGGTTTGATACACCGTCAAGAGTACCGGTTTTTGCAGTTACGTTTTTAAGCAGAGGAGCCTTCATCAGACTTCCTCTGCCGCCAAGAGTGCCGGATACTCCTGCGACCGGCAACAGTTCCATCATGTGAATTTCATTATTGTGGAGCTTTATGTATTCCAGTACACCGAGCATTTGTCTTGGGGTGATCAGATTATGCGGTGACAGTCCGGAGCCGTCAATTATAGTGGCATTCCCCAGATAAACATCATGCTTTTTCAGAATGTTTCTGATGGCTATTGAAGACATATAATAATTTGCCGGACGGTTGTAGTATACGGTTCCTATTGTTTTGGCCACACTGTCGGCGATTATGTTGACGCTTTTAAGGAGACAGCGCTTGAGCATTACGTGAAGAGGCTGAGAAAGATAAGAGGCGTACTGGATCTGTACACCCGGGCTCTTTCTTGTAAGTTTTACCCCTCCGGTTACGGTAATGCCGAGATCACTTATAAGTCCGGAAACAATCTTCTGTCCCCATTCGTTCGGATCCTGAATGGCTACGGACAGGCCAAGAGCTTCCTTTTTCTGAACTGGAATACAACCGGAGAATCTGTAAACGTTGTGAGAGTCTCTCTGAAGATCCAGTGTGCAACCACCATAGAATTCGCTGGCTGTTACCACTTCAAGCTCACTGGTATCTACGGTTATTGGAGTTTTTGGAGGTATGGTTGCAGTAACCTTGCCGCCTATGGTAGGTGCGTGAAGCTGAATTGACGTGCAGTTGCCGTCAATAATGATTGATGCAGGAGGGGCTGTGAAGCATTTTGACAGATCGTCCCATGACCATCCTTCGGCATAATCGTGGCCGTTGAAGTAGCCGTAGTTAAGATAGAGTGCACCGTTTATCCGGGATACACCGGCCTTTTTCAGTGTATCAAGCAGATTTTTGATGTCTGTTCTTTTCAGCTGAGGGTCCCCGCGGAATTCCAGTTCGACGTCGCCGTCAAGAACTCCGTTTTTGACCAACAGACGGTTGTCACTCGATATTGACTTGTTGTTTACCAGAAGTCTTGTTTTAATCTGATAGTTCGGTCCCAGATAGAGAAGACCGGCCAGGGCCGTTATTACCTTTTGGGTTGATGCCGGTCTGAAGTAGATATCAGCGTTCTGACCATAGACCGTTGCCATGTCATCGTAGCTGTAGGCTACGCCGTTTGAGGCTCCGGAAGGCATTTTGGCATTGATTTCACTTATTTCGTCAGCATGGGCTGATGTCAGCATTAATGCTGCACACAGGGTAAGCGTAATTGTTTTTAAGTTAAGCATTTTCGGTAATGTTTTTATTTTATCGGTCTGTGATTCACTGTGCGTGGGGACTTAAAAAACGCACGGGAGATTTTAAAAAATTATTAACAAATTGTATCACACAATGCCACCTTTAAATAATGATTATCAATTGCATTTTTTATCACGGGAGCTTTTTATGCGATTCTAGGCTGGCGACCACGATAATTCATAAATCATACCGTTTTAAAGCTTTTTAACCAGAGTTTTTTTTGACGGTTATGAGGCTTTTTGTATAAGGATTTATCTTTTTTCTGTACCAGATGCTCACTGCCTGTTCATCAGTATGTATCTGTCTGATACATTTTCAGCTGTTCCATTGCTCTGATGTTGTGTTCCTAAGGCATACATAGCAGCACATAAATACCTGTTAAACAGAATCTTTATTTTTCAGAATAGTATGTCAGTTAATGCCTGATAATTGCAGATGAGAGGAATTTAGGTTCATCCTGTAAATTTCACTCCGGAACGGTTGTGACTGGCGGCTGAGTCTGAGAAGAGCAGAAATTTATAATGAGAGAGATCTAGCAAACAGAATCGGTTTTATTGTTTTTATGATTCTTTGTCTTTATAATTTTTAAATCTTTAGTCAGAATGGTAACACTAAGTTTCTGACTGAATTGTTTTAATTAAAACATTATTTTTTATTAAGTTAGAGAGAATAAAGTAATGATTATCACTCCAAAAGTTCGTGGTTTTATCTGTACCTCCACTCATCCGACAGGCTGCGAGGAAAACGTAAAGAATCAGATTGCATACGTTGAAAGCAAGGGACCGATTGCAAATGGTCCTAAGAAGGTGCTTGTTATCGGTTCTTCAACCGGCTATGGTCTGGCTTCAAGAATCAGTGCCGCTTTCGGTTCAGGAGCTGCCACCATCGGTGTTTTCTTTGAAAAGCCGGGTACCGAAAAGAAGCCGGGAACCGCTGGATGGTATAATGCTGCTGCATTTGACAAATTTGCCAAGGCTAAGGGGCTTTATGCCAAGAGTATTAACGGGGATGCTTTCTCTGATGAATGCAGGGCGAAGGTTATCGAGCTTATAAAGCAGGATCTCGGTCAGATTGACATGGTTGTATATTCACTTGCTTCTCCGGTAAGAAAGATCCCTTCAACCGGTGAACTTGTTCGTTCATCATTAAAGCCTATCGGTGAAGTGTACAGAACAACTGCTGTTGACACCAATAAAGATGAAATCATTCAGGCTGAAATCGAACCTGCAAATGAAGAAGAGATCGCCAATACCGTTAAGGTAATGGGAGGTCAGGACTGGGAATTATGGATTAATGCCCTCCTTGAAGCAGGTGTTCTTGCCGAAGGATTTAAGACTGTTGCATACAGCTACATCGGCACAGATCTGACATGGCCTATTTACTGGAACGGAACACTCGGTAAGGCTAAGGAAGACCTTGATCGTGCCGCATCTGCAATTAACGTCAAGCTCAGTGCCGTTTCAGGTAAAGCAAATGTTGCCGTACTCAAGTCTGTCATCACCCAGGCTTCATCAGCCATTCCTGTAATGCCTCTGTACATTTCAATGTGTTTTAAGGTTATGAAGGAACAGGGCGTACATGAGGAGGTTATTGATCATATCTTCAGAATGTTTAATACCGAACTCAATCAGGATGCATACAGGGAACTTGATGAAAAGGGCCGAATCAGAATGGATTCATGGGAACTTGACGACAAGGTACAGAATGCCTGCCGTGAGCTCTGGCCTAAGATTACCACTGAAAATCTCAAGGCTCTGACCGATTATGAATGCTACAAGTCTGACTTCTTAAAACTTTTCGGTTTCGGCGTGGCTAACGTTGATTATGCGGCTGATGTAAATCCAGTAGTTGATTTTGACGTGATAACTCTGTAATACATCACGCATTACGTATTTACTGTTAAGAAAGAGAGGGCGGCCTAACGGCCGCCTTTTTATTGTTGTTTCACTCGTGGTGAATAACACTTTTTCGTATCTTATGGGCTCGAAACTGTCGGATATGCTCAAAAAAAAGAGGCTGAAAAGCCTCTTTTTTTCGGAGATCGAATCTTATTTTCCAGTATGATAAAGCTTATATGCTTCGAGGGTGTTTTCCATTAAAGACGCAATGGTCATAGGTCCAACACCGCCTGGAACAGGAGTTATGTATGAAGCTCTTTTCTTGGCAACATCAAACTGAATGTCTCCGCATATTTTTCCGTCAGGTAAGCGGTTGATACCAACGTCAATAACAACGGCACCAGGCTTAATCCATTCACCAGGAATGAAGTTCGGTTTGCCGACGGCTACAACAAGAACGTCAGCCTGTTCAACAAATGATCTCAGATCCTTGGTAAATCTGTGGGTGGTGATGGTTGTACATCCGGCAAGGAGAAATTCCAGTGTCATTGGACGACCGACAATGTTTGAAGCACCAACAACCACGGCATTCTTACCGAGAAGATCGATACCGGTACTGTTGATGAGAGTTATAATTCCCTTCGGGGTGCATGGACGCAGAACGGGAATTCTCTGGGCAAGACGGCCGACGTTATACGGATTGAAACCGTCTACATCCTTATCAGGCTTAATCCTCTCGATTACCTTTGTTGAATCAATGTGCTTAGGTAACGGAAGCTGAACAAGAATACCGTCGACGGTTTCATCAGCATTCAGTTTGTCAACAAGAGCCAGAAGTTCTTCTTCGGTTGTTTCTGCAGGCAGATCGTGAGCGCTTGATACAAAACCGATTTCTTCACATGACTTTCTTTTTCCCTTTACGTAAATCTGGGAAGCTGGATCTTCACCTACCAGAATAACGGCAAGACCTGGACGACGTCTGCCTTCGGCAACAAGTTGATCTACATCTGCTTTGAGTTTGGCTCTGATGGAAGCTGCAATGGCTTTACCGTCAATAATATTCGCTGACATTGAATACCTCTTAGTGTGTACAATAATCTGTGTGTATTATAATACATGTTATTGATATTTGTTATTTTATTTAAGTCTTTTTCATGCATGTCCGTGCCTTGTTTTTAATTGGTTTTTTTCTGTTTTGTGATATTTTTTTATTATATTTGTTAGACCTGTGTTAAAATATAAAGGAGCCGTGGTATCGTTTTCATGGCCGCTGTCATTCCTTTGTTTCTGATGGACTGTTTCCCTTTATGCGTAATCTTCTTTGCTACGGCTGTTCGATGATGCTGCTTCCGATCATGGCTGTCACTGCCGGCTGCGATCGCAGGGATAATGTTGTCTGTGAAAGCACAAAGGTACAGGACAGTCTGCGCAGTGAATTCAGCTATGAACTGCAGCAACATACTGAGCTGCCTCAGGTTATGTTCAAGAATATTGAACTGAAGAGTAAGATGAATTCACTTGTATGGTGCGGCTGTAACAGTGAAATCTCTGGAAAAGGGGATTTAATAGTAGATGCCCTGATTACCAGATTCGGGGCAAAGAAGTGGCAGGTTCACAGATCTATTCTGGACAGTACGGATTTCAGCCGTATGAGTCCTCGGGACATATCAAAATCCAAGTCAGTAATTGCCCTGTATCTTCTGAATAAATACAGGGATACACTTAGGGAAAAATCCTATACATTGAAGGTAGACGTTAACTACAACATTGATGTTACGGGTAAC
This sequence comes from uncultured Ruminobacter sp., assembly GCA_902764345.1. Lineage (GTDB taxonomy): Bacteria > Pseudomonadota > Gammaproteobacteria > Enterobacterales > Succinivibrionaceae > Ruminobacter. The sequence goes on from CACWVT010000023.1 coordinate 8,310, forward strand.
ATAATCAGAAACATTGATTATCACGATGACGTGAATATTGCATTTCTATCCGTGGTTGCATCCGACATTCCACCGGACATCGCACGGGATCAGTACGTAATTACCAAAATCTTAAATTCCCAGTCCGTTAAGTAGCATTTTTGTTCCGGTAAATATCAGAAGAACCCCGTAGATTACTTTTAGCTTTGCGGGCGGGATTCTTTTGTTTATTGCGACGCCGACAGGAGCCATGAACATTGAAAAAGGAATTACGGCAAGTATTGCAAGAAAAACTATGTGTCCACAGGTAAGTACAGGACTGTTATTTATTGTGACGTCCGATACCAGTTCCCTAAAGAGAATGAATCCAGCTCCGGGGATGCATATTATGGTTCCGACTGCGGCAGCCGTTCCTATGGCTTTAACTGTGTCATATCTGAACACGGAAAGTGTCGGAACAGTCAGTGTACCGCCTCCGATTCCCAACATTACTGAAACGCAGGAAATGATTGTCGGCATGATGTACTGATAGGGTGGTTTAGGAAGGTTTTCAAACATTGGAGGCATTTTGGAAATAACTATCATGTTAAGTGCCGCAAACAGCAGAATGCATCCGAACAGCGTTGAAAGCCACAATCCTCCATATATTTTTGACAGTATGGTTCCGAGCAGAACCCCAAGTACCATAAAAGGAAGCCATTTTATAAAGAGTTTTTTATCGATGTTCCCTCTTCTCAGATGTGAAAAACATGATGACAGTGATGTCGGAATCATCGTGAATATGGAACTGGTCGTGGCCATGATGATCGCATCAGCCGGGTCAATGTGAAAGAAGTAGGTAAAGCTGTAATAATACACGGGTACAAAGATTATGCCTCCTCCGATGCCAAGCAACCCGGCCAGGATTCCGGCCAGCGTTCCGGATACGCAGAACAGTGCGATAACTTGCATAAGTTGAATCAGATCGGTTGAGGACATAGGGACTCCTTAAAGACAGTTATGATACCTTTATGTTACCGAAAGGGTATTTTACTATAATTCATCGTTGAATAACTGTTTTTGTCTGAGCAGTTTATCTTTTATCTTTTCAATTACACAATCAGGTTTTAGCACCTTAATGTTTGTTCCGAAACGGATTAGATTAATGACAACATTGGCAAGGTCATTGTTCGGAACGGTAATTACCGTGACACATGATCCCTCGTTGGCGGACACAAGTTTTTTAGGATAGTAGGCGAATATAAGCATGAACCGTTCAAGTGTATTTTTACGATCGTAGATCATGACTGTGATGTCTATTATTTTAACACCTTCGCTGCATTCCTTTTTTATGCTTTCTATTTTATCACGGCAGACGTGTTCAGCATTGCTTTTGATCGATATTACATCCTGAATGTTTATGTTGTGAGGATGCGAGGACGGAGAGGATTCATGTACTTCCGGCTGATCGTTATCAGATTCCTGTTTTGGATATGGAATGCACTGCAGTCTGAATCTATTAAACTGTAGATCGTATTCCATACGCAGGGGAATATATCGCTCAGTAAGATCTTTGTTGCGGTTGGTAGAATGGAATGTTATGTCCAGAACCTTTCTTTTGATAATTGCTTCATATATCGTTCTGAATATTTTGATGTATTCCGGATCCGTAAAATTGTCAGGATGCATTTCCTGATCGGTAACAACGATGTCAGCTGGATCGTAAAGCCCGGGAATGTCTTTTAATCTGTTTCTTATTTCAGTTATTGTCGGTTCTCCGAGAAACAGTCCCGCTCTGGGGTCGTTAACTGCTGTTTTCAGCCATTTTAATTCCATTTGTGTCAGAGGCGTGTTGTCGGCGGTTAATTTGAGAAAGGAAATGGTGGACTGTGATTTCATTAGATCCCGCATAAGAATTTCCACATTGTTGCCAATGATGTCATTATGTGGAAATGTACTTTTTACTACATCATCGACAGGTGTATTTCTTTCAAAGGTATCAGAAAGACTCATTATTTTTAGCAGTGTCAGAGTGTCGTAACAGTACAGAGGTGAGAACATTTCTTCCATTTTATCAGGTGTTTCTTTTGGGATCATGGCTGTATATCCGTCATCAGTAATTAAGTGTTATGTGAGATCATACATTTCAAGCATCTGATTCAGATCATTTTGGAACTGACTGCCAAGCTGGTTTTTATCTGATTCAATTTTTATAATTCGTCCCATGAAGGTTTTGAGCCAGCTTTGAAGTTCGTTTTCATCTGAAATTTGTGTTTTGTACTCATACAGGTGTTGACTGTTGTCAATACAGGTTATCAGATCGTCAGGATGACTTTGTCGTTGAAGTCTTTTCAGAACATAATGTTCGTCAGGCCGTATAATGAAAATGATTCGTACATTATCAGGTTTTTTACTAATTCTGCTCCCGTTTACATTAATGTGCTTCAGACGGGATACATTGTCATCGAAAAGAGCAGGAAGGGATTCCTCGAGGCATGTTATCTCAATTATGTTGTCCAATCTTATGGCTATGAACGTATTGCTTTCAAGGTTTGATGCCAGAAGATACTCTCTTCCAACCAACTGACGGAACAGGATTTTCAGTGGCTGGCATTTTGTTCGCAGACGTTGTTTCCTTGAATTGCCGGACGATTCTTCTTTAAAAAAGTATATTTCGGCATTCAGCCTGTTGCCGATGCAGTATAGAATTTTGTATTTAATTTCCTGGTTTAGAGCAAGCACGGGATAACAGAACTTGTATGTGATGTTATCGTCACTAAATTCACATCCATGAAATACGTTGATAAGATTGCCTATGTAAAATCCCGGAAGTCCCACAGGACTGCATACTGTGAAAAAGGAAATGAAATCCCATACATTCTGATTAACAGATCCAAGTAGTCTTGTCAGCGAATTACCTGTTTGCAGTGTAAATTTTCGGCCTGTTGTCAGCAGTCCGTTGTCCTGAAGGATTTTTATCTGTCGTCTTACTGTGCTGTAGCAACTAGTGTCACTGTCATTGCTGTCGATAGTCTCATAACTGTCAACAATATCTTTAATGCTGAATGGGGTATTCCCGTTGCGGAGAGCTCTGTTTGCCACAGCAAGAATGGTTTTCATCATAATTTCGCTGTTGTGTCCCAGACATCCGTATATTCTGAAGAAATTAAGATGCTCGGGATAAATGCGTTTTTTTCTGCCAGATATCCTGTTTGGAATCGGACAGCAGATATAAGTTCCTTCGGTTATCTTTTGTTTTGTCTCAACGTTGAAAAGATTTCTTATCATGGTCAGAATCTTTCCTGAAAGAACTGTGGATTCGCACTTTCTGTCTTTGTCAGGCTGGTCGGTCTCTGTAATGTAAAGTCTTTCCGCCATGATATCCTTGGTTTCAGATGAGAATATAAAGACCGAGCGCATGATTTCCCGGTACTTTCTCATCTTGTCTTTTTTTAAAATGTATAATTTGTACTGCTCGTTATGGCTGTCCTGTTTTTTGGGCATGTACGGTTACCTTCCGTAAATTGGAATTCCTGTAAGTGATGTTTATCATAACAGCTTTTTCAATGTTTTTTTAGGAATGTCGGCGGATTATATCAAACATGGATGTTTTACGTTCGGACAAAGAAACATGATCTGACTGATTTAGGAAATATCGCCCATGATACTTTATTTTCTTTTACGGAGATAAAGTGAATTAAATTTGTTCAAAAATAGGAAAAATGACTAAAAGACAATCAATAAAACATAAAATTTGATTTTTTACAAAAAAATCGTTGACGAAACAGTGTTTGTACTCTATCATGCACACCTGTTAGCAATGGCATCGGCGATTAGCGCAGCCCGGTAGCGCATCTGGTTTGGGACCAGAGGGTCGCAGGTTCGAACCCTGCATCGCCGACCATCTTTCAAAGGGTATGCGCCCTTAGCTCAGTTGGATAGAGCAACGGCCTTCTAAGCCGTGGGTCGAAGGTTCGACTCCTTCAGGGCGCGCCATTTGCTGATAAATCTCTATGGTGGCTGTAGCTCAGTTGGTAGAGTCCCGGATTGTGATTCCGGTTGTCGTGGGTTCGAACCCCATCAGCCACCCCATGAGACGCGGGAATGGCGAAATTGGTAGACGCACCAGATTTAGGTTCTGGCGCCTTGTGTGTGAGAGTTCGAGTCTCTCTTCCCGCACCATCGGGAGTGAGAATATTACAGCGACGTTTTCAACGTCTTCATATAGTTTGATGAAACAGGCCTTCGAAAGAAGGTTTTTTCTTTTTTTGTTCAGATGTTTTTTACCTTTTTCTGCTAGTTGGATATTTTCTTTTTGTTTGCTGAAACGAAAGTGTTTATTTTGCCAAAAATGTTTATAAAATCCTTTATAGACGTTTTAGTACAAGAACCCCGTGCATATTCTGCCGTTTTCACTTCTGTGTTCCATGGTAAAAAAACCGGCTGAAAGCCGGTTTTACTGTGTTCGTTATTCAAGCCTTTAAAGCATGATGTCTTCTTGTATCTGCTGCCAGTCAACCTGACTGTCTTCAGGCAGCGTCACCGTCTTTATACATCCTTTCTTGATGCAGTTTATTGCTCTTATGTATGTATCACCGTCCTGAAGATTTGTCTTGTCGAGCCTGTTCGCCGTAAGTCTTACAAATGACGACTGCTGACTGTGTTCGGACAGGGTTCTGGCACCAGCTAGGGCTAGAGAAAGTAATTCATATATTCTGTTTGATTCCAGGGAATATGGGGCACTGTTAATAAACGGATAACTGATTATGCCGGCATTAACGACCGGTTCAATGTGAAGTTCCTTTAAAACCTGTTCTACCTTGGTAATTATGCTGTTGCTCATTGTGAATGCGTCCATGTCAGCATTTGGTTTTGTTACGATTATGTATCGAGAATCATTTATCACATAGATGTCGGATGCTATGTGAATAAGATTTTGCAGTTTATCTATAAATGCGTTTCGCTGATTCTGGGACTGTTTATAACCTCTTCTTATCGACAGGTCGGTAAAGCCCGGAATAAATATCTGGTAGATATCCTTGTTATTTATAAGATCTATATTCTTGGTTCCCTGGTCATCTTCAGACTGGTGATAGTTCATGCTCTGTCTGATAACGAAGTTAAGGAAGTCATTGTAGTTCTTGATGTCACCTCCGAATGACTGCGGATAGTCATCCTCTAGTCTGTCAATTTCACGTTCCAGTTCTCTTGATTTGTTGTAGTAACGCATGAGAGCGAGAGAGACTATAAGAAACATGACCGTAAAGCCTGAAAGCATAACGATAAGCATTCTTACAGGAATATTAATTATGTTACTGCCGTGCGATATGTAGTTAGGTGAGAAAACAGGAGAGGGCAGTATATGGTTGTTTTTAGGCGGAATACGCTTCTCAACCTCAGAAGTAATGGTAAAGGCTGTTTCAAGATTTTTGTATGCTTCAGCATAGTTTCCTTGAGTGGCTTCTATAATTCCCTTGGTATGATAGTATTTCGGTATATATTCCGGAGGAATCTTATCAATGTACGTACTCAGGGTTTTCATGAGCTGATTGGCATTACTGGTCTGCCCTGCCCCGTTTAATGCAACGGCAAGATCAATAAGTCTGACTATGGATTCGGAATTCTCACTGTTGAATGAGTAGTCATGTTTGCTGCTCCCGAGAAACATAAGTGCTCTGTCGTAATCACCGAGTTTTATGTAGAGATGTCCGAGCCTTTCTCGGAATTTATCCTCGTTTTCCGGAGCCATTTGTGTGTAACTTATCAGATTATCAGCTTTTCTCAGAAGTGTCATCGCATCATTCAGACGGCCGATTTTGATTTTAATTTCACTGAGTTGAAGCAGGTTGTCGATATAGTTAAGCTGTTCCTGAGGAAACAGCTCAATGACTGATACGTATTTGCTGAGATGTTCATCGGCAAATTCAGGATAATCACTTTCAAGAAAAAGCTCACTCAGCAGTTTAGACAGAACGGCATTGTTATACATGTATTGTGGCTTGCCGATGTAGTTCTTTTCCACCTGATTAAGTAGATAATATGCCACATTCTTTTGGTTAAGCTCATAGTAGATATTGAATCCCTGTAGCCAGAATGCGTTTTTAATGCTGTCAGGGTAACTGCTGAAAGCATCATCATTAACGCTTGTTTCAAAAAAAGAAACGGCTTTCAGGTTGTTGCTCTTGGACAGCTTGTATAATTCGATCAGCTGAATGTACGGCTTAATTTTCAGGTAGTTTTCCCTGTTAATTGCAGACGGAGTATCAATAAAATTTATGTCAATCGGATTCATTGTTCCGTTCTGCAGTGATGATCTGATTCGGTTATAAATGTTTATTATTGATGAGAGATTACCTTTTCTGTACAGAACCTTCGAACTGAAGTCAGTATCTTTTGCTTGTCCTACTTTTATTTTACATGATGTCAGAACGTTGAATATTGAGTCTTTTTCCGGTGATGGGTTTTTGCGGAAAAACTGCAGTCTCTGTTTTTCAAGTTCCTGGTTTTCGGTGTCTGTGAAATGCTGACGTGGTTCAGAAGTGTTTTCTTTTTTACGTTCCTTTTCGGTCAGCAGAGCCAGCTCGTTTTCCAGTGATGAATCTTCATTGACGGCCTGTTCTTGCTCAGCTATTTGTTCGAGCTGTTCCGGTGCTTCTTTATTTTCAGAGACGGCGTTTTCGTCATTTGACGTTTCTGTCGTTAAGACTGTTTCATGATCAGGTTGTTGTGATTCTGCCTGTTTTGCCGGCGTTACGGCTGATTCTGCCTCAGAAGCAGTCATGCCGTAGTCTGTATTATGTTTGCGATCATCTTGGTCAGTGGGTGTGGCTGATTCTTTTTTTACAGTGTCTGCCTGATCTTCTGCCGCATTTGCAGATACGGCAGGAATCTGTGTCTTAGGCTCTGGTACCACAACCCGGATTTCCTGCTGACTGTTATCAATATATGAATTAATGAGTTCAATGCACTTGTATGGATTTTTGTCCTGAAAGTGTGTAGCCATCTCCACCTGTGGTGGCAGTACCGTGTCATCGTTTACTTCGATTGACGGCAGAATTAAGGGTATTAATAACATGTCCAGCATAAATGTAAGCCCTGTTAACCGTTACTGTCTGATGAGTCTCAATGAGTCGTACGGAAGTTCGTGAGTGGCTCTCACGGGATTTATGTCAAGACCGCCTCGTCTGGTATAAAAAGCTCTTACCTCGAGATATGATATGTCGCATCTGTTGGCGATGTCGGTAAATATTCTTTCCACACAATGCTCATGAAATTCATTATGAGTACGCATGGATATAATATACTGCAACAGACCTTCATGGTTGATCTTTTTTCCTGTATATTTGATGTATATCGTGCCCCAATCCGGTTGTCCCGTTATCAGACAATTTGATTTGAGAAGATCGGATTTCAGCGCTTCAGTAATGACATCCCCGGATTTCTCCTGAGTAATAAAGTCGGGATGCAGGGTATATTGAGAAACTTCAATGTCGAGTTCATCAAGATTTACCGCTTCAAGTCTGCCGAATTCGAATGATTGAGGCATGTCTGAAGGACGGAATAATTCAACTGTTACTCCGGTTCCGAGTGCTCTGCTCAAATCATTCTCAACAGTGCTCCTCACGGCACTTATATTCAGAAATTTTGTCATGTTGAAGCTGTTGAAATACAGTTTCAGTGATTTTGATTCGATTATGCATTCAGAGTCGGCAGGAACGTAAATGACGCCAACGGCAACTTCCGGACGTCCACGGAAATTAAGATATGAGATCTCGTAATGATGCCATACGTCATAGCCGTAAAACGGCGTGGAAATGCTCAGTGTATTCCTGTTGAGCGATCTTGGAACAGTCTGAAGAAGATCTGCATTGTAGCGTGTTTCATATGAGGTTTTTTTGCCGAGGACTAAATTTTTTGAAAGCTCTGAAATGTTTTCCGAAATCATCTGTTTTTCCTGTTTAAAACATTACCGAAGTAATGTTTCGTAATAATTCATGTGTTTACCGTTCTGTATGTATTTACATTGGTCCGTCCGTACTCAGATGTCACCGAAGCAGGACTGAATAATACTGAGTGCCACAAGAGCCGCAGTCTCAGTTCTGAGAATTCTCGGTCCGACAAGCACGTCTCTGTATCCCGCTTTTCTGCTGAGTTCCACCTCTTCGTCGGTAAAACCGCCTTCTGGACCTACCAGCAGACGGTAGCTTCCGGCCTGCGGAAGTTCGCGAAATCTGCAGTCGGCATATGGATTCATCGTGACCTTGAGTTCATCCGCATCAGTATTTTCGCTTAAAAATTCTTCGATGGACATTAGTGGACGAACTTCCGGAATGATTGCACGGCCACTCTGTTCACAGGCACTGATTACTATTTTCTGCAGTGTCTCCTGTTTCTTCTGTGATCGTTCATCGTTTAACCTGACCCCGCACCGTTCGGATACCAGCGGGGTGATGACGTTAATTCCGAGTTCCACGGACTTCTGTACGGTGAAATCCATTTTGTCCCCGCGGCTTAAAACCTGACCGAGATGAATTCTGATGGGGGATTCGTTGTTTTTTTCAGTGCGGCCGATAATGTGGACATCAGCGGATTTTTTCTGAATGGAAGTAATAACGGCCTGATAATCACATCCGTCGCCGTTAAACAGCGTTAACGGATCGTTGACATTCATGCGCAGTACTTTTATGGCGTGGTTAAAGGCATCACTGCACAGGGTAACCTCCGTATCCGTCTGCAGCGGCTGGTTGTCATATACTCTTACGGTTCTCATACGATATAGTGCTTTTGATTCTGAAATGAAAATTGCCGTAGAATTAAAAAATTCACTGCGGTTACAGATTTTTTTTGATATTATCTTGGCAACTGTTTTATGGATTAATTGTACATTATTGGCTGTATTTTTGTGCAAGTAATTTCAGCGTGATCTCCTTTTGAAGTGTCTTTTGGTGCCCGTTTCGGTAACAGACTGTACGGGAACGCCGTTTTGGAGCAGAAAATGAATTTAGAAAAAGTTATCGGTCTCGGTGTGGCCGGAAATTTCACCGGACATCTTGAGCAGGCCGGAGAAGCCGCAGATTTTAAAAACGTGACAGTAAAGGATGCAAAGGCACCTAAGGCAATATTTCCGTTTTATCTGCCAAAGAGTGCCGAAAGCAGACTGGATACTTTTTTACATACATTCCCTTTATCATCTGACAAGGTTAACATCTCAGGAACCATTTCCGAAAATCATCAGATTGAACCGGAAGTAGGTGTTCTGTGTGAAATTGAGTATGACGGAGATGAAGTCAGAGCTTTAAAGCCGGTTGCCTTCGGTGCATATAATGACTGTTCAATCAGACGTCCGGGGGCTAAGAAAATCAGTGAGAAGAAGAACTGGGGGGCAGACAGCAAGGGATTCAGCGCCAGTCTGATTTCTCTTTCCGGTTTCGACGATTCCAGTGAAATATCATCATACAGGATCGCCTGCTTCCTTAAAAGGGATGGCGAGGTTAACGTTTACGGTGTTGACAGTGCGGCCCGTGATTACAGCTACATGTACGGAACCCTGCTTTCATGGATTGTTGACAAAATGAACAATCAGAAGAATGAAGGTCCGGCAGAAAACATTCATGAGTATCTTCTTGACAGCGCAAAACCTGAAATGGCACTGATAAGCATCGGGGCAACACGTTACACCGAATATGGTGAAACTCATTTCCTTCAGCCGGGCGATGTAAGCTACGTTGTGGTTTATCATGAAAGATATACCTGTGAAGAGATTCTGAAAATGGTTGAAAACGACAGCTTTGCGTCTGACGGCATCAGCGCTCTGGTTCAGAAGGCTGTTTAATCTTTTATCGGTATGGTGTAAAAACCGTCATGCGTCTTTTGCGGCGCATGGCGGTTTTTCATTATGCGCCTTGGATTTATGAGCGTCGCTTATACGAAGCGGGTATTTACGTATCCGGCTCAGTTACGTCATGAAAAGACTGTCCGCAGTTCATGTAAAAGCGTGTTTCGGTGACGTATATTGCTCTTGATAAGCAGTTTGAAAAAGAATAAACTATCATCTTTAATAATGTAGGAAAATGATTAGTTTCCCGACAGGGCATTCATGAGGTAATACGGGTCAAGACAGATACGTAAGCAGGTCTGACCGTGTTGTTTGTGAAGGTGCCCGCTGATGGCTTCATCAGTAAATGTTTACCTAAAAGTCTCTGTTTTTATCTGTCGTCAGCTCCGGAAACGGAAAAGCGACAAGCGTTTTATAGATAGGTAGTTATAAATTATGACTTCAGCATTAACTAATACCGAATTTGTCTTCCCTTCACAGAAGAGTGTGTATCACGGAAAGGTTCGTGATGTTTACAATATCAACGATGAAAAGCTGGTAATGGTAGCTACGGACAGAATTTCCGCTTTTGACGTAATTCTTCCAAAGGGAATTCCGTTCAAGGGACAGGTTTTAAATCAGATAGCGGCCAAGTTCTTAGATGCAACTGCGGATATCTGTCCAAACTGGAAACTTGCTTCTCCTGATCCAATGGTTACTGTTGGTGTTATGTGTAAGGGCTTCCCTATCGAAATGATTGTTCGCGGTTACCTGTGCGGAAGTTCATGGAGAGCATATAAGAGCGGTGTTCGTGAAATCTGTGGTGTTAAGCTTCCTGAAGGCATGAAGGAAAATCAGAAGTTCCCTGAACCAATCATTACTCCGACCACCAAGGCAGAACTCGGTCTTCATGATGAAGATATCTCAAAGGAAGAAATTCTTGCAAAGGGTCTTGCAACTCCGGAAGAATATGCAACTCTTGAAAAGTATGCTCTTGCTCTGTTCAAGCGCGGTACTGAAATTGCTGAAAAGAGAGGTCTTATTCTCGTTGATACCAAGTATGAATTCGGTACTTACAACGGTGAAATCTATCTTATGGATGAAATCCATACTCCTGATTCAAGCCGCTATTTCTACAAGGACGGCTATGAAGAAAGATTCGCAAAGGGTGAACCTCAGAAGCAGCTTTCCAAGGAATTCGTTCGTGAATGGTTAATGAGCAACGGTTTCCAGGGTAAGGAAGGTCAGAAGGTTCCTGAAATGACTCCGGAAATTGTTAATTCAATTTCCGAACGTTATCTTGAACTTTATGAAAACATCATCGGTGAAAAGTTTGAAAAGGCTGCCGATGCTGATTTACTTGCAAGAATCGAGAAGAACGTTAAGGACTATTTAACCAAGTAGTCTGCTGACATACATTCCGTAAAAACTCCGTGTCATGAACTGCAGAAGCAGATCACGTCACGGAGTTTTTTTTGTCACGGTGATGTATTCGTTGAAGAGAAACGGAATATTCCGTTCTGATTTTTGAGCCTGTGACTGAAAGGGGGCAATAAAAAAACGGGCGGAGCAGCCCGCCCCGTTTTGGTAAATGTGTTATTGTAAAGGTGTTATTACTTTACTTGGCAAGGTGTCTTAAAACTTCTGCCTTATCGATCTGTTCCCAAGGGAATTCTTCACGACCGAAGTGACCGTAACTTGCGGTAGGCAGGTAGATTGGTCTCTTGAGGTTAAGCATTTCAATCAGACCGTATGGTCTAAGATCGAAGGTCTTTCTGATAATCTCAACAAGCTTGGCTTCTGATACAATGCCGGTACCGAAGGTGTTTACTGAAAGTGATACAGGCTCTGCCACGCCGATGGCGTAGGAGATCTGAATTTCACACTTTTTGGCAAGACCTGCAGCTACAACATTTTTGGCCACGTATCTTGCAGCGTACGCCGCACTTCTGTCAACCTTTGATGGATCCTTGCCTGAGAAAGCTCCACCGCCATGTCTTGCATAACCGCCGTAGGTGTCAACGATAATCTTTCTTCCGGTAAGGCCACAGTCCCCCATAGGTCCGCCGATAACGAAACGGCCGGTTGGGTTGATGAAGTATTTGGTTTTATCGGTAAGCCACTTCTGAGGAATTACCTTGTTGATGATTTCTTCGCGTACGCCTTCGTGGATTTCCTTGTTGGTTACGGTTTCGTCATGCTGAGTGGAAATTACTATGGTGTCAATGCCTTCAATACTGCCGTCATCATTGTAAAGGAAGGTTACCTGACTCTTAGCGTCTGGACGGAGCCACTTGAGCGTACCATTCTTACGGGCTTCAGCCTGTCTCTTCATAAGACGGTGTGCATAGGTGATAGGAGCAGGCATGAACACGTCAGTTTCATCACAGGCAAAACCGAACATAAGTCCCTGGTCTCCTGCACCCTGATCTTTAGGATTTTCTCTTGATACACCCTGGTTGATATCCGGAGACTGTTTGCCGATGGCATTTAAAACGGCGCATGAATTGGCATCAAAGCCCATGTCTGAATGGTTGTAACCGATATTGCATACAATCTTTCTTACAAGAGCTTCAATATCAACCCAGGCTGTGGTTGAGATTTCACCGCCAACAAGAACCATACCTGTTTTGATGAAAGTTTCACAAGCTACGTGAGCATACTGATCCTGTTTAAGAATTTCGTCCAGCACGGCATCAGAAATCTGATCGGCAATTTTATCAGGATGTCCTTCAGATACAGACTCTGAAGTAAATAAATATGACATGATGGGTCCCTATACTTATATGTGTTCGTGGTTTATGTAAGTTGCTTTGTTTTTTGTCCCTACAGACCGGCATTTTATTTACGGCTCTTTTCCTGACAAGACAGTCAGAAAAGTCTGATAAAGACTTAGGAGCCTGACTGAATAAAAATGAATCCGGGAAGGGATCTGTTTTCATTTTTATCAGACCGGTTTTGTTTTCCTTATGCTTTCATTGATGGCAAGATCTCTGCAAGGTACGGAATTCTTCCGGACTGTCGCATGAAAGGCAAAAAACGTTCATGCTGTCACATTTTATCATAAAAATCCGTTTTTCCAACATTATGGCAGACAAAAGTCCTCTTGTTTAATCATGTGAGAATAATTGTTATATGTGTAAAAATTTCAATTATTTTAAATAAATGTATATTAAATCAGATTATTTGTTGTAAATATAATGTATCCTAAGCGGAAGGATGTTAAGGATAACTGATATTTCTGTTTTCAATCACGAAAGAGAAGGCCTTGAGCGGCGGTAAATGGATTTCGGCTGCGGGGTGTTGTTTTTGTTTAAATTTTTTCCTGCCTGATTGTCTGTATAAATTACGGTTGTCATCATCCGTTTAGTAATGTCGGAGAGTGAATCCACAGTGCTGGAAGCGGTGAGTGACACCAGCGGAATAAAATAGTGTCCAGAACACTGATTTCAAGGATGCTTCTCTTCTGTCCGTACAGAAAAATTACAATAATTAAAAGAATAAACAGAATTAAATGCTTGGGTGGTTTTCTGAATTAAAGAACTATAGACAGTCTCTGTTCATAATCATGGTTTTGGTATTTACCATGATTACGGTTTCTTTTGTCTATAAATACAAGATTGAAGAGATCATGGCTGACGCACTTAAGCAGCAGATAGTTCTCAAGTCAAAGGGAGGTCTTGAGGCTGTCAATCATAATTTCAACCGCATTATAAGCGTCCTGAACCTCGCATCATCAAACATTTCGAAGGGTATTTCCAAAGGTAACTACATCGGTTCCACAAAAACCGTTGAAACCCTGAATGACATAACCAGGGTTACCGGTTTTCTGAATATAGGCATAACCGATCTTAATGACAAGGTAATGTACGGTTTTAAACTTGAGGAGGAGGATATTGCCAAACTCCGCAATGTTTATGTCGGTAAAACCGTTGTTACGGTGATAGCTTCCAAATACGGCGGAAATTACGATGTTCTGATTGCAGTTCCGGTGTATGTGAACCAGAGTTACGTGCGCTATGCTCTTTTTATAAGAGCAACGGGTGAGGAGCTTATTAAGTATTTTAACAAATATACCCTCTATGACGATGATTTCGGTTCATCTCTGAGTTTCCTTCTTTACAACATGTATGACGTGGTACACATCAACGAGAAAACTCAGAACCGTCTGCTTCCGAAATACACGGTCCGGGAGCTTGTTGACAATACAAGAAACCGTTCTAATATCAAGATCAGCCAGCGTCAGATTCAGAATCAGGTAATAGATAATCTTTACGTGTTTCAGGGGAACGGACTTCCGGCTCATTACATGTCAATAATAAGACTTCCGTATGATGGCTGGAGTTTTGTTTACATGCTTCCTGCTTCAGAGCTAGATACCAAGATCAGGGCCATTATGACAATGTTCGGTTTCCTGACCATCGGTACTCTGGTGATACTTACCATTCTTCTGGTTTATTACGAGTACACTGTGGAAACCAACAGGAAGAAGATGTACAACCTGGCATATTATGATGAATTTACAGGACTTCCAAACAGGGTTAACCTCCGAAATAATTACAAGGAAGTTTACGAATCAACTTATCATGATCACATCGATAAGTACTACTTTGCCACCGTAATAATCAGTAATTTCCACATGCTGCATAATCTGTACGGAACAGAAATATCCAACAGATTTGAACTTAAGCTTGCCTCCAGCATGAAGCAGATGGAGAGCCGTCTCTTTACTCCGTACAAGGGTAATAACAGTTATTATGCCATCATCAAGGCAGATAACAGGGGCGAGGTAGAGATAGCACTCAGAAAGCTTTTTGCCAGTGCCCAGTCCATTGACAATATTGAATATCGTTCACTTTTTAAGGCCGGCGTATGCAGCTTTACGTCTTCATCAATGCCTCATAACATTGACGATATAATGGACAAGTGCAGTATTGCTCTGTACGATCATAAAGATGAAAACGTGAACAGAAACTCCATAGTGTTTTTCGTGCCTGCGATGCAGGAGGAGATTATCCGACAGAATAATCTCGAAAAGGAGCTTATTCCTGCAATTTACAACGGGGAATTTTTGGTGTATCTTCAGCCTAAGTATGATCTTAACAGCAACAGACTTTCAGGGGCTGAGGCATTAATCAGGTGGAACTATAAGCTGCAGAGACTTCTGCCTCCCGGGCAGTTTATTCCTGTCTTTGAAAAGAACGGTTCCATTGCACACATTGACAATTTTATTTTTGTGTCAATTCTTGATCTGCTTAAGAGGTGGAAAGAGCTGGGCTACAGACTTGTTCCAATCTCAGTTAATTTTTCACAGGTACAGTTTAGAAATCCTAACCTGCTGAGGGATCTTAAGCATCGCATCAGGGGCTATGAGGATATTATCAGATACATCGATATCGAGATTACCGAATCAGCAACAATTGACAGTCAGGAAACCGTACTGGAAATACTTAACGAACTCAAGGAAATAGGGTTCAAGCTTTCCATGGATGATTTCGGAACAGGTTATTCCTGTCTCTCCAACATATCGCTGTATCCGTTCGACACGATTAAGCTTGATAAGTCATTTGTGGATAAGATTGACGTAAACTTTAAGTCATCTCCGGACGTAATGCTGGTCAGTGATGTTATTCAGATAACCAAGCATTTCGGAATTCACAGCCTTGTTGAGGGTGTTGAGAATCTCGATCAGAAGAATATTCTGCGAGACCTGGGATGCGAATACTGTCAGGGATATTATTATTCTGCTCCGCTTCCTGTGGCTGAGTTTGAAAGACTTTTGTGTGAGGATAAGATTTTTGAAGACTGGAGATAGTGAAGAATATAAAAATGTTCTTTTGTTCTGGATCATCATAGCCTGTATTCTGGTGGCAATCCTTACAGGAATGTCCATTTATTTTTATGACGTTTCGTCAAAGGACGTTGAGATAGCTGACGGCATAATTCCGAGAAAGGAATATCAGGCCATTTACCTGTTGCCACATGAGAAGCATGCGGATGACAAGTACCGTCTTAATGATTTTCTGGTTGCTGCATCCCGTATAGGGATAAGAGCTTATGCAGTGGATAACATCAGCAACAATGAAGAGTGTCTTGAAAGTATCAGAAACTATGTGGAACGTGATGTTTCGATCATTGTTTCTCCTTCAAGAAAACTTAACGAGTGCATAAATTCCGCTGTAAAGGAATACGGTAACACTCAGAATGTTTATTTCGTGAGTGCATACGACCGAAACCTCAAACCAAGTGACAAACTGATTACCTTCAAGGTTCATCTTTATCAGGTTTATTATCTGGGTGGAGTGATTGCGGCTAACGTGAATACTGATACCGATGAGTCGTTTTTCTTTGTGGTTTCGGATTTGAACGAGGATGCATACCGCAATATAAACGCCTTTACCATCGGCGTAAGAAAGTACAAGAAGAACGGTGTTGTTAAGGTCGTTGTTTTAAAGAGCAAAAATGAGAATATTCAGTACGCTCAGCTTGTTGATGCGCTGAGAAAAAACCCCGGCGTTCGATTGATGACTGCGGATTATACCGATGTTACCGTCGATGATTTCTGTGAACAGAAAATGTATTACTGCATTCGTTATGACAGAGATTTCGCAAGCAAGTACTTTTCCAGTAACATAGCCAGCATAATGGTTGATTATCGAGGCTTTTTCAGCCGTGTTCTGTCCAGAACCGTTACCAATTCGTTTGAGCCGGGCAATTATCTGCTTGACGTAAGTACCGGTACCGTAAGAATTACAAATTTCAATGCCGGCATCATTCCTCCGAATACTCTTCAGTCACTGGATCTTATGTTCAGTAATTTTATAGGTAGAAGTGACAATATTTTCTCCGGTCCGTTATATGACAATGAGCACCATCTGAGGCTTGACAAGGGTAGTGTGCTGCAGGACAGTCCAAAACAGATTTTCTCTATGGACTGGTTTGTGGAGGGGGTTTCCGTCGAATAATCATGAGAAATAAGAATCAGGATATAGTAGGTTTAATATTATTTATTATTTTATTTCTGGTTATAGTATCGGTAGTGGTGCTGTTTTCCGTTAATAATTTCAGTTTCAGTTCAAGTTCCGCCACTTTGCAGAAAAATGTGCTGGAGGGTGCGACAAGTGTAAAGAAGCTGTATTACATTGAATCCAATAATCTTGAACCGAAATCAATGGAATACATAAACCTGCATGGCTTTATTTCAACTCTTAAAAAATACCCGCAGATGGAAATTAACGTAATCGAAGGTGTTGGCAGTGACTATCGCCGTCTTGAGGAAATCGTGAACAATGCTCATCAGGAGGGAACCAGATACGTATTCCTCAGCGGTTTTGAAATGAATAATGCATTGGGAAACATTTTCCGCAGATTTAATGATATGAGGTTTTTTGTCAGCAGTCTGGATGTCAGTGAACCTAATGTGGTCACATATACTGACAAGAGTTATGTGGCAAAATATCTGGCAGGGTATATTTCCGGAGCCTTTCTCAGCAACAGCAAGAAATACGATGATAACGACAGGTACAGTCAGTATGACGATGACCTCTCGGCATCACTTTCAAAGAGTCTTCATTCAGGTAATGTGGGTTATATAGCGAACAGCTGCAGCACATATGAGAAAAGAAACATAAATGCATTTGCGCTGGGGCTGCAGAGAGCCTTTTCTGAAAAGAAACTGTATGTTCTCTGGCTTAATCAGGATAATACGGAAGAGCAGAATTTCAGTGAAATAACCAGATTCATAAAGAAATACAATATCAGGATTCTTGATGGTACCAATTCACCATGCAAATGGTGCAGATATGCCGTGGATCAGGATCTGTACTATTTTAATTTTATGGTTAAGGGGGCCGAATCTAAAAAAGGTACCATTCTCGGCAGGTATTTTTACGATCCTTCCGTGATATTCAGAACCATTATTGAAATTATAGCGGCTGACAGCAAATCAACCTCCAACAGGTATTTCTTCGGTTATTCGGATAAGGCCATCAGTTTCGATTACAGCAGGACCCTGCATAAGGATCTGAATGAAAACAGCCTCTATTATCTCAATAACATAATATCCGAGCTGTCGCACGGGCATGAGTATGTGTTCAGCGGGCCTATTTTCAATAATAACGGTCTGCTCATGCTTCCTGAAGGGTATGTGTTTACGGACGAAGAGCTTCTTCATGAAATGAACTGGCTTAATGAAAACATTGTTGAGGTCAATACCTGTCTGTCTCCCCGTCTTAACAAGCATTACGTAATCAGATCAATAATGTTCAACAATCAGTAGGAAGGAAAACTCAGTTTTTCTAACGCATTACACAAGTTTGTTTATGAGCATGTGCTGCAATATTAAATTGATTTAAGAGCAGCATAATGGCATAATGCAGAAAAAATTAATACCTGCTGTTAATTTGGTAGTTTTTATGATTTTTTGCCTGCCTGAATACTGGTGCCTGGCTGTACTGAGCCACCGGTTTCATAGGGTAAACTTTTTCAGATCGAATGATGGAGTATGAGATGTTGTCCAACAAAACATTGGCAAATGCCATAAGAGCCTTAAGTATGGATGCAATTCAGAAGGCCAACTCAGGTCATCCAGGTGCACCTATGGGTATGGCTGATATTGCGGAAGTATTATGGCGTCATTTTTTAAATCACAATCCTGCTGATCCTAAGTGGGTTAATCGCGATCGTTTTGTATTATCCAACGGTCACGGTTCAATGCTTCTTTATTCTCTGCTTCATTTAACCGGATACAATCTTTCAATTGAAGATTTAAAGAATTTCAGACAGCTGCATTCAAAGACTCCGGGACATCCTGAATACGGTTATGCCGACGGAGTGGAAACCACTACCGGTCCATTAGGACAGGGTATCACCAATGCAGTTGGTATGGCTCTGGCTGAAAAAGTTCTTGCAGCTCAGTTTAATCGTGACGGTCTGAATATTGTTGATCACTATACTTACGTATTTATGGGTGATGGCTGTCTTATGGAAGGCGTTTCCCATGAAGCCTGCTCTCTTGCCGGTACGTTAAAGCTCGGCAAGCTTATCGCATTCTGGGACGATAACGGAATTTCAATTGATGGTAATACCTCAGGCTGGTTTGCCGAAGATACTGCCGCCCGTTTCGCCGCTTACGGCTGGCATGTACAGAAGGTTGATGGCCACGACAGTGCTGCAATCGAAGCTGCCGTAAAGGAAGCTCAGAAAGTTACCGATAAGCCAAGCATTATCTGCTGTAAGACTGTCATTGGCTGCGGTTCACCAAATAAGCAGGGTACTGAAAAGTGTCACGGTTCACCGCTTGGTGATGCGGAAATCGCTCTGGCTAAGGAAAATCTCGGCTGGAAGTATGGTCCTTTTGAAGTTCCTGCAGAAGTTTATGAAGCATGGGATGCCAGAAAGGCCGGTGAACAGAAGGAAAATGCCTGGAATGAGCTTTTTGCAAAGTACAGTGCCAAGTATCCTGAACTTGCCGCAGAATTCCTGCGTCGCATGAATCATGAGTTGCCTGCAGATTTCGCTGAAAAGTCTGAAGCCTATATTCGCGAATTACAGGCAAATCCTGCAAAGATTGCAAGCCGTAAGGCAAGTCAGAACGCACTCGACGCATACAGTGACGTGCTTCCTGAATTCCTTGGCGGTTCTGCTGACCTTGCTCCAAGTAACCTGACCTTTAATCGTAATTCAAAGTCTGTTACCGCTGACGACGCATCAGGTAACTACATTCATTACGGTGTACGTGAATTCGGCATGAGTGCCATCATGAACGGTGTATACCTCCATGGCGGTTTTATTCCTTACGGTGCAACATTCCTGATGTTTATGGAATATGCTAAGAATGCCGTAAGAATGAGCTCTCTCATGAAGCTTCCTGTAATCTATGTGTTCACCCACGATTCAATCGGTCTCGGTGAAGACGGTCCTACTCATCAGCCTGTAGAACAGATTTCAACCTTAAGATTAAGTCTCAATCTCAATACTTGGAGACCTTGCGACCAGGTTGAATCAGCAGTTGCATGGCAGCAGGCAATTGAATCAAAGACAACTCCAAGTGCCTTGATTTTCTCCCGTCAGAATCTTGCTCAGATGGACAGAACTCCTGAACAGCTTGCAAATGTTAAGAAGGGTGGTTATGTACTCAAGTACGGTGCTGATACTCCTGACTTAATCATAATTGCCACCGGTTCAGAGGTTGAACTTGCCATGAAGACCGCTGATGCTCTTGAAGCAGAAGGAAAGAAGGTTCGCGTAGTGTCCATGGTATGTACAGAAGTATTCGACAGACAGAGTGCTGAGTACAGGGAATCCGTACTGCCTTCATCAGTAACCGCACGTATGGCCATCGAAGCAGGTATCAGTGATTTCTGGTACAAGTATGTCGGTCTGAACGGTGTTATCCTTGGTATGGACAGCTTTGGTGAATCAGCTCCTGCAGATCAGCTTTTCAAGCTCTTTGGTTTTACCGTTGAAAATGCCGTAAGCAAGGCTAAGACCCTGTTGAAGTAAGTCTATTAGAAAATGATGTGGCGTCACGGACGTCAGTCATGAATCAGAGAAAGGCGCTGCCAGTACAGACTGACAGCGCCTTTTGTTTGTAAGTTAAACCTGTTACGGGACAATGAAGGATATAATTGGATCGTTATGTGGAAACAGATTGATATTTTTTAAGATCTGTAATAATATTTTGAACTCAACTTTCCCACATGATTTTGAGTGGAAAAACATAGCGCAACCTTAATCCATGCGGTTTAGGTGTTTTTTAAAAACATGTATTGATTTTTATGAC
>CACWVT010000024.1 GCA_902764345.1 uncultured Ruminobacter sp.
TATATCTAATGGACTATTTATATGACAGACTCAACAGACATCAAGTGGAATTTCTCCAGTTATACAGACAAAAAAGGTAGAACCTACATCATCTCTTACATCACTCCCGACTTACTTATTAAATTCCATTCTTCTTAATTCTGGAATAGCTCCAAACTTTCCTAATAAGTAGTCATCTTGATTAAAATCAACAACGTCAGGAATATCAACTAAAGAATATAATTGTGATTTGCCATCTTTATCTTTTTCTACAAACCACACTTCTTCTTTTTTCAATACATGATTAGCTAATTGCCACGTATCGTGGGCAGTAAATACCAATTGTGCACGATTTACATTTATTTCTGGATTTTTAAAAGTAATTAAAATGTTTCTAACTAACAAAGGATGCAGTCTAGCATTTAATTCATCAATGAAAAAAACACTACCTTTTTCTAAAACTTCTTTTAAATCAGGGTATAAAGAAAACATCTTCAAAGTTCCAGCTGACTCATATCTGAGAGGGAGTTCAGCCATTTCACTTGAATTATTTTTTTTATGCAAGGTACTTATTTTATAGGCTTTATCACCGTTACCTCTTTCTTCCACATCAATTTTAAAATCCTTTATATGTCCATCAAAAGAGGCCAGAAAATCAACAATATTCTTCTGCTCCTCCTTACTCTCAATAAAGCTAGCACGTACTTTTGTGTCCATGACTATGTTTGTATCAGGAGAGGCAAAATCAGTAAGCTCATTAGCTAAAAACCAATCTCTTATCTCTTTACATTCAGCAATCTTTAATTTTGCACCAAGTGAAACTATTAAAACTTGATCCCAAAGTGCAACTTTTATATTCTGCTGACTATCCTCTTGAATCCCTGATAAATCCAATTCATTTTGCTCACCGCCTCTATAAAAAACTAATGAGTATTCATCCCTGTCTTTATCTTTCTTATTAAGCCACTCTTCAGTAACCTTATATCTATTAACACAGAAACCATAGTTGTATACAGTCTCTGATTCACCATTTGCTATCGAAAAATACACCTCAAATGAGGAATCGTCTTTTGCTGATTCATTATCAAACAAAAAAGGAGTCGGTGCACTGACATTATTGGTTTCATCACCATACATAAAAGAACGAATAACATATCTAGACATGTATACAAAAGCTTGATACAAATTGGATTTTCCGCTGGCATTAGCACCATAAACGGCTGTGACTGGTAAAACCGACTCGTTCCCCAAAGAAAAGAAACTATCTGAAGCATCACTTTTCTTCTGAACAGTGAGATCTAAAATTGCCTCATCTTTAAAAGATCTGAAGTTTTTAAAATTAAACTGAAGTAACATTCCAAC
Source organism: uncultured Ruminobacter sp. (assembly GCA_902764345.1). Taxonomy (GTDB): domain Bacteria; phylum Pseudomonadota; class Gammaproteobacteria; order Enterobacterales; family Succinivibrionaceae; genus Ruminobacter. The sequence continues at coordinate 1,342 of CACWVT010000024.1, forward strand.
ATCCCTACCAACCAACTATAAATCCTTATACACTTTCCGCTTTCTATGTAAGGATTTTAAAAAATTATTTATATTTGCAAAAATAAAATTATAACTTTTTCGTCTTTAATTTCAGCTAATATTCTGTAAACACCAATCCTATACCTCCATTGACCGGATTTGTTTGCAACTAAAGCCTTGCCTAGAGGTTCAGGATTCTCACATCCTTCTAAATTTTTCTTCAACCAGGAAGTTATCAGTTTTGCTGTAGTCTTGTCTAACTCTGATAACCGCTTTTTAGCTTTTTGAGTGAAAAGAACTGTATAACTCATGCCAAATCCAAGTCCTTAATAACGTCATCAAGAGTATAAGTAATAGGATCCTTCTTGTATTCAGCATAAACCTTTTCATATTCTTTCAAGTCGAATTCTTCTTCAATATGATCCATAACAATTCTGCGAATCAGTTCTGATACAGTCATTCCACGCATTGATGCATATGATTTAATAATATCAGTATCAACATCGTTTAATCTGAGAGATATAGACATACTGCCTCCTATAAAATATTGTTCTACCTGTATTACATTGTAATACAAGCACTCAATAATTTCAAGAAAGTATCTGATGATATTTGAAACTGAAAACAAACAAAAAAAAACCAGCCAAACTGACTGGGGACAAGGTTATCATATGAGCTAAACAATTTAGTCCAGTAAATAAGAACAGTCTTCCTTGCTTAGCTTGAGATAGGATTTTATTACGGATAATCCCCTTCTGGTGAAGGTATCTGTTTCTTTTTTCTTTCAAATTCCTCAATTGTCAGATTGAGCTCCTGAGCAACCTGCTCTTCACACTTGTCTTTCTTGTATATCACGTATTCAAGTGCCTGCTGAAAACATGACGGCTTCTGTTCAGATCTCACTTTGTGCTCCACATCTCTCATATAATCCAACAACATTTCATAGAAAACTTTCTTGTTTTTGTCTTTTTCCTCAACACCACTATCTTAGCTCCCAGCTCCTTTATCTGCTCGTGCATCTCAAACGGAGCTTTAATCCACATTTTTTCATGCTGGAGGGTAGGCTCCGTGCAGTCTGAATCGTCCCCAAAAAAGCAGCCCCTTTACGCACTGATGTCGTAAAGGGGCCGTCACTCATGATAACTTACGCAATATCCTATGAAATCTCGACGCTGTCGTTATCCAATCCGTCGGTAAACTCTTCGGAAGATCTTGTAAGATCATCTCCGCCGCGGACGAACTCATCCTTTGCTGAAGAAATTCTGTCCTCTGCACCGGCATCCAGCTTATCCTGAGACTTAGTCGTCTTCTTTGCAGGCTTCGATGCGGTTGAAGTCTTCTTCACGCCGGAGCTCTTTTTGACTGTTGTCTTTGCCGCGGAGTCATCCTTCTTAGCCTTGGAGCTGCCGGAGGCTTTGGAGGCCGTTTTCTTCACCGTCTTTTTCTTAGTTACGGCTTTTTCCTTTTCCTCCTCAAATACCTCTCCGAACTCGTTTTCATCATCAGGATTCGGAGGAAGTTCCTCGGACTCATCACCGGCCTTTGGCTTGAACTTCTTTATAGGTCCGCACAAGGCCTCTTTGAACACCTCGGTGATATGCTTAACAGGCACAACGGTGAGAGCCTTCAGGGTTGATTCAGGAACTTCTTCAAGATCCTTTACGTTGCCGTGAGGAATAAGAACCTTCTTTACTCCGCCTCTTACGGCACCGATAAGCTTCTCCTTAACTCCACCGATAGGAAGAACATCTCCGCGAAGGGTGATTTCACCGGTCATGGCAACGTCACCCCTTACCGGAGTTCCGGTAATGGCGCTTATGATGGCGGTACACATTGCGATACCGGCACTAGGTCCGTCCTTCGGAATCGCACCTTCAGGACAGTGGATATGGAAATCATTCTGTCTGAAGTATTTAGGTGTATAGCCAAGTCCGGCAATGTATGAGCGTACAACCGTAAAGGCGGCTGAAATTGATTCTCTCATTACCTCACCGAGCTTACCCGTATAAACCTGCTTACCGAATCCCGGAATGCTTGAGGCCTCAATGGTAAGTATCTCACCGCCGACTGAGGTATACGCAAGACCGTTCACAATACCGACCTTGTTGTCCAGGGTAATGTCAGTATGATCGAACACCCAAGGTCCGAGCATCTTCTTGACGGTTTCCCCGGTAATGTCGATATGGGTAACCTTTCCGGAGCTCAGCATGATTTCCTTAACGGTCTTTCTGCAGAGTCTGCCGATTTCCCTTTCAAGATTACGCACGCCGGCTTCACTGGTGTAGTTTCTTATAAGAGAGAGTATAGCCTCATCGGTAAAGTTGATTTCATCATCCTTCACGTTATTGTCAGTCATCTGCTTAGGAATAAGATGATTTCTGGCAATATGAAGCTTTTCCTCTTCCGTATAGCTGCTCAGATTGATTATTTCCATTCGGTCACGGAGTGCCGGAGGAATGTTCAGACTGTTTGAAGTTGCGACAAACATAACGTCTGACAGGTCAAAATCAACCTCAAGATAGTTATCGGTAAAGCTCTTGTTCTGTTCAGGATCAAGTACCTCAAGCAGCGCTGAGGCCGGATCGCCCCTGTAGCTGTCGGTGGAAATCTTGTCGATCTCATCCAGCAGGAACAGCGGATTCTTAACACCGCACTTCATGAGCTTCTGAATAATCTTGCCCGGAAGAGCGCCGACATATGTACGTCTGTGCCCTCTGATTTCAGCCTCGTCACGCATGCCGCCGAGGGCTACGCGCACATAGGTTCTGCCGGTGGCCTTCGCAATTGACACACCGAGTGAAGTCTTACCCACGCCAGGAGGTCCTACAAGGCAGATAATCGGCGCATGGAGTCTGTCCGCACGGTTCTGTACGGCAAGGTATTCCAGAATTCTTTCCTTAACCTTGTCCAGACCGTAATGATCATGATCCAGAATTTCCTCTGCCCCTTTAAGATCCTTTTTCAGTTCGGAACTCTTGTTCCATGGAAGGGCCAGAATGGTTTCAATATAGTTTCTGCTGATGGCGGCGTCCTGGCTGAATCCCGGCTGCATTGCGAGCTTACGGAGTTCGGCATTACACTTTTCGGCAACGTCATCAGGCATGCCGGCTTCCTTAATCTTGGTACGGAGAACCGCAACCTCGTCCACGTTCTCCTGCAGTCCGTCATCGGCAAAAGACGCATCCTGACCGCCGTCAATCTGTGCCCTGCTGTTCTTCAGGTTCTTAAGCTCCTGCTGGGCAGACTTGAGATGTTCACTCAGGAAATAAATCTTCTGATTGATTTCAATACTTTCCTTTGCCCTGTCACGAATCTGCTCCATCATCTGCTGGTTTTTGGCATCCATAGCCATGACGGTCATAAGAAATTCGGCAAGTTCATTCTCACTCTTTAAGGAAATGTATTCCGCTCTCTGCTTTTCATCAAAGAGAACGGTTGAAGCAATACTGTCACAGAAAAGGGTAAATGAAGGAGCCCCCTCCTCAATTACCTTAATCATTTCTGAATTTATGTGACCGTTATGGCTCATTGCGAACTTCTTGTACTCCATGAGCATGTCCTGACGCACCATGGCCTCGCTTACCATTTCATTGTCATAAGGTACAAGGAAAAGAGGCTTATAGGTGGCAAGCAACTCGAAGTTTGACTCATCCACAAAATCGGTTACACGATTGATGTCGTCGACAGTCACCCTGCCTTTAACACAGACGATGTACGCATGAGAACCGTCACTGAAATTCTCTCTGCTGGAAACGGATGCAAGACAGGCATAGGATTCCTGCAGTTCCTCAACGGAACAGTCCTTCAGAGATTCATCCGGATGATACACCAAAATAAAATCCGTATTCTTTGAGCAGGATTCCTCAAGAATCTTTTCAATTCGCGGATACGGGGTTATCGGCAGCATAGACATTGAGATGACCGGATAACTTAATCCCAATACCGGTATGAACTTGGTTTTCTTTCTTCTTTGAACCATAAACGATTCCTTACTGTCCGTAATTCATTACTGCAAATGAATTTTTATACATGATTAATCATAAAATATAATATACAGTATTTAAATATGGCTGATAATAGCTGATTTCAAGAACGATGCCACATTTTTTACATTCGTTTGTACATTATTCAACCTATCTGACCGGGCTCAGGTTCACGACCGGCCGTTAAAGCCTCAGGCACACGTACCAATCGATGCTGGATTGCATAACAATACATTAAGAAAGAGACAGCCCGTTCCCCTTTTTGCGGAACGGGCTGTCTGACATATCATCACCGAATCATTCCGAAGCAGTTACTCCGGGACGAAACGAAATGAGTCCTATTTTTTAAAGAACTCATCATCCCTAATGAGCACGGGATCCTTGACGCCGTTTACAACATCACCGTCAATGATAACCTTGGCAACCTCGGTACTGGAAGGTAAATCATACATGGTATCAAGAAGCATTGATTCCACGATTGAACGCAGACCTCTGGCACCGGTATGACGCTCCATTGCCTTCTCAGCCATTGCCGTAAGAGCATCAGGAGTGAAATCAAGGGTAACCTTGTTAAGCTTGAACAGTGCCTTGAACTGACGGGTAATCGCATTCTTAGGTTCGGTAAGAACATTGATTAAGGCTTCACGGCTTAATTCATCGAGTGTCGCTATAACCGGCAGACGACCGATGAATTCCGGAATAAGACCGAACTTGGTAAGATCATCAGGCTCAACCTTGGCAATCTTCTCGCTAAGATTAAGCTCATCCTGCTTACCGTAAACGGTAGCATTGAAGCCGATGCCTGAATTCTTTTCAACACGCTTTTCAACAATCTTGTCGATGCCTGCAAATGCACCGCCGCAGATAAACAGAATCTTGGAAGTGTCAACCTGCACGAAATCCTGCTGAGGATGCTTTCTGCCGCCCTGAGGAGGAACGGAAGCAATGGTACCTTCAATAAGCTTGAGCAGAGCCTGCTGCACGCCTTCACCGCTTACGTCTCTGGTGATTGACGGATTGTCTGACTTACGGGAAATCTTGTCGATTTCATCGATAAACACGATACCGCGCTGAGCCTTTTCCACGTCATAATCACAGTTCTGCAGAAGCTTCTGAATAATGTTTTCCACGTCCTCACCCACGTAACCAGCTTCGGTAAGAGTGGTGGCATCAGCCATTGCGAACGGAACATTCAGCAGTCTTGCCAGAGTCTGGGCAAGCAGAGTCTTACCTGAACCGGTAGGACCGATGAGCAGAATATTTGACTTATTGAGTTCAACACCGTCATACTTGTCGTTTACGAGCTGACGCTTGTAGTGATTATAAACCGCAACTGACAGAATCTTCTTGGCTCTTTCCTGACCGATAACGTAATCGTCAAGATGCTCCTTAATCTCATGAGGAGTAGGCAGAGCCTCGAGCTCCTTGGATATATCTCCCTTGCGTTCGTTGGCTTCGGACTTCAGACGGTCCTTGGTGATAATGTCATTACACAGGTCGATACATTCGTTGCAGATGTATACCCCCTGATCAACACCTTTAATCAGCTTCCGTACCTCAAACTGCGACTTGTTGCAGAATGAGCAACGCAACGGTTCGTTCTTGTTATCTTTGTTATTTGACATTTACTAACCTTTTTGAATTATGGGCGCTTGGTAATCACATCGTCAATCAGACCGAAATTCTTTGCTTCTTCGGCTGACATAAAGTTATCCCTGTCTGTGGCCGCAAGAATTTCCTCATAGGTTCTGCCGGTATGCAGAGCCAGCTTTCTGTTCAGTTCTTCCTTGATTCTCAGGGTTTCACGCGCATGGATTTCAATATCGGAAGCCTGTCCCTTGAAACCGCCGAGAGGCTGATGAATCATGATTCTTGAACTTGGAAGAGAATATCTCTTGCCTTTTGCTCCCGCAGTCAGCAGGAAAGAGCCCATTGAACAGGCCTGTCCCATGCACACGGTAACAACGTCCGGTCTGATAAACTGCATGGTATCATAGATACTCATACCTGCGGTTACTACTCCACCAGGTGAATTGATGTACATGTAGATGTCTTTATCGGGATCTTCTGATTCAAGGAAAAGCAGCTGGGCACAAATCAGATTAGCCATGTGATCCTCTACCTCGCCGGTGAGGAATATAATACGATCTTTGAGCAGACGTGAGTAGATATCATAAGATCTCTCACCTTTAGCAGTCTGTTCTATAACATAGGGAACCAGTGTGGACATGGTGGTTGCATCAGTGATTGCGGACATAATCCAATTCCTCTATCAACATTAAATAAATTCTGTCTCGGTAAACGACACGGAGCTTCTCCGCGACCGTAAATATCTGAAGCACAATTATATATGAAAATGTTAAATATTTACACACCACCGACGTTAAAACATCTCACAGCACACATAATAAATACCACATTACTGCACTTTGTCTAAAAATAAAACAGTGGCATAACCCAACTCAAACAGAACCCATGATTCCGTTCACCAGCAAAACCACACCGCGTATCCGCCACGCGGTCAGCTGAGCCGGATCAGAAAATTCCGCCCGCAAATAAAAGACCCGGCATAAGCCGGGTCTGACATTCATAAAATCAACTATGACTCTGCCTCACAGAGGCTAAGGCATATTAGAAGTTATGGTTAACGAGTTCGTAGAAGCTCTTGTTTTCTTCGGTAACCTTGCCCTTTGCGAGAACTTCGTCAACGATCTGTTCGAACATTGCACGGTTACGGATGTTCTGGAGCTGTTCAGGGTTCTTTGCAAGAGCCTTCTTGAATTCTTCAGCCTGATCGTATGCTGAAGCGATTGAATCGATGAATGCATTTACACGTGCTTCGTCAAGGGTAATGCCGTACTTTCTGCATACGGCGCCAACGATGATCTTCTGCTTGATCATGTTTTCGCAAGAAGCCTTTAACTTAGCTTCGTCTGCATTCTTCTGATCCTTCTTAACGTTGTTGAACAGGTTTTCAACTTCTCTTGAAGGTAATTCGATGTTACCGTACTTAGCAACGAGCTTGCCGATAACTTCATCGCTGTTTTCTCTGAACACAACCTGATTAAGTTCGCGTTCCATGTTCTTCTTAACGTCAGCACGGAAAGCTTCAACACCGCCGTCAACGCCGAAGCTCTTAACGAGTTCGTCGTTTAATTCAGCAGGCTTGCGAAGCATTACTTCGTTAACCTTAACCTTGAACAGAACTTCAACACCTGCGAGGTCTTCAGCGTGGTAGTCAGCTGGGAAAGTGATGTTGAATTCGAATTCATCGTTAACCTTGTGACCGATTAACTGATCTTCGAAACCAGGGATCATGCGGCTTGAACCAATGATGATTGGATAGTTGTCAGCCTTGGTCTTGTCGATAGCCTGACCGTCCTTGAAACCTTCGAAGTTGATACGTACGAGATTATCCTTGGCGATTTCAGCTTCTGAAGCTTCCCATGAACCCTGCTGACGGCAGAGGGTATCAATCATCTTGTCGATGTCGGCTTCGGTGATGTTGCCTACAACCTTCTTGAATTCAACGCTTTCAACGCCTTCGGCGAAGTCAACTTCAGGATATACTTCAACTGAGAAGGTATATGCGAAATCATTGCTGATACCGGTATCTTCAATGTTTTCAATTAAAGGCATTGAATCTGCAATATTTTCGATCTTTGCTTCATTAAGAGCCTGGTACATTGACTTGCTGATGATATCATTAACTGATTCATCCTTAATCTGATAGCCGAACTGCTTAATAACTACATCATCAGGTACCTTACCCTTTCTGAAACCAGGGATACGGCTGGTCTTACCGATTTTGCGTACTACGGCATAATATGTCTTCTTGTATTCTTCTGCCGGAATAACAACTTTGATCTTACGATTTAAACCTTCTGATGATTCAACGGAAACTTGCATGTTTTCACCTCAATAATAGTAGTTAAATTTTAAAAACCTTATCAATCAATTTTTAAAATAATTTAAGTATTGCATTCCCGCAACTTTAAAACGGATGTGCGGGAACAAAGTAAACCTTATTAAAAATTACCGCATTATAATGCGACAAACGGGCTCTGTAAACTCAAAAATACCCTCTAACCACCTGACCTGCTTCACAAAAAGAAATATTTGAAAGTTTTTTTCGTAAATATGAACAAGAAATATACACTTATCAAAACAAAAACGTCTTCATAAGCAAATTCAAAACTCCGTCCATGCTTTTTCATACCTTTGCTGATATCATTTTCCGTTAGTGACGGCCTCAGGAATGAGCCGCTCCAATCTTTATTGTTCCCTGATACATAAAGGCAGAAAGCAGCCATTTTCATTTCAGACTCAGGATTCAATCATGACAGCAACAGGTTCACATAACTCACTGAAGAAACAGCAGGATTTTCCCGTCGGCATCATAGAAGGCTTTTTCGGGACCCCGTGGGACATGCGGTCACGCATGACCTTTATCGAAAGGCTTCCCCGCATGGGGCTCAATTTCTACATCTACGCTCCAAAGAACGACCCGTGTCTCAGATCCCGATGGAGTGAGGAATTCACTGCGGAATACACGTCCGCCCTTAAACAGCTTGCCCTAAAGATTAAATCAACGGGCATGAAATTCGGAATCGGCTTTTCTCCGCTCGGGGCAACGGCAGACAGCAGAAAATACCTGCCGGTATTCAGGCGTCAGATAAAGCATCTTGCCGAAGAACTGCATCCTGATTACCTGGCACTGCTCTTTGACGACATGAAAATCTCCCTTGAACATGAAGGCGTCCTGCAGAATATCTTTATAAGAGAATGTCTCGACGTTCTGACTCCGTACGGAATCCGCCTGATTACCTGTTCAAGCTTTTACACCACGGATCCGATTCTCGAAAAGGTGTTCGGAAAAATGCCTGAGTGCTATCATTCCGATTTACTGAAGGGGCTGCCTGACAGCGTTGACTTCTTCTGGACCGGTTCAAAGGTCATCAGCACCGAATATACGGAAAAGGATCTCCTGCTGGCGGCGGAAATTCTCGGACGCAGACCATTCATCTGGGACAACTACCCTGTAAACGACGGCAGAAAGGCAAGCGACTACCTTTACCTAAAGCCGTTCTCCGGCAGAAATCTGATTCCTTCACTTGCCTCAGGAATAGCCGTAAATCCGATGAAACAGACCTTTCTGAATCTCTTTCCTCTTGCCTCCCTGCGAAAGGCTCTGGAAACGGATAACGCCGAACTCATAGCGGAAGCANNNNGGCGGCAGTTTTACGGATTTCATGGGAACATGCACCGAGCTTTTTGCTTCCACTCCGGTAAGCGAAATCACGGACCTGAAAAGAAACGACCTGCTCCGCCTTCTTGATGAAATGCTTCTGGAAAAGAAATCAGCCCTCAGCGGAGCGGTTCCTGCTGACGGCAGCATTACGGATACGGACGTCGGTGAAACGGAAAAAATCCGCAACGAGCTTGCCGAAATAAATGAAATAAAGAATTTCCTTAACGGGAAATACGTCTTTGATCCCGCCTGTCTCACCGGCTAGCCTCTCACGCAGCCGTGAATCCATAAAAAAACGCAGCCGGAAAGCTCCGACTGCGCTTCAGTGCTAAACCCCCATACATTCAGCAGAAAATCGTACGAGTAAAATGCCAATACAATAAAAATTATATTTTCAGACAAACGGGATTATTCCTTTGCAGAAACTCTCCCTTAAATAATTTTCCGCGGAAGCAATACAGGAAGCTAACAATGATCATGTTATACCATCAGGGGCGCCTGTGTCTTATTTATTTGCAAAGTTTTTTGCAAAAGTCACAACCTCTGACTCGTTAACCTTGTCATTGACTGATACGGAATGAATAAGATCATGTCCGTTATCAAGATACAGAACAATGTTAATAGGAGTACCGCCGTCAAAATAGCATCCTGTTCCGATAAGCTTATGAGGATTCATGAGGACACCTTCGCTGCAGCTGAAGGAAGGGATGATTTCAGTAATGTCATTCTCTACGAAAGACTTCTTGCCTTCTGCAGAAAATCTGTTGTAAGACATCAGACCTGAAGTTGAGGCATTGACAATAACAACGGATGCTTTTTCTGAAGAAACTACTTCGTATCCGTCAGGCAAATTCATTTCACCGGCAAAAGAAACTGAGGCCAGCATGCAGCCAACCGCAGAGATTATTATATTTTTCATTACAAACATTCCTTTATTAAACCAAAATAAATTTCAGTTCATTAGATGATTGTCAGAATCATTATAATCGTACCAGCGGGCTCACCGGAGGCCACTGACTGATTCCGATATAATTTTAGTTATTATAAAACACACACTGTAAGACTATCGTGAGACGCAAAATGCGGCATTACCCTGCGGTAATTAAGCATAATACCGTTCCACATATATTCTTAAACCAGTAAAACGTATAATTAAATATACGATTTGCAGATTATAACAGCAAAAATGACAAAATGATCCAATTTTTTATTCCTATGATTCATTTTAATTTGACAAAATTTTTCGCCTATAAAACTTCTGTTTTTACACCGCATGGCTCTGAAGAAGACAGCAGTGTCAGAAAATTTCTGCATAAACCTTATCCTTTTCAGTAAATGCAAATGAATTGTAATTGAAATGCGTATACTGTATCATAGCCTCGTTTCGTGTGATGTTCCGTCATGGTGCCGAAAAGCCGCTGCAACATGTCTCGGGGCACTGCGCTGTAAAGATAGCTGATGCATGCCGGAACGGGTCGTCATGCACGCGGGACGGTGGCGGCAAAACCTACCGTCCCAAAATACGCAATAATAAATCAAAGGCAGAAGCATGTCAGAAAGTATAGTATCTGAAAATAACGCCAGCATTCAGGATATATCACAGAGATTCAGGGGCTACTACCCTGTAGTGGTAGATGTGGAAACGGCCGGATTTGATCCCAAAACCAGTGCCCTTCTGGAAGTGGCATTCTGTACCTTAAAGATTAATGAAAACGGGGATTTTGAAAAGGATGAACTGATTCACTGTAATCTGAAACCATTCCCTAATTCAGTGATCGAAGAGGCCAACATACGTTTTCTGGGGATTGATCCGTTTGATCCTGAAAGAAAGGCCGTGGATGAAAAAACAGGGCTGCTCCCGATTTTAAAGCAGCTAAGCAAGAAGGTTAAGGCAGCAGGCTGCAAAAGAGCTGTTCTCATCGGTCATAATGCTCATTTTGACCACTCCTTCATAATGGCTGCCGCTGAAAGACTCAAATACAAGCGCAATCCGTTCCACCCTTTTACGGTTATTGATACCGCAACCCTTGCCTCACTGTTTTTGGGTCACTCGGTTCTCTCCGTGGCCTGCGATTCAGCAGGCATTCCGTTTGAGGCTGACAGTGCCCACGATGCCGCATACGATACGGACAGGGAAGCGGAACTCTTCTGCTACTTCGTAAACAAATTCAGACGTCTTGGCGGATGGCCTTTAAGCGGAGAGGATCTTGAACGTTCAAACGAAGCAAGAACCAAATACGACAACAGAAACACCGTAACTGAAAACAGTGCGGAAAAAAAGAACGCCGACGAACAGGCTCCTCAGGCTGAGAATGCACGGAACTGATATTCCGTTTCCGTGTTAATTATGATCGAGGAGTAAAAAAACGCCTCGCCGAATAAATATGAAATCCCGGCACCCGCAGTATGTTGTGGCGGTATGCCGGGATTTATTTTTATGCTTTATCCGGAATCTATCTGGACCTTATTCTGGACTTTTTCTGTTCCCCTGACACTTTGGCAAACTCCTCCTTGGCTTCAGCAAGAGCCTTATTGAAGTTATCCAGAGTATGAAGCTCAGCCACAATATAGGATGCGAGAGTACGCCCCCAGTCAACGTCGGACTGCCAGTGGAAACCGCAGATAACCCTGTTCTGTCCCATTCTGAGTCCGGTTTCAAGAATCTGATTGCTTCGTTTCGGATTGATTTCGGTAAGGATCAGAGCCACACCCCAGCCATAGGTTGAGTACCCTGACGGGTATGAACCGTCCCTTTCATGCTTAAGATCTTCATCAGGAGTAGAACACGTACGATCGTCGAAATACACAAAAGGACGCTTGCGCTTGTAATACCGCTTTGCATTGTTACCCGGTTCCAGGAAGTCCCCAAGAGAGTTCTCAATAAGGTACACCAGCTTAGGAGTGGTGCTTCTGCTCATTTTGATTCCCATGGCGGAAGAAAAGAATTCGGCAACTGATTCTCCGTCGATCTTGGTAGCATTCTTTGCCTCTTCCCAAACTCTTGTTCCCCTGTATTTTTTCATGTTCTCACGATAAACATCCTTGTCTATCTCAAAACGCTTGGAGTTTTCTGCCGGAGGTGCCGGGAGAAGCATAATGGCATCAGCGTAATCGCTTTTCGGGGAAGCGGCGAATGACGGATATTTTGACTTGTTCTTATATCTTGAATCCGTACCGGCCACATCATAGCCCACACTGTTTCTGGACACATTTTTTCCCGTATCCGCAGAGGCCGCCTGCCCAAAAGCAAGCACTGCTACAGTCAAAAGACATAAAAAACGATGTTTCTGCATGAACATTTCCCCTTTAGAACGCGTACATAAAAGCATGCACAAAATTACAAGAGATACTGTAATTCTAACGTACCCATCTCTCCCCTTAAAGGAAAGGTTTCAGTAAACTCACAGACTGTCACAAAAACAGTGCAGGTTGTGCACTGTTACGTGACGGAGAACAAATCCCAGAAATCAGCCTAAAATCCGTAATTACCGTGAGTTCTTCAGGCAATTCAGAATATTCTCGACAATCATAGCCTTCTTAAGACAGAATGCACCTGCCTTAAGCGTATCATCCATACTCTGCTCATGAGAGAAATAACGCAGGATGCAGTCAATGGAATTCCTGTTAGCCGTATACCAGGGATCCTCCTCGGGCCAGTATTCGCCGGAAACAGGCTTGCCGTTGAACATAACAGGAAGATAGTGCCAGTTTGAGCCTAAGGTAAATCCTCCTGAAAGAACCAGTTCATCGGATCCCTTCACCGTCACTCTGTGCCTTATTCCCTTAATGGAATCCTCCTTTCTGCAGACGATGCAGATTTCGGTTCCACCTGAAGATTCAGCCAGAACTGACGTCTCGGAGGTTCTCACGGCAGATACAATGTCAGGAACGGCATGAACCATAAGAGCCACAGGATGTGAAACGGTCTCAAAAAACATTTCCTCCGTACTCATTCCCTCGTTCAAGGGAAGGTTATAGAGACATTCTATTTCAATTCTCCTGAGCTTTCCCATGCCTTTAAGTTTTTCGTAAAACACACCGATATCCCGTAAAAACGGATATGCATAGTTAAAAAAGATGTCGTCACGAAGTCCGTCATACATGTCAGGAGCAGCAGTAAAACCGAGAACAGGCTTCTCACAGATAACGGCGCAGCCGAGCTTCATCACCTTTCTCAAAACCTCATTGTGATGTTTAGCCGGAACAACTACCGAAACCACGTCAACCTTAAGATTCTGAAGTTCATCAGCCGAGGAATATCTTAAAGGGATCCCGTACATGTCCCCGACCTTATTACAGTAATCATAATCCGCGTCGACAACAGCTACCACATCATGTCCGAGAGCCCTGTATGCGTTTATGTGCACATGCCCCCAATGCAATCCTATAACAGCAACTCTCATAATCATCCGGCCCTCACAATAATCGCCAGAAATCTGACACCTTCGGAACCGGCTTTCGCATAGTGACTCATGCCGGCCGAGATGCGGTGCAGATCACCGGCCTTAAGCTCCTTACCGTAAACAGAACCGTTTTTGTCACGGCATTCCACAAAAATTTTCCCATCAAGGATGTAGTAGTATTCCTCCGTATCATAATGGGTATGCAGACCGAGAGAAGCATTCGGTTCAAGACGGCTTTCAATAATCGCATTAAGATTACCGTTAAAGGAAAAATGTTCTGCGGTTCCGGGCTGTTCGGAGGTAATCCATTTGCAGAAATTCAGCCCGGCACCGTGTCTCGGGTCACCTTCGGGAAAATCCCGGTTCTCATGGGAATTTCGGTACACGACCTTTGCCATGCCTGAGCCTTTTTTGAAATAGTGTCCGTCATCGGCATCAGTTCCTGAATATACGGAAGAATCTGAAGAATGGAATACGGAACCGTCCCTATACCCGTCATTATTGATGTCATTCATGGCTCTCAACCTCTCATAACAGGACATTTCTGAACAAAAGTACGGACTGAATGGAAAAATCACGGTTCAATCCGTCAGAATTAATTTATGTAACATCCACCAGAGCTTCATCTTCCGGAAATACATGTACAAATAGTGTCATTTAATTCATCATACTGTACTATCACCGCAGGTAATGCAAATCGTTACAGCACATGCAGGAAGCCGGTTATTATTATGGCGTTGACAAAATCGATAATCAGGGAACCGACTATTGATACCACGAAAAACGCCCTCGAAGCCTCACCGTAATAGGATGACAGCGTGGCCATATTGGCCAGGGCATTCGGAGTAGCCCCCATTCCGAAACCGCACTGACCGCAGCACAGCACTGCAGACTCATATGACTTTCCCATTATTCTGAACGTCACAAAATAAACAAACAGTACCAGCACGATGCACTGAACAAACAGCGTTGCCACTATCGGCAGTGCCAGACTCTTAAGATCCCACAGATGGAGATTCATCAGCGCAAATGCCAGGAAATACTGCAGAGCCAGACCGCCACAGACCCTGACAGCATGATCCGGGACCGGACGCCTGAACAAATCGGCAATGTTTCGGATGAAGCACGCAACAACCATTGGTCCGAGATATGCGGGAAGCACAATTCCCAATGCACTCAGTTCTCTCATGATAAGGCTGCCGCAGGCTATTGCCGTAAATATGCAAATCAGGGCAACACCGAGAGAATCCTCATGAAGAAGCTTTATCTCTTCCACGGGAGCACCTACCGAAGCAGAATCATCGTCCTTTTCATTTTGACAGTCAGCTTTGTCCGCATATGTCCTGATTCCGTGTCTCTTTATTATGAACTTTCCGAGAGGACCGCCAATGAGAGATCCTGAAATAAGACCGAAGGTGGCACATGTAACGGCAGCCGACACCGCACCTGCAAGCCCCGCCTTTTCCAGCTCAACACCGAACGCCGCAGAAGTACCGTGACCTCCGATAAGGGAAATCGAACCAGTTGCAAGTCCCAGAAGAGGGTTCTCGTGAAAAAGCCATGCCATGCCGACACCTGTAAAATTTTGACAGAATATGAGCAGAACGGTACATACGGCAAAAAGGAGCACCTCTTTACCTCCCCTGAGGAGCAGCTTAAACGAAGCCATGTAACCAATCGACGTGAAGAACATCATCATCGTCAGATCCTTCAGCTGACCGTCAAAGGAAAATTCGACGTTAAAGTATTCATGGGCAAAGAAAACAAGTGTGGCAAAAAAGATTCCGCCAATAACCGGTTCCGGAATAAAAAACTTACGGAGAAACGGAAGCATCCTTTTGAAGAGATAGCCGGCAATAAGAACCAGTGTGGCACAGATAAGGGAGGACATCATGTCCAGAGAATAGCTTGAGGCAGGTATGTTCATGTGTTTGCCTAAAAAATTATGTACTGAATGAGAACATGAAACAGACGTGTAAACATGTGACCGGCTATAATTATACGGTCAGTCCGGTAAAACGTTAAACATTATTCTTAATTTTACCATACGGATAAGAAATGCCGCACCGGCCCGCCCCACGAATACGGAACGGACGGACCGGATGTGCGGCATGTATGGAATTATCAGTCCTTCGAACCGGTTTCGGTTACCCTGATGGCCTCATCAACGTTCTTTTCAAGATTCATCTTCTGGTAATCACCGTCCTTCGGCATGATCATCCGGAATTCATCAGCCACGTCAATTCCGGCAACGGCACTGTCAAAGCTTACGTCCATGACGTGACCGCCTTTGGATCGGTCTTCAGTAATGAAATGGAAATGCCACCCCGCAGCATTAAGCTTATCCATGAATCCCGGGAAATACATGCCTACGATAGTGCCACGCTGATTCCTGAATGAGAACTCAATCTGATCCCGTGCCATAACCTCGTCAAGAGGAATGTACGGCTTCTTCTGCGCCCTTTCACTTCTCGCCTTCACGTATGGGAACTCACCGGTTATTCTGACTGTATAGAAAAGATTCTTTCCGTGGGAAGAAACAAAAGCATCCAGAGAATCCTTCAGTTCAGCCATGCTGCCGATATTCTTCAGCTCAATGGAGGCATCCTCCTCGAAGAACGTGACATTTGAAAACGGTACGGTTTCGGAATCCGGAGGTAAAACCACGGTTCCGTCACTGACGGCCTGATACACGGTTCCGTCAAGAACAATCATTTCACCGTTCACTCCCTGAAATGTTCCCAGACCGATGTTGCCGTGTTTTCTGAGATCACCGACGGTTATGACGCCGTCATAATAGCCCTGAATAAGAGAATGAAGCTGTGCAACCTGATAGACGGTATCATTACCGGCACTGCAGTCTTCGGAATCAGCATATGCCCCGTTCTGACTGGAACATGCAGAAAAACAGAAACATGAAGCCATTAAACACAGTCCGGGCAGTCCGGCTCTGATAAAATTCATTTTCATAGGCATCTCCTTACTTATCACGAAATGAAACGGCGGCAAAGGATTCAGACTTGTTCTATGTCTTCCCTTCCATGTTCCACTGCCGTTAAAAATAATAATAACACCGTGCCTGCACGGTTAATGTTATGTACATAAAATAACCGGTAGTTATTATTCTGAAATACGTTTTATGCGATGCAGAGCATGAAATACAGACATACAGACGGATCCCGGTCAATCATGCCGGCGGCAGCCGGGAAGGAAAAACATGCCCGAGAGACTCATTTATCAGCAACATTGAGCCGCTGAAGGCTTCGGTTCGACGGGAACCTGCCTTCAGGCCTTACGGGGCAACGATTCAGATACAGAAAAAAACAACCCCCTGAACAATTTCCTGAAATGTGTCCGTTAATTACCTTAATTCTGATAGGAAATAATCTAAAATATGGATTTACCTCCGAATTCACAAAATCTTAACTTGTAAATTCCTATCTATTAATAGTAATATTACCTGACGTTTTTTTAATAATAATAATAAACAATATTTTAAGAATAATAAGAATAATTTATTTATATTCTTTTGTTATACTTATATTATAAACATATAAAAATTTTTACTATAAATTACCATATGATTTAAAACATATTATTTTAGTATGTATTAACTCTATGAGAAAACACATTTCAAGACATAAGGAGTCAGTATGAAGATTTCAACCAAAGGCAGATATGCACTTCGTCTCATGATTGAGCTGGCAAAATTTGACCAGACAACACCGGTTCGTCTCAAGGAACTGGCAGAAAGACAAAACATATCTGAAAAATACGCCGAACAGATAATCGGCCTGATGCGTCGCGGCGGCGTGGTTAATGCCAAAAGAGGCACACAGGGCGGCTACGAGCTGGCAAAAAATCCAAAAGACATTAGCGTCGGAACCATTCTCAGACTGACCGAAGGAGATCTTTCCCCCGTACCGTGTCTGGAAAACAACGGTATTCCGTGTGAAAGAAAATACTCCTGTGCGACATATCATCTCTGGGAAAAGCTTAATCAGAGCATTAACGATGTGGTTGACAACACCTCCATTGCGGATCTGGCCGAAATCGACCGCATTAACCTGAATGAGATGATGATGGGAGCAGGCATCTGATCCCTACATAACACAAGGACAGAGACCTGACATTTTCAGTCTGATGTGCATTCGGCACAGTTTTTCATCACCTACCCCATGCTCAGGTCTTTCCAACCCTGTCCGTACGTTACTTCCGCCTCCCGGCTTACGCCATTCCCTTCTGCTCATCCGTCTGTCTGAAAACGGCTCCCGGTCAGACGCTCTGCATCTTACTGCAGTTTCCTGATTTTTTCCTTATCATGAGGAATATAAGAAGGTACCAAGAGTTCCGACAAAATGACAAAATAGTTATATAATTAAGAGATAAACTAAACATTCAGGAGCAGACATGACAAAAATTATAAATCAGGAGCTCTTAACCGGTGAAAGAGCCCTGTTCCAGGCAAAAGACCTCGAAATCATAAACTCAACCTTTGCGGACGGAGAATCCCCGCTCAAGGAAGCGTCAGACATATCCCTCAGAAATTCCTTCTTTAAATGGAAGTATCCCATGTGGTACGGCCGGAGATTCAGCCTGAAGAACTGTACCCTTTTTGATACCGCAAGAGCCGGCATATGGTATACGGACGGCATTGACATGACCGACTGCATCATCGAGGCACCCAAGACATTCAGAAGAAGCTCTAACATCCGTCTTAACGGCGTGTCGATTCCCAATGCCGATGAAACACTGTGGCACTGTCGCGACGTTATTATGAACAGGGTTCATGCCAAAGGAAACTACTTTGCCATGAACAGTGAAAACATGGAAATCAGTGACTTTGAGCTGTTAGGCAACTACTCGTTTGACGGAGCCAGAAATATAGTCATCGACAATGCCCGCATGCTGTCCAAGGATTCATTCTGGAATGCCGAGAACGTGGAGGTGAGAAACTCCTTCATTTCGGGAGAATACATAGGCTGGAACGCCAAAAACGTAAAGTTCATAAACTGCGTCATTGAAAGTCTGCAGGGCTTCTGCTACATGGATAACGTCATTCTTGAAGACTGCACCCTGCTTAACACCAACCTGGCTTTCGAGTACTCAACGGTGGAAGCGGAAATAAACAGTGTCATCGACAGTATCAAGAATCCGATTTCCGGCAGAATAAAGGCTGAGGACATCAGGAAAATCATTTTTGATGATCCGGCAAGATCCGACAGATCACGCACCGAAATCATAACAGGAAAAAAGGAATAGAATACCGCATTCCGGATGGACAACCGGTCTCCGCCGGTTTTCCGCAGCCACGGGTTTCCCCGTGGCGCACTCCGGCACGGCCGTGCTATGCCAGCGGATCAACACCGTATTTATTGGCCTTCGGAGTTCCCCTGAAGCAGAAGCAGAACATCAGAAGCAGAGTGTACAGGAACCCGAGATACGGGATAAACACCGGAAGCACCCAGAGTCCGCTCCTATCCTTATCGTGAAGTCTTCTGACCGCAACCGCCACCACGGAAATATTTAAGACATATTCAATAATCATGACCACAATGTTATTGGTCAGCAGGTGCGGAATAAGCGGAATCACCAGTATCCATACAACAAGCATGTACCACCAGAACTCTGATCTGCAGGCCCGGCCCCTGATTATGAAGAGCTTGTTTATGCAGGTCTTCAGGGCATCAATAACCGAATATCCGCGATTGTGTCCGGGACTTCTTATAAAATTGACGTTAAAGATGCCGAGTCCGGGATCCCTGTGGGAGACAAATCCGTAATCCCCGTAGTGATCATCAAAATCCGCATCCCTGGCGCCGTTATTCTGCTGATTCATGTTAATTCTCCGGATACTGTCATTTATAGCCATGATTTCATTGTACGACTTTTTTTAGCATTCAGCCAAAACTGCGGCCTGTTTACACGATTTTTAAGGAAGCCGTCACTAATACGGAGACACTGCACACACGGCGTTTACCGTATGAAGGTATAATCCGCTTTTCCTTCGTCCGCCTCTGCAGCGCCATGGATGCCTGCTTCCTTTCCTGCGGGATAATCCCACCCGCCGCCGAGAGCCTTGTAAAGATCTATCAGTCTGACTATTCTGTTGAACTCCGTCTCGCAGATTTTTTCATCAAAGGAAATAATCCTGTTCTTTGCCTCAATCTTTTTATCAAATTCAGCCATGCCGTATTTAAAGAGCTTATCCGCATCAGCAAGCAGCTTTTCCGCTTCCGCCCGCCCCTTCTTCAGCTTTTCGGCCCTTTCTCCAAGCCTCATAACCCCGTAATATCCGTCATCAACCTCTTTAAGAGCTTTCAGAATCAGCCCGTCATATTCGGCAAGCGCCGCCTTCATGGAGGCGTTTTCAGCCTCTATGCGAGCCCTGATTCTTCCGTTTGTAAATACAGGCACGGATACGGATCCGGTAATGAATCCGACACCGAAGTCAATGTCGGGTCTTGAGTGCATCTCTATTCTGCCGAGCTGTCCCAGAAAGCTTATCTCGAAGCGGGGATACAGGTCGGCCATGGCGGCTGCCGTCATGGAAGCCGCCGCATTCACCTCATTTCTTTTAGAAAGGAGGTCCGGACGTCGCAGCAGAAGCTCTCCGGGAACAGCTCCGGCCGGAGGAAGCGGGATCTTTCCGGGCAGACCTCCGGGCATTTTTTCAGGACTGAACGACTGCGGAGGCTCTCCTGCAAGAACGGCAACGGCCCTGACTGCCGAAGCCGCGGCATCGTCAAGAACCGAAAGCTGAGCCTCCATGTCCGTTATCCCCGCATCTATGTCAGTCAGGTCATACATCGTGGCCTGTCCGGCACTGAATCTGCCCGCCGCATAGCTGCGAAGCCTCTTAAGGTTTGATATGCCGTCGTTAAGCACTGTCTTTCTTTCCCGGAGATACAGTATCTCGAAATACTTGCGGGCAAGCAGTGCGGTAACTGAAGTTCTGACGGCATTAACAGCATCCTGAGCCGCCAGAGCCCTGTATCTTGCGGCGTCAAGCTTACTCTGCTTCTCACCGAAGAGATCAGGCTCCCAGGAAGCCTGAAGACCTGCCATAAGTACGGACTGACTGTCCGTGGAATCGTACCTTCTGCCTGAGGATTCCACATCGCTCCGCCCGCCGGCACCCATGCCGTGAAGAACAGCCGAAGGTCCGAGATCCGCTTCGCTGATACCGGCCTCATGCAGAGCCTGACCGTACCTCATTCGCGCCGTTCTGATGTCCGTGTTACTGATAACAGCCTTTTCAATCAGATAACTGAGATAATCATCATTAAAAAGACGCCACCACTCGTTAAGCTCCTTTTCATTCATTTCTCCCGGAATAAAGCCCTCATAACTGTCAGGAATGGTCACCTCAGGGGTATTGTCAACGGAAAGCGGCGCACAGCCCGCGGAGCAGAATGACAGGGCCGTTCCGATAATGAGTTCCGACAGAAGGAGACATCCACGGTTTCCATCTGATGCACGCGGATTTCGTCCGCCGCGTTTCCGGCATTCACGGATTTCTTCCTTCAAAATAATGTCATTGCCATTTCTCATGATAAATTCCTCTCTGTCGAAGCCTGTCCTACTGTCTGGACAGCATCGATTTAAACCGGGAAAGAGCCAGTATCAGAAAGAACAGGCCCTGTCCGAGCATGATGAGCAGCCGGCGGTATACGTCCTCAAGCCCCGACCCACGGTGCACCACATCCTGAACAAATGACACGAACTGTGCGGTCGGTGATATCTGAATTATCTTCTGCATGGTCTCAGGCATGCTCTCCACGGGACTGGTGGCACCGGCAAGGAGGTATACCAGCATGTATACGGGAATGCAGAGAAGCCCGAACTGTGGCATTGACGGAGCCAGAACCGCAAGAAAAATTCCGAGGGACGCAAAGCTCAGCACGTATATCAGCATTCCTGACACCAGCAGTCCTATGTTGCCTTCTATCGGCACTCCCAGCCAGGTATGCACGATGCACCAGAGTGAAACCAGAGCCAGCAGCACAATGACGGAGCCGTTGGCACAGACCTTGGCAATGGCTATTTCCGAAGCGGAAACAGGCATCACCAGAAGGTGCTCGATCGTCCCCCTTTCCTTTTCGCGAATAACCGCAGCTCCGGAAAGCATGAGCGTCAGCAGGGTGAGATTGCCGATAATCTGTACCACGCCCATCTGCCAGATGGCTGAGGAATTGGGATTGAACATCACGTTTATGACGGGCTCGGCCTTCAGAACGGCGGGCTCCGCCGGACTCTGTCCGGTTCTGCCGTAATCAGTCGCCGATTTGCCGAGCTCATCCGCAAGAACCGAGCTCAGGTACCCTGTTCCCGTTCCCGCAAGAGTCATGGCCGTGGCATCAACCAGAATCTGAATGCGGGGATTTCTGCCGTCAAGATAATCCTTTTCGTAGTTAGGGGGAATGTCGAGCACAAAATAATAATCACCGAGATCCATGTGACGCTGCACGGCATCGTCGGAAACCGACTCAGGGATCTTGAAGTGCGGAGGTCTTACCGCATCCCTAAGTCTCAGAGACAGTGCGGAAACATCATGATCCGCAACGGCCACGGGAGCGTTTCGGACCTCCTGGCTGGCACCTTTGGCTGCCACCACAACTGCCACAGTAAAGAAATAAACCATAAGTGCGACCAGAATGAGGTCACTAAGGAGACTCTTTACCTCCTTGAGGCTCAGAATGAAGATGTTGGACAGCCAGATGTACATATTCCCGTGCCTCCTATTTTTCCTGCTTCCGGAGAAGCATGCAGGCAAGCAGCAGATAAGTCAGAGCCATGCTGCCTATTATCACATAGATTCTGAGAAAGCTTTCAGCTCCGAGTCCCTTGGTAAAGCTTCCGAGACATATAATCTGAAACCATGAACACGGAAATAACCGGCCCATATGGTAGGCTGCCCCCTCAAGAGTGGACAGCGGGTACAAAAATCCTGAAAAATTGATGGCCGGAAGAATGGACAGAATGGCCGAACCGAATATCGCCGCCACCTGCGTTCTTACAAAGCATGAGACCAGAAGACCGAATGATGACGAGGCGGCAATCATCAGAAAGGCTCCGAAAAAGAGAGCCCAGAATGATCCGCGTATTGGCACGTTCAGCATAAAGACGGCACAGCCGGTCATAAGCAGGAAGCTTATCATGGAAAGAATGATGTAGGGAATCTGCTTTCCTATGAGAAAATGATAGACTGAGGCCGGAGATGTATACAGATTGCTGATGGTTCCCAGATCCTTTTCACGCACCACGCCGAGTGCCGTCATCATCGCAGGGAACATCACCATGGCAAGCATTATCAGACCTGGAACCATCACGTAGACGCTCCTGAAGATCTCGTTGTACATGAACCTTATCTCAAACGGATAGCCCGCATCAGCCTTCTCGGCTCCGCGGATGTCTGAGAGCCTTGCGTTATACTTCGCCATTATACCGTTCACGTACCCCCTGACGTTGTTTGACACCACGGGGAAGGCTCCGTCAATCATAAACCCGACCTCAGGTTTCTCCCCCTTAAGGAGCGAACTTCCGTATCCTTCCGGTATGTCTATCAGAAGCTTGACGTGCTCCTTCTGAAAAATATTCACCGGGGCCATGGATGCGTCAACCTGCTTTTCATATAAATAGGCGGAACCGCCAAACTCCCTCACAAGAGCCCTGCTTTCCGGACTCCCGTCATGGTCAATAACTCCGAACGGCATTGCGGTCATGTCGAAGGAGATTCCGTATGACGCCGATATTTCAAAAATAAGGGCGCCGAAGATGACAAAGAACATGCGGATCCTGTCGCGAAGGATTTCCCTGGCCTCCCTTACGGCAAAAGCCCGTATCATGGACAGGGCATAAAAAAGTCCTGTTCGTTTTTTCCCGGAAAAGCCGGTAGAAGATATGTAACCTGCGGTTCCGCCCTTATTCTGAGGATTATCCCTTAGGTCGGTTACGGAAAGGTCTTCTCCTGCGGAAGCCTGTTCTCGTGACTTATTCTCCTCTTCCTCCTGTTCCTCCAGACGGCGGATGAACGAGTTCTCCAGTGATTCATCTCCGCTACTGCGCTTAAGCTCCTCCGGAGTACCTACGGCAAGAACCCTTCCGCGGTGCATCAGGGAAATGCGGTCACATCTTTCAGCCTCATTCATAAAATGGGTGGACACGAAAATTGTCACACGGTCTTCACGGGACAGCTTTATGAGATAATCCCAGAACATGTCTCTTGCCGACGGATCCACTCCCGACGTAGGTTCGTCAAGAATAAGTATCTCCGGATCATGGAGACAGGCGGCGGCAAGCTGCAGACGCTGCCTGATGCCGAGAGACAGCGATGCCGGTTTTTCATGGCGAAGGTGATAAAGACTGAATCTGTCGAGCACCTTTCTGATTGTCTCAACACGCCGTTTAAGGGGAATATGATAGAGCTTGGCATGAAGATAAAGATTCTCGGTAACCGTCAGCTCCTCATAAAGGGAAAAGGCCTGAGACATGTATCCCACCTTCATTTTTATGTCCGTGTCACCTGCGGCGAACTCTCTTCCCAGAATTCTGGCGGTACCTGCCGTAGGTTCCAGAAGTCCCGTCAGCATTTTCATGGTAGTGGACTTACCGCAGCCGTTGGATCCCAGAAAACCGAAAATCTCCCCCCTGCCGATTTCAAAGCTTACGCCGTCCACTGCTGTGAAGTCTCCGAACCTTTTGGTAAGTCCCGAGGCCGTGATGGCACAGGCTTCATTCGCGTCCCTCCGGTACGGAGGAATGTTGAAACCGCCTTCCTTTCCCCGCTTATCGGCAGGCAGAAGCCTCATGTATGCCTCTTCAAGAGTGGCGGCTCCCATCCTGTCCATGAGCTCCCGCGTTCCCTCATCGGCAAGAACCGTTCCGTCATTCATTATTATGGTATGCTGAAAGCCTTCGGCCTCATCGATATAGGCGGTTGAAACAATCACGGTCATGCCGGGAGATTCCCGGCGCAGATCGTCAACCAGCGTCCAGAACCTGCGCCTTGACAGGGGGTCCACACCGGTGGTCGGCTCATCAAGAATAAGAAGATCGGGCCTGTGTATGAGAGCACAGCAGAGAGACAGCTTCTGCTTCATGCCCCCGGAAAGACGGCCGGCATCCCTGTCGGCAAAAGGAGTCAGGGACGTGGCATCCATAAGTCGTAAGATGCGCTCCGTCTTGTCTTTTCCGGACAGCCCGAAAAGGTCGGCATGAAACGCCAGATTCTCCCTGACCGACAGGGTCGGATAAAGATTACGCCCCAGACCCTGAGGCATGAATGCCACCCTGAGGGCCAGACGATCCCTTGCGGCTCCGTCCGCAATATCGCAGCCGAATACACTGATGCTGCCGTGCTGGATGATTCTGGTTCCGGCAATAAGTGACAGAAGCGTTGACTTACCGACACCGTCTGATCCGACAAGCCCCACGGTAAGACCGCGGCCGATACTTAAGGAAACATCACTGAGAGCGGTAACCCTGCCGTAGCGGTGACTTAAATGGTCAACACTTACGACACAGGAGATATCCTCCTTTTCAGTAAAGCTCCGTTCCGCAGTCATAATCATGTGATTCGTCCATTTACTTTTCGAACACTAGGATTTCATGGAATTTTCCGTTTCCCGTCCGTCAGGGGATGCATCGGATATTTCCTGGCCGTCCGTTTTCACGTTTTCGGCGTTCCCGGGGGCCTTCATATCGGAATCCGTCGCAAAACCACGACTTACCGTCAGACTCTGAGGCCAGACGTCACCGGTACAGTTAACGTACCCCACGGCAGGCATGCCGCCCCGGAAACCGAAGCGATGCCTTTTCGTGATTTCTTCAGGTATTCGGAGCGTAACCCTGAATAAAAGCTTGGCCCTCTCCTCGCCTGTTTCCACATATTTAGGAGTAAACTGGGCGTCCCCCGCTATGAAATCGACCTTTGCCGGAATCACGGTTCCCGTTCCGTCAAGAACTATGCGGGCATCATCGCCGACCTTTACCGAAGCAACACGGTTGGTCGGAAGAAAAACGTCGAGAGTCACGTCATCAGGATTAAGCAGTGACACCACTCTGCCTCCGGCTCCCACGACATTCCCGGGCTCGGCCAGCCTGTATTCGACGATACCGTCGAAAGGAGCCCTTACCGTCATGTCACTGTTACGGGAAGCCGCCTCCTCAAGCTGGGCTTCAGCCCGATCCATTTCCAGAAGTGTTTCCTGCTTTTCACGAAGAATAATCTCCCGGGATGATTTTTTGACGGCAAGAGCCGTTTTCCGGCGTTCGAGCTCCGTAGCGGATATGAGCCTGTCCTTAAACAGATGCTCGGCATCATTAAGTTCAATTGACGCAAGTCTTATTTCCTCATTGATCTGAGTGATTCTGGCGTCGTTCTTGCGCAGATTCTCCTGAACCATGTCACGCCTTGCGGATGCCGATTTAAGCTGTGATGCCGCAACGGATGAGGACAGGGTAACCAGAACCTCTCCCGTGCTGACCGTCTGCCCCCTGTCAACGGCTACGGATTCGACGCGCCCGGCGTAAAGGCTGGCCACGTCCACCCGCTTCACTTCAAGGCGGCCGTTACAGGAAAAGATACCGGGAGGCATTCCGGATGCGTTATCCTCATGCCCGTTCAGATAGACAACGCCGGCGACAAGTCCCGCAAGTATCGTCAGAGGAAGTGCCAGTTTGAAGATTTTCATATTATTCTCCTTAAAGGAAACGGCCATCCGTTCACTTTCAGGTACTTGTATATAATTTCATTCTAGCAGATCGGAACCTGAGCAGCTGACAAACGGTCAACTGACACGCCGATTTGTGACCTCGCAGGGTTTTCGGGATAACGGGACATCAGGACGGCAGTCCGCCAGACGCGGTGGAAATGCCAATCCTGAGAAAAGAATAAATTAATAAGGAAGCAGACCACATCAGGCCTCACGCATATTTCTTCAGGGCCGCTCATATTATCCAAAAAAACGACAATATGACATGACATATATTTTTAACAAGATGGCGGTGCTTATTTGTGAAATACATATAACCTTTAAACAAAAAACGTACATCAGCATACTCCGTGAGTTAAAATCATTATGGGCGTCAGTTATTTTTTAGATATGTCCGATAATTCAGATACCTGATTCACTACATGAATAATCAAGCCGTTTTATTGAGAGTTTTATAAATGAATCGTTACGTCAAGAGAGTGCTGACAGTGATTGCCGTATCATCAGCAATGATGATTCCGACGGCTGACGCCCGACCGTGGACGCGACAGAACTATCTTACGTGTCAGGTAACTCTGGTTCTCAGCGGCAACTACTTTATGTGCCAGACTCGCAAAGGCAATGAATATCTTATAAAAATGGCCGACATTGAGGCGCCTGAGCTTGACCAGTATTACGGCAAGGAATCAAGAAACTATCTCAAATCAATCATATCCGGTAAAAAAATCAGCATTAAGGTCAGGGACGTCACCAGCAAACACGTAGTGGGTGAGCTCTTTTTCCAGAGACAGAACATTAACCGTGAAATGATAAGACAGGGATATGCCTGGGCTGACAGAAACAATCCATCCTCAATATACCTGAGAATTGAAAGGGATGCCCATTCCTGCGGTTTCGGTCTGTGGGAAGACGTGGATGCCGTATATCCTGCAGACTACAGAAAGGAGAACCCGGTAAGTATTGCCGCCCTCAAACAGAAGGCTCTGAAGCTTGACGGAATAAAAACCAAGGTTCTTCCGGCCGTGAGCTCCCCCGCATTTGATGAAGAGGAAAATGATTTACGCGATCAGATTACCAAAAACGGAGATCTCCCACCTATAGGCCCGACAGAAAAAAAGCCAGACAGAATCAGTAAAAACCACAAAATTTCTTTCTTCCGACTGATATTTTTTATTCTCTGATTCAGTCTTTCACTCATTTTCCGCTTAATCCCGACCGAAGCCGTTTCCAAACGTCCGAAATCCCGAAAAACCCGCTTTCATCACAAAAAATATCATACACGGATAACGTTTTTTGGTATGGTTAACATGTGTTTAACATTTGCATTATCTTTTTGTAACATATTCCACCATCAAATGTGTGACCTATCTCAATTTTAAAATTACTGCATCCAAACCCGTTCATAAATGTTAGAATTCACGCATGGAGAAGTACCAAATGCCGTTGTAGCAGGCTTTACACGGACTTTTGGTTCTCCTGAGCGACAAAACAAACATAATAAACGTTCATTGATAATATTTATCATTGAAATAAGGATGTGCCTGTTGTATATTCTGAGCCGTCTTTCGGCATCACCATATTATGCAGCGTGCGTTCCTAACGCTCTCCGCACACATACTATATTGAGGTTTAACTGAATTAAAATGAGAAAGCTTAACATCTTATCTTCTCTGATGCTATTTGCCGGACTCGGAGTAGCTCACGCATCTCTTCTCGATGCAACATCAAACAAACTTGACACCACTTCTCAGACCATCACCACTACCAAACAGGCCGTAGACGGCTCAAAGCAGGTAGCAGATGCACTGAGTCCCGTATCAACCACTGCAGGTACGGCTTCATCCACCCTTAACACGGCATCAGAAGCACTGAATTCTGCACAGCAGACAGTTGATTCCGCAAAGGAAAGCTTAAACGCCGCACAGAACAATCTTAATACCGCCACTGCTCTTTCTGACGCCGTAAGCAGCGTTTCAGGAAATTCAGGCGATATTCTCAACTCAGCAGCCGAAGCAGCTACCGAAGCCGCAAAGAAGACCGCTGAAGAAAAGGCCAAGCAGAAGGCAGCTGAAGCTGCATCAAACGCAGTAAGCAGCCTCTTCAACTAAATTCCGGGATCCGGATGATGCGAACCATCCGGATAAACCAGAATACCTTCGTTAACAGTCTTTTAGACGGGAGAAAATTTCTCCCGTTTTTTTTATTACTTTTTATTTCTCCCCACCTCATTACCGCACATTCATCATTCCGGCTCCGGTTGTCAGCCTTTCCTGACATTTACAGACTTAATGTGTGCTATAATACCGGCTGTCTAACAAACAAGAAGGAGCGGGGTTTCATGATACGGGATAGGATTATAAACTTTCTGTCAGCGCATTCAGATATAAATACCGCCCTACCCCTTCAGCAGTCAGAGACTGAAAGCTACAAAGACCTTAATGAACTTGCCGGAATCGTGGCTGCGATAACAGGATGCTCAGTCTGCAGCGAAATCACGGTAACATCAGACATAAACGGCAGACTTTATCTTGGATTCGGCAGATCTCAGCATACGGATCCCGAGACATGTTTTTTCAGAAGCGCCTTTAAGGTTCCGGTATCGGTCGACTCCTACACTCCGGAAATACTCATTGTCACGGATCCCCGCAGTCTGACCGTCACTGCAGAATACCATGCCGGCACCGCAGATAACACGTCACGTAATTCGGTCATGTTTGATAAGGAGGCGCTTGACAGCATCCTTATCAACGACGGCTCCCTGCTTACGGCATCAGCACCCGCCGGTTACCCTGACGGAAGGACCTCCACCGCATATCGTCCGGAACACGTTCGCATGGACGGAGTTCTGGAGAATGCTGACATAAAGCTTATTCCTGAACACGACGTTTTTCTGGACAGGGTAAGACACATCCGCAATGCGATTAACTGCTCCGGAAGCCTCCTTAAAAAGGCGGTTACGGCCAGAAAGGCCGTGTTTACCCTTAATGCGGAGACGGCAAAGGATGAATCATTCCTGCTTAAGACTCTTACCGGCCTGATATACGACAGACTCTCGGAGCCTGACAGCGAATGTCATTTTTACGCATCATATACGGCACCTGACTCTGCGGATGAAGGCTCCCTGAAACCGCGGCTTTTCGTGTCATTCACTCCGGAAAAGCTCTTCAGCATAAAATCACGCTCCATAAGCTGCGATGCCCTGGCAGGATCAGTTTCCGCCGAGGATGCAGCCACACTGCTTCATGACCGCAAGAATCTTACGGAAAACAGAATCGTGGCAGATTATGTAAGCTCAAAGCTTTCAGGAATATGCCTTGACGTAAGGCAGTCGGAGCAGAAGCTCAGAAAGCTTTCGTACATAACCCACCTGCTGGTTGAGATCAGCGGCACGCATAAGGATACTCCGGATGCCAGTGAAATGATTAAGCTTCTTCATCCTACGCCGGCCACCCTGGGATATCCGGCAACTGAGGCGCTTAAAATTCTTGATGAGTGCGGAGCCCTCATCAGCGGGGATTACGCCGGAATCGGCGGTATCCGCCATCATGATGAATCCACTGCTCTTGTTCTTCTCAGAAGCGTTACCCTCACCGCTGATTCGATAACGCTTTACGGCGGAGCCGGCATCATGGGAGAGTCGGAACCGGAGTCTGAATGGAAGGAAACCGGACTTAAAATGACGGCTGTTCTGCGCAGAATATCGAATGAAAACACGGTCAGAATGCTGCTGGATAAAATCAACAGCAACAAATATTCTATTAGGTAACGTAATACATACCGTCAGCCCCGGAATCCTCAGCGGAAGGATCAGGGATGTGCGGCACGGAATACAGATACATGATTACATCGATTATTGAATACGGTCATAAATCCATCTACAGAGACGCCGAACTGGTGTACGTACTTAACTGCCTCGGCGTACGGGATGTTTTCTGCGACAACGGTCTGCTGGAATCATACATGGAACTGACGCTTCAGCACTTCAGCAGTCCGGTTCCGCATATGGGATACGACGAAAGAATCACCGGCTTTCAGGCCATGGGGTGTCTTAAAGCATCCGAATCCCCCGTTGCGGTTATCGTATCCACAATGCACGGCCTCGCAAATCTGGCACCAATGCTGATGGAAATTCAGGGGCAGAGAACCCCGCTCATCGTTATCAGTAGTGACGAGGGACATGACGTTCCCGAATCGCTTACCGGAAGTGTTTCCAGAACGGATCCGTATCTTGCAAACTTCTGCGAATACGTACAGATAAACTACTCCAACGAACGTCTGACACCTACCGCCAGAACCCACAGAATAATAAATGCCTACAGACTTGCCGAGGCCCGACACAAGCCTCTTCACGTCAGGATTTCACCTGAACTTGGCATGTTCAGCAGAATTACACTGGATGAATTCACTGATGACGTCAGTTCATTCTTCAGCGAGGAATTCATCAGCAGACTCATGACACTTCGTGAGGAGGTATACTCCTGTTTTGCCGAGCAGTTTTTCAAACTGCCGGATGACGGTAAATCCGACGAAACCCTGCTTACCGAAAGCAACAGGAATCTTAAGGACAACCTTAACTCCATGTCCCGCAACATGACGGACACGGATCCGAAGCTCAATCTGCTGAGACAGATTACGGATTCAAGGACGCTGGTTTTTGCCGGAGCTCTGACCGCCACTGAAGCGGAACCCGTTGAGAAATATCTGGCAGGAACAGGCTTCCCGGTATATGCGGATGTTCAGTCCAACCTCAGAGGCCGAAAGAATCTCAACCTTATTACGGATTTTGACGAATGGTACAGAAACCATCCGCCGGTAGCATATCTCAACGGTCAGAGGTTCGCCGAAACAAGACCTGAAGACGTAAGAACCACAATCGGCTACAACAATCTGCCCTTTGACTACATTCTTATCCTCGGAGGCAGATTCATCTCCAAAACGATACTTGAGTTCCTGTCCGCGAAAAAGGAAAACATTGTTCAGGTATTCATGAACGATGACGTCATCTCCCTTAACGCGTCAGGATGCAGGGGCGTGGCATTAAAAGACAGCTACGAGGTTCTTCCTTATCTTCTGCCGGTATCGGACGGAATCTCAAGGAAGCTGCCTGTTTACGGTTCCGACGCGGGCGCAAGCGAAAGGGAAACAAGGGAGCTGAATGCGCTAAAACGAACGGACATTGCCGATGAGGAAAGCTTCTACAGACTTCTTAATCTCATCCTTAAACCGGAGCAGCGCGTCTTCCTCGGCAACAGTCTCTCCGTCAGAATGGCTGAAAAGAGGCTTCACGCCGCAAACATGATTCTCACAAACCGGGTTGTCTCAGGAATTGACGGTCTCATTGCAACTGCCGCCGGCATTGCCATGAACGGAGAAACGGTTGCAGTCATAGGCGATACCTCCGCTCTTTATGATCTCAGTTCACTGGGGCTTCTCAGAAACGTCAGTCTGAAGCTTATAATCCTTAACAACAATGGCGGAAGAATCTTTACGAGATTCCCTCTCCCTACCGAAAAGCTGATGAAGGAATCCTTCATCAACCCGCACGGGCTGAACTTCTCGCATTTCTGCAGAGCCTTCGGTATCAGCTACGCATGTGTCACGAAATTCAGCGAGCTGAAGGAGGCCCTTACCGGGAACGGTTCAGGATCCTGTGTCATAGAGGTGGATCTTACCGCAAAGAAAACAGCCAGAAAGGCCGCCGGGAAAAGGAAGACGGGAAACACGGAGAAAACCGAGGCCGACGACTATTTCAGCAGATTCCACAAAGCGGACAGGTCGCACTGAACGGTATAAGCTGAGCATGAATGGTACGGGCAGATAATTGATTAAGAAACGGAAACAACCAGGAAGAACGCCGGAGCGGATCGGATGAAAGAACAGGTTTACATTAAAAACGGACAGACTTTATCAGCATACAGACTGCTGTACACCTTAAAGAAGCTCGGATGCAGTGAAATATGCTACGCACCGGGATCAAGAAGTGCTCCTCTCGTAATGGCCATGTCGGCGATTACGGGGTTTCATAAGCACATTCACTACGATGAAAGAGGTCTTGGCTGGTTTGCCCTCGGTATTGCCAGAGCGACACGAAAGCCGGTAATAGTGTTTACCACCTCAGGCAGTGCCGTAGCCAACCTGTATCCTGCCGTACTTACGGCGTCCCTCTACAATCTGCCGCTGATAGTAATCACCGCCGACCGTCCTGACGAGCTTATTGACTGCGGAGCCAACCAGGCGACGCTTCAGGGGAGAATATTCGGCAGCGAAACGGAATTTCTGGAGCTTGCCGTCGATAATGATATTATTCATTCGGCAGGACACCTGCATCTGCTTTGCCTTGCCTTCAACAGGGCAAGGACAAGACTTCGTCCGCTCCACATAAACTTTTCCTTCAGAGAACCTCTTTATCATATCGATGAACGGTTTACGGATGAAAACGAACTTAAAAAGATGCTTACCATAATCAGGAAAGAGGCCGAAAAGTTAATTGAAACAATGGGACTCCGTCACGGACTTCCGGGCACGAGTCTTGCTGAAATAACCATGCCGACCGACCATGAAAAAGACGGTGAACCGCCGTTCTACGTAGTCTGCGGCAACAGCGAGCTTGATGAAAGATTTCTGGACTACCTGCCGGAAACCGACGCTCCGAACAACCTGTACTTCACCTATGAATCGGTAATAAAAAACCAGATTTACGCCGGCATTGTAAAACCGTTCGGAGACGAAAGCCTGCGCAGTATCATCATTCAGGCGGAACATGACGCAAACGCAGGCATACTCGAAGGTATTCAGCGTCTTCAGAACACCAGAATGGCCTGTCATAACGGTCTTACGGCCATTGCTGCCGGAGCCGGGCTTAAAAGCAATATTCTGCTTCTGGCGGACCTGCCGGAAATTCTTGCCGATCTGAATTCCCTGCCTCTCATTCGGAATACCGGAACCAAAATAATGGTCATCAACCAGCATTACTCCGGAAACAGACATCTGTCGGAATTTGTTCCTGCAGTGGACATTCGGGAAATTGCCGAGGGCTTTGAGCTGCCGTACCGCAGAATTAACAGCAAGGATGAGCTTGGAAAGTTTATGGAAGAGTGCGGCATGCCGGGACAGAAATGGACACCTGAAATAATTGAAGTGGCGGATTTTGCTGATTAAACGGAAGAAATCCTGATACCCACGGCGTCAGCCCCGAATGTCCAAAGTGTCGACTGCGAACCCGTGACTCGGCTCTGTCGCGTATGATTCGTAATTCAGCAGACTGCTCGGATGATAAAGACCTAACGGACGGGAAAACGCCATGGCACGTTTGCCCCTCAGGTCTGAACCTAAGCGCCTAACGTCTGCTCTCCGGCGTTAAAACACAAACAAAGTCCGTTAATTTCGAATCTTACGGTAAAAATACCGTTTCAGCTTCCTACCGATAACGGAGCGTTTTTTCCCGTAGAAACAGATACCGCAGGCATAAACTGATTTTATGATTTTATGATTTGATTGCTCTTTGTTCCGACAGAATTTAACTGGAAGTGCTGAGCCATCAATGTTCCGAATTCCTTAAACAATAAGGATTTCTTGTAAAAAGATCAATAACACACTATCATCTTATCCTGAACGGGAAAAGAGCAATCAAATCATGACAGCTCTTCTCACGTACTCTCGGAATATATTACGGACGGATACCCAACTTATGCTACAGATAGTCTTTCTGCCGGGATTTCTCGGCTCTGCTCATGAATTTCTGACCTTTGCGGATAAAATACCTGTCGGAGCACAGATCCTGTCCCTCCCGGGTTCAGGATGCAGTGATGCGGAAGTAGACTTTTCCAGCATCAACGACTGGATGGAAGAACAGCTTATAGGACTCAAGGTAAAAGAATGCATACTTTACGGGTACTCCATGGGAGGCAGAATTGCCGCCCACTACACCCTTACCGCTGAGAGACCAAAAATCACCGTGAAAGGACTTATTCTGGAAAGTGCAGGTTTTGGTATTGCCGACAAGCAGACAAGAAAGGAAAGATACAGGGCGGACTGTGCCTGGGCTGAAAAATTCGCCACAGAACCGATGAAGGACGTTGTGACTGAATGGTACAATCAGCCGGTATTTGCCGACCTCACCGATGAGGAAAAAGAAAGACTGATAGTCATGCGCTCCAGAAACATCGGCGTAAGGATGGCAAAAACCATGACCGGACTCAGTACCGGCAAAATGCCATATCTGGGTGAAGCCATAAGAAAGACCTCACTCCCTCTACTATACCTGTACGGAGAGAATGACGCAAAATACGGCGAACTGGCAGCCGGACTCCAAAAAGCCGGAAATCCTGCCATGAGCATTGCCGGAATTCCTGAATGCGGTCATAACATCCACATGAAAAAGCCGGAAGCAGTAATTACAGAGATTAATAAATATCTTAATAAAAATTTCGGAATTCAATAAAAAATTTTTTGATTCAATTATGCGGTTTTTTATCAGCATCGGCACATCATTATCTGCCGGATTCAGATAAATATTTGACGCACAACGTAAATAGTCACGAATAATCAGTCAATATATTGAAATATAATTCGTTTGGTGTCATAAATATAATTATGGAGCGGAATTCTCCGCTCCGGCGGGCATTAATCGGATGCCGGCTTATATGGCGTCAGATTACAAGCAGACGCCGCGTTTTTTAAAACCTCAATCGTCTTAGATAACAGCCGGGTTCACCAAAGAACTTTGCGGACAGTATTATTTACTGCGTGAATGTTCTGACTTAATCATAAGAAATCATAAAAATTCCATTCCCCCTGTCGAATATGTCCTTACCGGGGAAATTACTTAATATTCAAATCAATTATTATCCGTAATATTCATTAAACGGAATACCTGCTGAAAAACCAAAATAATAATCAATAACAAAGGATATCCGGCTACGTAATGTGTGTGCTCAGAAGACGATGATACAGGTTTTAAATAACGATCCCTGTGATTTCCGGCTCATCGCCCCGGAAAACTGAAGGAGAACATTATGAGTATACACTACAAAGACATCATGACTGAGGAAATGATTTACGGTTTTATTAAAACCTTAAAGCGGTACCACATGACTGATGCCGAGATCGATTCGCTTATGGCAGACTATCATAAACTGGATTATTTTCCGAAAATGCTGATGAACATCCCCAGGGAATTTAAAAACCCGGACCTGATAAGAGCCGTGGTCATGTCCATGAACATGAATTTCGGGGTATATTCCAAACTTATAAGGAAGTAGCATATTCCGGGTAATGATTATCTTTTCTGTTCTTTTCTCCGGCCTTCAGCTAATCCCTGCCGTGCATGGCCGGTAATAAGGAGCAAAACATGAAATACATGTTATCAGTTAACGAGCTTATAGGACTGAACAAGTTTCTGTGCGGTTCTGAAGAAGTTGAAATTAGAGATTACAACATTCTGGAAAATATAATTCAGAGCTGTTCAAAGCTGGATGACTCTGACAAATACTACACCAGTATGGCCGCGGTCATCCTCTACAGCATTCTGAGGGAGCATCCTTTTGTCTACAACAATCGTGAAACCGCAATACTGGCGACCTGTGCCACCATGCTCATGAACGGATGCAGCATTCATGCAAACGACAGCGAGCTTTTAGCATTTGCCCGAAGGATCGAACTCGGAGAGCTGACAAGAGAAGAGGTAAGAAAATGGATCTTTGATCATTACAGGGTACATGCATTTACCGTGATTGAAGCCGAAAAGCATCCAGATGAAAACCACGTCGAATCACTCCTTGAACATCTTACGCATAAGCTGTGGGCCGTGCCGTAATCCGCCATCATAAAGACGGAGATCCAATACATTGAGAATTACATTAAGGAAGCCCCTGCCGGAGCTTCCTTAATTCGTAATCACCTGTCTGAACCGTCGATATTGCTGATTATCAGTGAAACAATATCATCCATCTCGTGTTCATTTACCTTACCGGATATTCTGCTGTAAACCGAATTCACCTTCAGGGCAAGCTCACTGTTGTTCATCCTGTATATGTCTCTGCCTCCAAGATCGGCATCGTCAAATGAATACATGATGGATCTGTATACCCTGTCATCATCAGGATTACATTCCGCAAAATTCACGCCAGATACAACACCGAGAATCTTATTGAAATCATGTTTACCCATCAGATTCTGGATATTCGAAAGACTGTTGAGGTAGAGATCGTCATAAACTATTTCAGCTTCCGTGTCATATCTGAATTTCAGATCAGCTACCGGATATCTGAAAAACTCATCGGAATCATCATCGGAAAGAGCAATAATGTTTCCGTTCCTGAGAACATTGCGATCGACCGTAACGTCACTCCAGGCGAGAATATGGTAACCGAGTGAATCCGTCAGCCCCGTAGTAAGTTCATCCTCGCAGCTGTCATCATAATTGGTATCAAGACAGACCACGTAAACCCCGGGAAAGGTTTTGGCGGACAGCGCATCACTCATGTCTGAATGATTATGCCTGCCATTGATTCTCACTGCAATACTGTATGACATTACGTCATCGTAATCAGTATTCGGAATGTATGAAGGAAGAGGATAATGGTGAATGACCGTGTCGGATGCAATACGTTCGGCTGCCGGCACCGCGATACCGGTGTTCACCGCACCGGCAGAAGCGTTCAATGCATCGCCTGAATACGCATCAGAACACATAAATACCGCCGCGACCGGAATCGCAACAGCGGTATTCATTAAGCTTCTCTTATCATGAAACATGTCAGATAATCCATCTCTTCCGTGAAACCCTGAAGTCTTAACGGCATCATGCCATTAAAACATTTTTAACAAAAATATCACCAATACATAACATAAGGATATACTGACACCCGACAAATTACCTTTAAACATCTCACAATTAATAAAAAAACAGAGGGATTGCAGGCTTATGCAACACGCTCCGGGGATTTAGTGAACAGGGTATCCCGTTAAACAGTCAGCCGAAGGTATTTATATTTTCGGAACAGCCGGACTGACAATAAAAAAACTCCCGGTACGGCAACCGGGAGTAAAACTTGGACAAAAAATAACTTTAGTTGAGGACTAAGGAAATAAACGCCCTTAACCAAAATCATAGAATAGAGTCTGTCTATTGCTATCGGGCACATAATACACAAAAAACGTTTTCAGAAATATATTATTAATCACATTTTTGTAACATGATATTTACACATTCATGCAAACTCCAACTGAACAGATATTAAACGCTCGTAAAAGTTGTTCACCTTACAAATAAAAAATGATGCAGAACGTGAACTTCCGGTCTGTCTGAGACAAGTCGTCACGCGTACCGGTGAAATTATACGATTTAAGCCGCCATGGCAAATGAAAGATATCAGTGTTTTCATTAATGGTTTTAATAATTACGGCGACATGCTCATTTCTGCATGTTTTTCTGGTTCTAAATCAGGACGGAAGTACCTTTTTGAATTTTATAAAAAATGCCTTAGACAGCCATGATTAAGCAATTTGTAACAGTGAAAGCAGTCAAATGGCAGTAAAGATTCTGCTGGCTGCTACTCGGATGTTTATTTTATTAAAAGACAATATGAAACGACCTCCACGAATGAATGCAAAACGTGGATTTACCGTGTAAACTGTAGATGTTAAAAAAACAGAAACGGATTTACCGCATACATTGAATGAA
>CACWVT010000025.1 GCA_902764345.1 uncultured Ruminobacter sp.
ATAAAGAGAATTTTTTAAAAACATGGGAATAAATGTGATATTTAATGGTTTTATGATGAGATTCGCCCTAGTTATAAACTAGGGCGTGCGGAGTTTAGGGTCGAATCCTAACTTCACAAGGAGTTCGACCTTTTAATTTATCCGGGATTCTTTGAGTGTCGTAATACTCAATATATACTTCCATATTTTTCTGTATCGGCAACAGGCATTCCCATCCGCCGACTCATCGGGAAACATGAATCGTCCGAATTTAATCCCTGAAATTATTAAACTGGAACGGCTGACCGAGCTCGGCATTACGCACCAGAGCAATAACCTCCTGCAGATCATCTCTCTTCTTTCCGGTCACACGTACTGTCTCACCCTGAATCTGTGCTGTTACCTTAATCTTGGAATCTTTAATAAGCTTAACAACCTTCTTGGCCATTGTCTGATCGATTCCACTCTTGAGCTTTACAAGCTCATTGCATCTTTTTCCTGACGGTTCAGGATCCTGAAAATCCAGTGATGCAGGATCAATGTTACGCTTAGACATCTTGTCACGAAGAATATCGTTCATCTGCTTAATCTGGAAATCGGCATCCGCAGCCAGCTTAATCTGCTTATCCTTTTCCACAAGGGTAAAAGAGGCATCAACACCTCTGAAATCAAAACGATTGGTAATTTCACGATTAGCATTGTCAACGGCATTCTGAACCTCATTCATCTGCAGTTCAGAAACAATGTCAAAAGAAGGCATAAACACTCCACTTATATAACAGAAGGAATCGTGCGATACGATTCCCAACTCAAAACAAAAACAAAGGGACGCTCAATATCATGTCTCACGGAACCACCCCGGTCCGACGAACATTCATGAACGATTCAGAACCTTTTCATAACCCTTAAGAAAATCTTCACCCTTTTTAATGACTGAATCCCCATCCATTCCGCACTGTTCATAAATTTCGGCAGGTGACGCCTGATCAATGAACTCATCAGGTATACCAACGTTCAGTACCGGGCATATCAGATAATGTTTGCTGATGATTCGGGACACCTCCTCTCCGGCGCCTCCCTGAACCACGCCGTCCTCAAGGGTCACAATAACACTATGCGAACCTGCCATTCTGACGATCAGGTCCTCATCCATAGGTTTAACAAACCTCATATCCACTACGGA
The DNA here is from genome assembly GCA_902764345.1 of uncultured Ruminobacter sp. GTDB lineage: Bacteria > Pseudomonadota > Gammaproteobacteria > Enterobacterales > Succinivibrionaceae > Ruminobacter. The sequence continues at coordinate 1,163 of CACWVT010000025.1, forward strand.
ATACTCTTTACCGGAATCATTAACGGCTCTCAGGACATCGTGAACAAGAGGCCCCCACACGATGAAGCATATGTCCTTTCCTTCCTTCAGAACACACCCCTTCCCTATCTCGACCGTAACATCGGTAATTTCATTATCGGTAATTCCCTTACCTCTAGGGTAACGGACTGCGGCTGGATGTCCATATGAAAGTGCCGTATTAAGCATCTTCCACTGCATTCCCAGGGAACTCGGGGTCATAAGTATCATGTTCGGAACCGAACGGATAAAAGAAATATCAAAAACCCCCTGATGGGTAGGACCGTCAGGCCCTACAACTCCCGCACGGTCGATAGCCACCACGACCGGCACGTCCTGTATGGCAAGATCATGAATTATCTGATCATATGCTCTCTGAAGGAATGTTGAATATACGCATACCACAGGAAGCATTCCGCCCACAGCAAGGCCGCTGGAAAGCAGCAGAGCATGCTGCTCCGCTATGGCCACGTCAAAATAGCGGGATGAGTATTTCCTTGAAAAAGGCACCATGCCAGAACCGGAACACATGGCCGGAGTTATCCCCAGCACCTTTTCATTGTGCTCTGCGGCATACATAAGCCAGTTTCCAAAATTCTCATCGAAGGTATTGCGTTTTTTCTCTGAGGTCTCAACACCAACGGGAACTTCAAACTTTGGAACTCCGTGATAGGCAGTAGGATTCTCTTCTGCCGGCTGATACCCTTTACCCTTGATGGTACCAATGTGCAGAATTCTCGGGCCTTTAATCTGTTTAAGGTTCTGAAGTACGGCAACAAGTGTTTCGATGTCATGTCCGTCTATCGGGCCGACGTAATTAAATCCGAATTCCTCGAACAGGGTTCCCGGAAGCATCATGCCCTTCAGATGTTCATGGGTTCTTATTGCAAACTCTTTAATCTTGGGCAGGGAAGACAATGTCTTTCTGCCTTTTTTCAGTATGTTGTTGAATGAAGGAGAACTCAGCCACATGGCAAGATGCTTTGACAGACTGCCCACACTTTCAGATATGCTCATCTCATTGTCATTTAGAATGATGAGTATATCCTCGTTAAGATCTCCCGCATGATTCATAGCCTCAAAAGCAACCCCGCCGGTCAGGGCTCCGTCACCGATTACCGCAACAACCTTTTTGTTGTTTTTCTGCATGCGGTTTGCTATGGCAAGCCCCAGAGCCTCACTGATGGATGTACTGGCATGTCCTGTGGAAAACACGTCATATTCGCTTTCACTTCTCCACAGAAAAGGGTGTAACCCGTCCTTCTGACGAATGGTCTGGAGTCTGTCTCTGCGACCGGTCAGAATCTTATGCGGATACGCCTGATGCCCCACATCCCAGATAAGCTGATCATGCGGGGTATCAAAGACATAGTGCAGGGCTATTGTAAGTTCAACAGCCCCGAGACCTGAGGCAAAGTGTCCGCTGGTCTTGCTCACGGTACTGATTAAAAAATCCCTCAGCTCTGCGGCAAGTGGCGTCAGCTTGCTCACAGGTAACTTTTTCAAATCCTGTGGCGAATCGATCTTACTTAACAGAGGATACTGCTCATTACTCATCTGATTAGTGATCCCTTTCAACTATGTACATGGCAAAATCACGCAACACCGAAGTGTCATAAGGAAGAGGCTTAAGAGCGTCTACCGCAGTTACAGCCAGTGATTTTGCATATTCCTTTGCCTTATCAAGCCCCATAAGTTTAGGGTATGTGCTCTTGTTTGAATCGATGTCTGATCCCTGAGGCTTGCCAAGGGTCTCGGTATCGGAAATAATGTCAAGAACATCGTCCCATACCTGAAAAGCCAGCCCTATGCAGTGGGAATATGTGCGAAACGCCTTTCTGGTGTTATCGTCTATGTTATGAGTACACAGCAGACCGAGATCAACGGCGCTCTCAATAAGCGCACCGGTCTTGTACTGATGAACCGTTTCAAGCTCCTTCTGGGAAACCTGTCTGTTCTCAGCCTCAATATCCAGTTCCTGACCGCCGCACATTCCCTGGTACCCGCTTCCCACGGCAAGAACCCTTAACATTTCAAGCTGATTGGAAATCATTGACTGACCAAAGTCGGCACGTGCAAGGATCTCAAAGGCGAAGGCCTGAAGAGCATCACCAGAAAGAACTCCTGTTGCTTCGCCGTACTTCTTGTGCACGGTAGGGTGACCGCGTCTAAGGTCATCATCATCCATTGCGGGTAAATCATCATGTATCAGTGAATACGCATGCACGCATTCAATAGCAACGGCAGGTGCGTCAGCAACACTTAAATCTGCGCCGACAGCCTTTGCCGTGGCGTATACAAGAAACGGACGAACCCTCTTGCCGCCAAGCAGGGTTCCGTAACTCATTGCTTCCTTTAATTTCGGTGCGACGACAGGCAGATTATCAATGGCCTGCTTTAATCTATCATTAACCCTGTTCTGATATTCAGTTAAAACTTCCTTTAAAGTCATATCATTTACCCGTCATGTACACATATCCGCTCATGAGAATACTTCATGTATTTTGCGGTTTTTATGAATAATCCAGTCTATATTCCCGCATCAAAGTCGGAAATGACATCATCACCAGTTTTCGAACCATCAGCAAGTGACTGACTGTCCGTTAAAATCTTTACCTTGCCCTCTGCTTCCTTGAGTGCCTTTTCACAGCCCTTAATGAGCCCCACTCCCTGCTCAAACAGACTTAAGTGTTCTGACAGCGGCAGATTTCCGGACTCCATCTTCTTTACAAGACTTTCAATCTGTTCAAGCATCTGCTCCAGAGTCTGAGGATTTTCCATAACTTCATTCCTGCCGATCAACACAAAATATTTACTAAAAGGAAGCAAGCGTCCTATAATGCAATCCTTAAGAAAGGATGATTATAACACGGTATCAATATTCATGCGAATACATCAGATAAATGTGTTACATCCGCAGGATTATTCACAGCCCGCCCAGCACAGACATGAAAGCAATCAGATACCACGGAACTTACCGAAAAACAGACAGCCGAGCAGAGTTGAAGACATCTCACGGGAAACCCGTGGCCTGTATTATCGGAGCCGGAAGCATCGGCCAGCTCACTGCGGAATTACTGAGACGCAGAGGACTGTTTAAAACCTGTTTTATCGACACCAGAATTAAAAAACCCAAAAGAGTGGCCTGTACCTGCTCATCAATTAACGGTCGAAGCTCATATCGCTGTGCCAAAGGAGTTTACCCTGAATCTTTTGTCAGGTATGCCGATCTGCTGATTATTACAGTAAAGGCCTTCTCAGTCGCCAAAATCATCAGGGACATTGCCCCGCATCTCAAACACGACACCCCCGTTGTTCTCATGGTTAACGGTTTTGGAGCTCAAGAGGAACTGAAAAAGCTCACTCATGAAAACAGGCTGTACCTTGCCTCAACCTCAAACGGGGCTACACACAAAAAATACAGCGTTGTGGAAAAAGGACTGGGAACGACCTACATCGGGCCGTTGAAACATGCTAAGGAAATCAGCGTTATAAAATACTTTACCAAAAGCATGCCGTCCGGAACGTACACCGCATCCATCTATGACGAACTGCTCAGAAAACTGGCTGTCAATGCCGTAATAAATCCGGTGACAGCCATTCGAAACTGCGTTAATGCCGAAATTCTGAATGATCCCGACATCATAAGAGAAATCATAACAGAAATTTCCCCCATACTGCGTCATCTCGGACTGAATGATTCTCCTGACAGTTTAATGCACCGAGTTGAAACCGTTGCGGCAAACACCGGAGCAAACTACTCATCAATGCAACAGGACTATTATTACGGCCGATTATCAGAAATTGATTATATTTTGGGTATTTTAATCAAAAAGGCCAGAATTTATGGTATAAAAACTCCATGCATAGATAAACTTTATCAGCAACTGAAAAACATGTAGATAAGGAGTTCCCATGACATCAGCACTTGTTATTATGGCTAACGGGGCGGAGGATATCGAAACAATTTCCGTTACCGACATTCTGAGCAGAGGCGGTATTAAGGTTACCGTTGCAGCTGTTTCCGACACTTCAACAGAAATAAAAACCGCTCATGGTCTTACGGTAAAAGCCGACATTCTCCTTAAAGATGCCGCAGACAATTATGATGTAGTTGTGGTACCTGGAGGATACGACGGTTCCATGAACTGCAGAAAATCGGAACTTGTCGGAAATATTCTGAATACCCAAAAAGAGCGCGGAGCCCTCATAGCCGCCATATGCGCTGCGCCGGGCTTTGTGCTGGCACATCACGGCATTCTTGATAAGAACACTGTTGCTACCGGATACCCGGGAACAACCAAAGACATTCCCGTAACCTCAGACAAGGATGTAGTCATCGACCCAGTAAATAAAATCATTACTGCTCAGGGGCCTGCATTCGCTGCCAAATTTGGTCTGGCGATTCTTGCCGTGCTCAAGGACGTGGAAACAGCCAGGAAAGTGGCTAAAGGGATGCTCTATCCGCCGGAATCAGTTATTTAACGAACGCATTTTATGCACATAGTCAAAGGGGAGCTCTTCGCTCCCCTTCTTTTGCGGTTTTATCACCTGTTTTAAAATATTCTACAGGGCACAGCAACTCTGCTGCTTTTCTCTCTGACGGTAAACCTTTACATTCTGGAATCCCTGATCCTTAAGATACATGGCCTGCATCTTACTCATTACGCCTTTCTCACAGTACAAAAGATATGTTTTGGTCTGATCTAGATCCTTAAATACTGAAGAAATCTTAAAGAAAGGAATGGTAAGATGCGGTTTATCAGTAATGAGAGGTTTGGCATCAATCTCATCCTGAGCCCTGATATCAACAACCACCTCATTGCTTGCGGCATAATCGGTTATTTCCACGTCTCCGCCGATCATTTCCTTTGTATCTTCAGGAATATCCCTTATATCCATCCATTTGGACGCTTCAGCAAGCTCTTCAACAAGAGACATGTCAATCTTGCTTTCTTCGGATTCCACAAAATTTATGTCTGCCTTTACGGTAGGACGATCGGAAATAACGCCACAGTATTCAGGCATGGTTTCGGCAAAATGAATGGTGCCTATATCTCTTGCCTTATCGATAATATCCTGCTTGTCGGTTACAGCCAGAGGTCTCAGTATGAGGGTATCTGTAACCCTGTCAATAACAGACAGATTTGTCAGTGTCTGGCTGGACACCTGCCCTACGCTCTCACCGGTTACGAGTGCCCCGGCACCAAGCTTTTTGGCAATGATTGAAGCTATGCGCATCATCATGCGCTTTAAAATCACACCTCTCACACTGTGATCGGTCTTGGTAAGAATCTCTCCCACCATTTTCTCAAAAGGAACGCTGATAAAACGAACCTTGTGTGATGAAGAATATTTGTCCCAGATATAATAGCTTTCCTGCTTAACTCCAATCTCGTGGGCATTTCCGCCCATGTTAAAGAAGAGATAGTGTACACGACAGCCGCGTCTGATGAACATATAAGAGGATACACCTGAGTCAAATCCTCCGGATATGAGACTCAAAACCTCTTCCTGAGTTGACAGGGGATAACCACCCATACCCTGATAAACTGATGTTATGAGGAACATTCTGTTATTGTCAATCTCAAGATTGATTACCATATCAGGATTTTTGAGTTTAACACCTCTTGAACTGAAATTCTGATTGAGACCGCCACCAACGTATTTTTCCACATCAATGGACTTAAAGTCCTGATTCCCCTTTCTCTTAACGCGTACACAGAAAGTCTTATCCTGAATTTTAGAACCGTAAACAGCAGCAACCTTTTCGTAAATGTCATGCATTGACTCATACTCGAACTCTTCTGATTCGAGAATTGCATGAATTCCGGGAATACGGCACAGAAACTCCGCAATTTCCTCAGGAGTTTTGGTGCATGGACATTCTTCATCAAGACGCACTACCAGCTTGTCCCAGCAGTCCTGTATTTTTACCTTGACGGATACCCTGTTGAGAACGTTTCTGATATTTCTCTGCAGGACCTTGGACATTTCCTGTCTTACGGATTTACTTTTAACGATTATTTCAGGGAAAAACTTAATAATGTATTTCATAAAAAGGCGTGTATCGTATGTATGCAGTAAAAACAAGGACACAAATATCTTGTGTCCCATTCAAATCTTTAGACTAGACGAATAATTCCGACTGTTCAGTCAGGTGGTTACTCATGATCGTGATGATGTCTGCAGCAGCATTCATGATCATGATCATGATCATGATCATCATCGTCATGATGATGTCTGCCACAGCATTCATGATCTTCATCATGATGATGCTTTCCGCAGCATTCGTGTCCGTCTTCGTGATCATGTCCATGACAGCAGCCGTGAGCACCGTGTACATGACCATGTTCTATCTCTGAATCAGTTGCCTGCCTTACGTCTATAATATCCACAAGGAACTTCAGCGTCATGCCGGCAAGAGGATGATTACCGTCAACAACAACGGTATTACCCTTAATTTCCTTAACAACTATAGGCTTCTTTCCCATATCGGTATCAGCAAGGAAGCTGTCACCGACATTAAGTTCCATGCCCTCGAACATATTGATGTCGATTTCCTGAATCAGTTCAGGATGTCTGATGCCATAAGCACGATCAGGCTGCACCAATACGTCAACCCTGTCGCCTTTTTCCTTTCCCATAAGAGCATCTTCAAGCCCCGGAACAATGTTGGAATGACCGATAAGAACTTCCATGGCATCCTGACCATTGGTTGTGTCAAGAACCTGTCCGTTTTCATCAGTAACGATATAGTCAATTGACACTACAGTATTAGAGGTAATTTTCATAAATGAATAATCTCAGTAAAATCATCTAACAAATTAAACAAACCCAGCTGATTATATCATATCGGTCAGTATAAATACGTTAAGTTCATGCTTTTAATTTTAAGAACCTGTGCAAATTATTTGTTTTCAAATGAAAAATTACATTCTGTTTTGCAATTAGCACTTATTTTTCAGGTTTCTTATGTTTTCTCGTTGTATAGATACATACATGTGCAATGCCTTACAGCATTTCTTAATCGCCCTCAGGAAAGACAGAATCATCTTCTATGGACAGTACCGGAAATATATATTAAACTCACTGAGAATATTTAACGAACGCTGAAATTCAGAACAAGTTCGTCTGACTCATTATTTCAGCACCCGCAGGCCTCAGTGTATTCCGGCGCATACGGCGCTTTTTATCAGATGACGTAAACATCTGAGATCACGACTACGGCACGATCAGCAAAAGCTTATCACAAAATAACATTAAACAGACATCATGATCTATATTAACAATCTGGAAATAATGCGTGGCACCACGACACTGCTTCAGGAAGCCACGGCTACCATATATCCGCATAAAAGGGTTGGACTTGTAGGCCGTAACGGATGCGGTAAATCAACACTGTTTGCGGCAATCAAAGGCGAACTTGCACCTGAAAACGGGGAAATCATCGTTCCAAGCGGATGGGTTATCAGTTCCGTTGCTCAGGAGACCCCGGGACTTGACCGGAGTGCCGTTGACTACGTAATGGATGGTGATAAAAAATACCGCAGCCTTCAGCGTAAGATGCAGGATGCCGAAGAAAAACACAATGGAATGGCTATTGCGGAAATCCACTCCGAACTCGAAAACATCGGAGCATATACAATAAAAAGCCGTGCTGAAACACTGCTGACAGGTCTTGGATTCAGCCGTGAAGAATATACAAAGCCTGTTAAGAACTTTTCCGGCGGATGGCGAATGAGACTTAATCTGGCTCAGGCTCTGCTCTGCCCTTCAGATCTCCTTCTTCTCGATGAGCCCACAAACCATCTTGATCTTGATACCGTAATCTGGCTCGAGGACTGGCTTAAAAATTATCAGGGGACACTGATAATCATCTCTCACGACAGAGACTTTCTGGACAATATCTGTACCCATATCATTCATATGGAAAATCAGAAACTGAACATGTATACCGGAAATTTCTCCGGTTTCGAGGAAGAGCGTGCACAGAAAATAAAGCTGCAGCAGGCTCTTTATGAAAAGCAGCAGGCGCAGCTTTCTCACCTTCAGGCTTTTGTGGATAAATTCAGATACAAGGCAACAAAGGCCAAACAGGCCCAAAGCCGTCTCAAGGCAATGGAAAAAATGGAAAGAATAGTGCTTGCTCACTACGATTCACCATTTTCCTTTGAATTCCGAGACAGTCTAGAACTGCCTCAGACTCTGGTTCGCATGGAAAAACTTAATGCCGGATATCCGGATAAAACCGTGCTCACGGATGTAAAAATCAATCTTGTTCCAGGATCAAGAATAGGTCTTCTTGGACGTAATGGTGCCGGTAAGTCAACCTTTATAAAAACAATTGCCGGAATCCTGCCACCTCTCGGAGGAACTGTCGAAATAGCAAAAGGAATAAGGGTTGGATACTTTGCCCAGCATCAGTTGGAATATCTGGATGATGAAGGAACCCCTTTATCACACCTTACACGCCTTGCCGAAAATCACAAGGAACTGGAGCTAAGATCCTTCCTGGGAGGCTTCGGATTCAGCGGAGACAAGGCATTAGACAGGGTTCGCCACTTCAGCGGTGGTGAAAAGGCACGTCTTGTACTCGCTCTAATTGTATGGCAGAGACCAAACCTCCTGCTTCTTGACGAACCTACAAACCACCTTGACCTGAACATGAGAGAGGCAATAATACTGGCCCTGTCTGATTTTAAGGGAGCCCTAATTGTTGTGTCTCACGACAGGCATCTGCTAAAAACAACCACAAATGAATTCTACCTTGTAAGCGAGGGAAGAGTTTCACAGTTCAACGGAGATCTAGATGATTACCACGACTATCTGATTGAGCTTGATAAAAAATCCGAACAGCTAAGAAAAGAGCAAACGAAGTCTCAGAATGAACTAAAGACCAATCAAAAGACATCATTTAAATCAAAAGAACAGAAAAAGCTTGAGGCTGAATTCAGAGAAAAGCTCCGCCCGCTGAAAAAGGAAATTGAAAATCTGGACAAAAAAATGACTCAGCTTACCTCTGAAAAGGAACAGCTGGAAAAAAGACTTGCAGACGAAAATCTATACAGCGCTGAACATAAAGAAGAACTTCAGCAGATTCTGCTTAAGCAGAGTCAGGTCACATCCGAGCTTGAGGAAGCAGAAATGATGTGGATGGAAAAAAGCGAGTTACTGGAACAACAGACCAATGAATTTAATAAATCTCAGAACATGGATTAAACCAACAGGAAATATAATATGCTGAGCTACAGACACGGCTTTCACGCCGGAAACCACGCCGACGTACTGAAACACATGGTTTTATGTCTTATCCTGCGACATCTTAAGGCCAAAGGCAAACCATTAAGTTACATTGATACTCACTCCGGTGCCGGTGCATATTCACTTCAGAGTGCATGGAGTCAGCAGACATCTGAATATAAGAACGGCGTTGAAAAGATACTGAACAACCGGATTCTAATGGATGCCGTACCGGAATACTACAGAATCATAGACACGGTTAACGAAGGGGAAACATCTCTGAAATACTACCCGGGTTCTCCGATGTTTACGGCTCAGATTCTTGACGAGTCCGACAATGCTCATTTTATGGAGCTTCATCCGACGGAATACGACAACCTGAAATACAACCTCCACCACTACGCATACTGCCATGTTCATCATCGTGATGCGGAAGAAGGACTGCTGGCATTACTGCCACCGGCAATCCGTCGCGGGCTGATTTTTATAGATCCGTCATATGAACTTGAAAATGATTACAAAAACACAGTAAACATGGTCAAAAAGGCCCATCTCAAGTTTTCACAGGGGATTTATGCCATATGGTACCCTCTCCTCGGTAAAGCAGGAGACAGAAGCTATGAACTGGTGCGAAATCTCACCAAGCTCAATATTAAGAGAACCATACGTGCAGAATTCACTGTATGTGCACAAGATTCCATTATGGGAATGCACGGTTCGGGAATGATAATCTGTAACGCGCCGTATAATCTTATGGATGATCTTAAGAAGATTCTACCGGAAATAACCAAATCACTGGCTCTGGACGAAACGGCAAAATTCAAACTTGAAATGCTTACTGCCGATGACTGCTAACTAATGTAAAACGGAACATTAAATATAGCAGACTTACAACCACATAAAAAAGGCCCTGAAAACTCAGAGCCTTATTTGTCGATTAAATTCCAGACTTTACCAGCAGTGATACTCGTCAGCTACATTATGGTATGCAGCAACGGACGAAGCTGAAAACTTTCTTCCTAAACTATTGATGCCCAATGCGTGACAATTAGTCTCGTCACGAGTCTGTGACCCTGTAGCAACTACAGAAATATCGTACCTATTTGCCTGAATCCCGGAACCATCAAAAACGTAGTACTGAGAGACATTAGACGGAAGAATATTCACATTATTATTCCCTGTGTCAGTCAAGCAGTTTAAGTAAGTATTATTTAGCGAGAAACAGTTCTCAAGTGCACTCGCCAACTTTACAAGTTCCTGCTGAGCGTCAGATCTTCTTGCCTGTACTATATAATTTCTGTATGAAGGAACTGCAATTGCAGAAAGAATACCAATTATTGCAATTGTTATAAGCAACTCTATCAAGGTAAAACCTTTCTTTGATTTTGAATACATCATAAACACAACCCAAAAAAATTAAAGCAACGAAACTGAAACTCTCACAACTGTCTGGTAAATAGCTGCCGAGGAGGAATTGGCCACACCATCGACACCTAAAGCAGTAATCCTAAAGTAATGTTCCTCGATATCTGAATTATTACCTGGACCCGGTAATCTCTTCATCAGTTCGACATAGTAGATCGTATTACCGTCATTCAGTACAACACACCTATTCCTATTAGCATCATCAACATTAACACACCCACTATCCCAGGCATTATCCACTCTATACCAAGGAGTTTTACTTGAAATAACGTTAACACCATCTTGCAGAGGCTTAAGGCCATTAAAAAATTCGCTAACGTCAGATAGAGAACCATTTATGTAAACAGAAGTAGGATCTATAGATATTCCATTAGGATTATCCAAACCTAACGCTCGTCTTTCATCCTGCCCAATGGCATCCGGCCTACTTAAAACAGCTAAGAAATTAATTGCTCTGTTAGCACCGGATATAGCATTATTAGCACCAACAACCCTACCATAATTAGAATTGTCTCCTCTCTGCGTTTTTGCCGTTATCCCAGCTAATGACAGTGCGATTATTCCAACAATTACCGTAATCATCAGTGCTACAACAAGAGCCACACCCTTCTGATTCTTTATATACATATCAGAACACCTCTTAATCATAATTTTGCGGATTGTTTAACAAAGATACGGTACCAGAAATAATCTTATGCATTCTGGTAGAATCCTGAATGGCATACGTTCCGTACCCTGCATCAGCGAACCCATCAAATAACGTAATTTCTGCACCATTGCCGGATCTCACCACGCGCTGACCAGTTCCCTGAGAAGTAACCATATAATACTTTACAAGATTAACATCTTTCCAAAGATTATTCGCATTCAAATATTCAGCCGTATAATACGAATCAGAATCCGCTTCACCTTCTCTTGTAGTTATTCCGTACAGAACCTGCATGTCAACTACGGAAGAATCAACTACAACTGGTGCATTCAAATTCCAATCACTAGCCCCCTCCAATGCATGCTGATTACACATCAGCCCATCCGGTCCGACATACAATATCATCTCAAGCTGAACCGTATTTGGAACATTCACACCTCTACAGTCAAAAATAAAACCATTAGCCGTAGGATCGCCAAAGAATGATGAATTATCACTTACATCATCAGCTACAGATGCACCAAAGAATCTAAACTTTACACTGTTAGACGTATTGTTGTTCAGATTGGTTGTCTCTCCACCTAAAATGAAAACATCATCTGTCCAAGCACGGGTATTATTTAAGTCGCTACCGTTAAATCCTGTAGCAACACTATTAAAATGATAATTCTGAATAACCCTTCTATAGTTTATATAACCAGCCTGAAACATGAGTGTATTGACAATATTATCAACCTGTCTCGCACTCTTGCTAGATCTGGCTGTAGCACTTGATATACCAAAGTTTAACCAGCTAGATGTAACCATCTGATACAGACCGGCAACTATAATGGAAGCGACAAGAATACTGATCATTAATTCTATTAAGCCAAAGCCTTTTTGATTAAGTTTCATTACAGCATTACCTCCACCTTACTGCACACAACGCCAGCAGACACGCGGTCTTGATTATATTTTTCCCCTCTCTCATTCTCGTTGAGCGGGCAATATTTAGCAACGGTCACTGACTCAACGTCCTGAGTCTGATCCTGTCTAATACCTGCTTTTTTGGGAACATATGCAAAACTTATTCTCAGCCTATAAGAATAAATTTCAGTTTTGGGCACATGACGACGATCCAATTGGAATGCAATATCATGGGCAACAATTTTATTTGACTGTTCTATCTGAGCGCATATATCACTAACCCCAAATCCCAAAACCGAGTTGACTGTTGTGGTTTCTCCCCTATGCCAAAGTTGGCCGGGTGCATTTTCACAAGTAAAAGCTATTCTGCTAATATTCTCTGTCTCAGTCGGCCAGTTCAAAGTTGAAACAGATCTGGTACTTACCTGAAATAATTTCACAAAATCATTAAGTACGGCTGTTTCTGAAGTTCTTGAGTACGATCCGCTCAACGCTCTTGTACTGTATGCCTGCAAAGCGGCATAACCTAACAATGCAATTGACACAATAAGCATTGACACCATAAGTTCCAGTAATGAAAAACCCTTCTGTTTTCTTAACATGTTATCCCTCCTAGAACCCTGCGCAGTTATTGTTGGTATCATCAAAAGCCTTGGTTATGTCACCTGACGGTCTCATAACTATCGTCCATGTGTTAGTCCTACCGCCAATCACGCGGCACACCTTAATGGTCACGTTCCCCTGAGCTGCATCCAGATCAAATTCATCATTTCCAGAGATTACTCTCGACATTCCGTTAGGAAGAAAATTAATATTTGCGTTATGATCGCTGTCGCTTGCCACCGTACCTGCTGCAGTGGTCGGAAAAACCCCCAATCTGATATTGGAATCAGCAATATCCAATTCAGACAGTATATCGTCGTTTTTTCCGTCGTAATCACCTCTCTTCAACGTATATTTGGCGTTTTCGTATACGAAGAAACCGCTCTTCCAATCTCTGGAACCTGCAACAGTATTCGGTGAAATGGTTACTAATTTGTTTCGTTGCTGTGCAGAAGTTCTTGCCATATCAAGCTCAGAAATCACCTTTTCAGCCAACGTGGCAAGATCCTGTTCATAACGCCAATTCCTCATTGCAGGAAGTGCAGTTAACATTAAAATACCCGCGATAACTATTGCTATAACCATTTCAATTAATGTAAAGCCTTTTTGACCACGAGTTTCAGGTGACGACATGCTTCCACCTCCTGTGTACAACATACCCGTCATATTCAGATAAGTCATAATAAACTCCGTTAGACTCAATTTATAATAATCCACACTCCTCAATTTTAATTAGTTTTTTAATCTTTGTTACACTTGAGTTAAATATTTGAGAGATAAATACAAAAAAAATCACAATAATGATAACATTATGTAAACGGTTCCATTGTTTTGTGCGAAATCAATCAATTTTTTAAAGAAGAGTCTAATGATACGCACGTCATTGTGTGATCTGACATCAAAAAAACAAGTAGTCAATGTTATAACAAGGTTGTGATAAGCTCATAATTTGGTAGTAGTGACACGTACCCGCCATTCTTATCGCCCCGTAAGTCCTCTATTGATCTTCCAAATATTTAAGAAATTTATAAAAATCATCTTTCATTATCCCCTAATTCGTGAGCATCTAAGGAAACTTAGGCTTTTTGCATTTTTGCATATATTATATTTATAATTTAATCTATAATTTTTCGTTGAAAAAATGACATTTTATAAAAAAAAATAATTTTTTTTGGTTATCCGAAAATATTTATTGCACAAAATTACGTTTTTCACAATAATGCACAAACTAAAAAAATTTTAAGCTTTATCAGAGGCACTTTTTATAAAAAAACATCTCTCGAAAGAGGGCTTCTGATAATAATCTTTTGGCAGGGGTGCAAACCCATTTGTGAGGTGCTACTAGAAGCCCATGAACAATTTATTCAATACTAAACTTAATTATCGCGAACTTATCAATAAGCATGGTTCTCCTTTATTGATATTAGATAAAGCCACAGTTCGTTTTCAGTATCAGGAACTCTCAAGAGCTCTGCCGGGCGTGACCCTTCATTATGCATTAAAACCGCTACCAAACAAAGACGTCGTTGCTTCTCTTCTTGAAGAAGGTGCCTGCTTTGATCTCGCTTCCAAGGGAGAAATTGACCTCGTAAGATCCTTAAACATTGATCCTCTGCAGTGCATTCATACACACCCAATCAAGAAAGATCTGGACATCAGATACTCTCTTGATTATGGTTGCAACACATTTGTAGTGGATAATGCGGAAGAAGCCAAAAAATTCATTCCGTACAAGAACGATGTTAAGCTTCTTGTCAGGGTAAGCTTTCCTAATCCGGAAACTCCTGTGGATTTGTCAAAAAAATTCGGGGTTCTGCCAGGGGACTGTCTTGAACTCTTAAAGTTGGCAGGAAGTTTGGGATTGAATATTCACGGCCTGTCATTCCATGTAGGGTCTCAGGTTCCTAACGCCAACAGACATGTTGAAGCCATAAATGACTGTGCCCAGATTATCAAGGAAGCTGCCGATGCGGGTATCAACCTTAAGGTTCTTGATATCGGCGGTGGCTTCCCTGTAGATTACGAAAAGGCTGAAAGCACAAATATATACAGTTTCTGTGCCCCTATCCGTGAAGCGTTGAAGCAGATACCTGATGACATCAGGGTTATCGCAGAACCGGGAAGATTCCTTAGTGCTCCTGCTATGATTAACATCTGTACCGTTGTCGGCAAGGCCGAAAGATTCAACAAGCCTTGGTATTACCTTGACGACGGTGTGTACTGCAGCTACAGCGGTCAGATTTTCGACCATGTAATCTATCCTAAGTTTACACCTTATGTTGACGGTGATAGAGAAGAATCAGTTCTTGCCGGCCCTACCTGTGACAGCATAGACATCATTGCCGAAAACATCAAGCTTCCAAAGCTTGATATCGGTGACATCGTTGTCGGAAAGATGATGGGAGCATACACCATCTCCACAGCAACTGAATTCAACTTCATCAACAAGACAGACATTCTCGTTATCGATACCGAAAGGGATGCAGAATATCAGAATGCCTAACGCAAGTTGACACCTGGACAAGCAATAATCAGCAAAAACTGCCGAAAGGCAGTTTTTTTTTGCATCTTAGTCAAGATTGTTTTCAGTGAAAATCATTGAGGCCATGCAAACCGTCCTGCCGCAATAACTTCAGGTCGTTGAATGCACCGGGAGCCTGTAAATAAAAAGGCCTCCCATCCTAAATTCCGTAATTTACGAAATTAAAACATGGGAGGACCTATATACCCGTAAGACATAAAAATTAAGTCTTAGGACTTCTTTGCATTCTGCTGATTGAAATAAGGTGCGGCATACATTTTCTTTACATAATCGCGAAGCTTAGGATCAATTCCAGATATTCTATCTTCAAATTTCTTCTTTTCTTCTTCACTTACACCTTCAGTAACACCTGCTGAAAGAAGACATGACGGGAACATGGCATAATTTGCATAAATAAAATTATCTATGGTTTCAGCCAATTTCTCAGGGGTCTCAAAATCTCCGGTAAGAGGATCGCCGGCCACAATGTTGACCCTCCCCTTATAACCGTTTATACCGCCCACTATGCTGTCAATGTCTTCGAACTGAGACTTGACATAACTGCCGTTCTTTTCAGTCTCATACAACTCTTTTGCCTTGGCTGCGTCACCGGGATCAAATTCATACGTAATTGATACCGGAACAATATTCAGTGTCTTAACATACTCAGCAAAAGTAAGCTTCTTTTTCTTGCCATACATGTAAAACATCTTCAGAATCGCTTCTTCGGTCTTGTCATTACCATCCTTGGCTCTACCTTCCCTCTGAGCAATCCACACATTATGATTTTCCTCGATGGAACGGCCGATATATTCACTTAAATGAGCAAGAGCCTTTAACTTATCCCTGCCCTGGACGGATCTTTTAACAATAAAGCTTTTGTTTAAACGCATAAGATCAGTAGCAACCTGCATACGTAAAAGATTATCACCGATGGCTATCTTTACGGTATCCAGATTATTAAAGTAACATGCCATGTCAATAAATGCGGGATCCAGCGATATATCGCGGTGATTTGAAATAAACAGATATCCTTTTTTAGGATCCAGCTTTTCGAATCCCCTGCAGGTAAATCCGTCAGTGGTATCCCTTATGATACCTTTCATAAACTTGGCAACATATTCCTGAACCTGAGCTATTGTCCTGACCCTGGAGAAGCGCATCTTTAAAACAAACTTTATAAACGGCTTGCCCAGTTTTGACAGAAAATCAGGCAGAAAACCGAATATTCTCTTATAGATGCCGGTAACCAGCTCTTCATTATCCAGTATACTCTGTATGGCATCATGAACCTCATCATCACGATAATGTCTGATATCGTCAAACTCGGAAGATTCAGTAGTAATCACTTCTGCGGCTTCTGTCTGAGATAAAACCTTCTGACTTTCACTGTTCTGAGCGGAAGAATCTGTGCTCATTTAAAATTTCTCCAAATCCAGAAAAATTATTCCTTCGTGTTTAAAACTTAATTTATAGACCTGCAGTTACCACCTCAAAACTTGTTAAATGCAGGTTATCAACTTTACAACTACATGATATAATACACTAGAGTGATTAATATCACAGGATGTATCTAGCATGTGGCAAAGATCTTAATATACTAATGCAATTTTAGCAAATATTGAGTATCATTCAGAAATGAATGTATGTTTGGTTATTAAAGTCTATGCCTAAGATAGCACCTGAAAGATGCATCTTTTGTAATCAAACCTGATAAAAAGGTTGATAGCGTATATAAGGATAAATAATGTTTATTGGAAAACCTCAATCAGACCCAACTCAGGAATGGTTTCTATCTCACTGCCATGTGCATAAATATCCGGCTAAGAGTACTCTGATTCACGCCGGCGAAAAAGCTGAAACCCTTTATTACATCGTCAAGGGATCAGTTGCCGTATTGATTAAGGATGAAGAAGGAAAGGAAATGATTCTTTCTTATCTTAATCAGGGAGATTTTATCGGAGAATTAGGTTTATTTGACGAATCTGAAGATCCGATTCGTACCGCATGGGTTCGTGCAAAGGGTCCTTGTGAAATTGCTGAAATTTCATATAAGAAGTTCCGTCAGTTAATTCAGGTTAATCCTGAGATTCTGATGCGTCTGAGTGCCCAGATGGCTCGCAGATTGTCAAAGACCAGCGGTAAAGTCGGTAATCTTGCCTTCCTCGATGTTCAGGGTCGTATCGCACGTACTCTCTTCAACCTGGCTCACCAGCCTGATGCCATGACTCATCCGGACGGTATGCAGATTAAGATAACCCGTCAGGAAATCGGTCAGATTGTTGGCTGTTCAAGAGAAACTGTAGGCAGAATCCTGAAGATGCTTGAAGAACAGAACATCATCAGTGCTCACGGTAAAACCATCGTTGTGTTTAATACCCGTTAACACACACAGGTTTTCTCAAGGAATATCATTACCCGGCATCCTTTCAGAAGCCGGGTTTTATTTATCCAGTTCATATATCTTAAAGGTTTAAAGCACCTTTCAAAACCTTTCTGGCAGGACAGTAGATCCCCCTTACCAGATAAACAGAAGGAGATAACCGACGGCTACCTCCTTCCTTAAACACTAAAATATCAGCTTTTCAGATTAGCAGGAAAATACCACTGCTAAAGCCTTATCCATACGAGCAAAGCCTTCGTTAATATCGTCAACTGTAATATTAAGCGCAGGAACGGTTCTGATAACACTGTGCCCCGCAGTCAGAACAAACAATCCCTGATTCAGACATTCAGAGGTAATCTTCTTCAGCAGAGATTCATCCTTCAGTTCAGCACCAATCATCAAACCGACACCGCGAACTTCCTTGAAACAGTCGTACTTGGCATTAAGCTTTTCATAATGCTGTCTGAATAAATCAGCCTTTTCAGTAACTTCATTTAAGAAACCAGGTCTGTTAACCAGTTCAAAAGACTTACAGCCAACAGCAGTGGCCAGAGGATTGGAACCAAAGGTGGTACCATGAAGTCCAGGCTTGAAAACAGATGCTACTTTATCCTTAGCAAGCATTGCTCCGATGGCAATACCTGCACCCAATCCCTTTGCTGAAGACATAATGTCCGGTTCAACCTGATAGTACTGGTATGCGTATAAATAACCCGTTCTGCCGAAGCCGGTCTGAACTTCATCAAAAATCAGCAGTGCATCATTTTCATCACAAAGCTGGCGAACCCCTTTGATGAATTCAGGATCTGCCGGAAGGATACCGCCTTCACCCTGAATAGGTTCCATGATGACCGCACAGGTTCTCTCTTTTGAAATCAGAGACTTAAGCTGTTCAAGATTATTGAACTCGGCGTGAATAATGTCACCTGGTAACGGACCAAAACCTTCACAGTATTTAGCCTGACCACCAACCGTAACATCAAACAGGGTTCTTCCATGGAAACTGTTATAGAATGATATTATCTGAGATTTTTCCTTTCCGTACTTCTCAAAAGCGTATCTGCGGGCAAGCTTTAATGCAGCTTCATTGGCTTCGCCGCCTGAATTTGCAAAAAATACCTTATCCGCAAAGGTACTCTCTACCAGATGCTTAGCCAAAGTGATTGCAGGCTCTGTGCACATATAGTTTGAAATGTGCCACAGCTTATGAGCCTGTTCATCCAGTGCAGAAACAATTTCAGGATTGCAGTGTCCCATTACGTTGACAGCGATACCGCCACCGAAATCGACATATTCCCTTCCTGCATCATCCCAGAATCTGGAGCCGCTTCCCTTTACCGCTACAAATGGAGCCGGACAGTAAACACCCATCAAATACTTATCAAAATCTGCTCTGGTAACATTACTCATACAAATTCACAACCTCACTAATAATTAAGCGTCTATATTCAAACAGAAGTGCTTAATTCTACAACAAGCAACTGTACAATACAGTTGAAACTTACATTACGATTATACTTCTTTTTAATAATTATGCAATAATTCTGCATAATTATTCAGTATCAAACATAACATGATTTACACGAAAAATTATGCCGTTTTATCGTTTTCTTCAACGTCGGCAAGTTCCTCTTTCAGACGCGCAACATGGGTCCCGGGAACCGAAGTTAATTTCGCCAGCAGATAATAGAACCCCGGAAGGACGACAAGAGTAATCAGTGTTGCCACGCTCATTCCAAAGAATATTACTGCACCGACGGCTCGACGGCTTTCAAAACCTGAACCGTTCGCCATAATAAGAGGAAGAGCTCCTATAATTGCCGTCAGGGAAGTCATCAGAATCGGCTTTATTCTTCTGACTGATGCCTTAATGGTTGCGGTCATAAGATCCGGAGCTGATTCCCTCAGCTGATTAGCAAACTCCACGATAAGTATGCCGTTCTTGGTCACCATACCTACAAGAAGAAGAAGCCCTATCTCACTGTATATGTTTATTGACAGCTTCATTATCCACAACCCGAGAAGTCCTCCGAAAATACCTAGAGGAATGGTAATCATGATTGAAACAGGATGAATCAGACTTTCAAACTGAGCTGCCAGAACAAGATACGTTACGATGACTGACAGCAGGAAAACCATCAGCATTTCATTCTCACTGTCCCTGAAATTCCTTGATTCACCGTTAAGTGAAACACTCATGCTTTTATCAAGGTTCTTGACAGCCCAGGCATCCATCCAGTCCAAAGCTTCCCCGAGACTCTTGTCAGCGGCAGGATGAGCAGAGATGGTAATTGCCTTCTGACGATCGAAATGAGGCAGTTTTCTGGCTTTTGCAACAAGTCTGAACTCGGCGACACTGCCAAGTGAAACCATCTCTCCGTTTTCTGTTCGGATGTTTAATGAAGCAATGTCGGTTATATCTTTAAAAAGTTTCTCTTCGGCCCTGATATATACGTTATATTCCGTATCATTCTCTTCAAAAGACGTTTTTGTGGTACCACCAAGATAAGTCTGCAGGGCATTCGATATATCTGTCATGGTGACACCAAGAACGGCCGCCCTGTTATAATCAATCACAGCTTCAATTTCCGGCGTTCTCGCACTGTAGTTGCTGTCTGCATTAACAATAATGCCTGCTTCATTGGCATCCTTTATCAGTCTGAGAGTCATATTATTAATCTGATCGAAACTGTTTCCCTTAATCACATACTTTATCGGAGAACCAGACGTTCCCTTAAAACCCGGCTGATATATGTACACTTTCAAATCAGCTATGTGTTTAAGCTTATCATTGAGATATTTGATAAACTCCGTTGACGTTACGCTTCTTCTGCTCCAGTCCTCAAGCTGTATAACTACGAATCCGCTTTGATCCGACCCCTGACCTAACGACGGAGTACTGAAACTTACGGACTTTACAACACCGTTACCCAACATTGGCAGAAGTTCATCCTCCAACGCAGTCATACTGCGTTTCATTCTGTGGATGCTTGCCCCTTCCTCACCTAAGGCATAAATATAAATTACACCTCGATCCTCGCTTGGACTTAGCTGATGCGGAATTACCTGATAAAAAAGAAACATCAGACCCACAATGGCAACAAGGATTGCCGGATACAGATAGACTCTTCTAAGCATCTGGTGCAGGAACCTTTCATAAACAACTTCCAGAATACCTATAAATCTGTCAACCAGACCAAAAAGCTTCTTTCCTTCCTTCTTCCTCTTAAGAACAAAACCGCACATGGCCGGACTCAGTGTAAGAGCCACAAAACTCGAAAAGAAAACTGCCATGGAAATCAGAACGGCAAATTCAACAAACATCTTTCCGGTAACACCTCTGATAAACACAAGAGGCAGAAATATGATTATGAGAACAACGGAAGTGGACACTATGGCAAACCCCACTTCCTTCGAACCTCTCCAGCATGCGGCAAGAACTCCTTCACCGCTGTTTATGTGAAAGGATATATTTTCAACCATGACAATCGCATCATCGACAACCAGACCTATTGCAAGTATAAGACTGAGCAGTGTGATGATATTTATTGAGAACCCGAAAAAATATGCTCCGATAAATGAGGCTATCAGAGAAATCGGCACGGTCAGTGCAGGAATCAGTGTTGTGTTCCATGAACCTATAAACAGGTACAGCACGACAATTACAAGAAAAACTGTTATAGCCAGAGTCTCATAGACCTCTGTAATGGAATTCTGAATGTATACGGTGCTGTCAAAATCAGTATCCAGAACAAATCCGTCCGGCAGGAACTGTTTCAGTTCCTCAACCTTTTTCCTGATATTTCGGGATACATCAAGAGGATTGGCATTTGATTGAGGAATAACCCCTATACCTATACTTGAAATGCCGTTACGATGATATATGCTTTCCTCATTCTTGGCTCGGGTTTCAATGACTGCCACATCACGAAGACGGATGGTTTTGTCCATACCATTATGTCTTATCGGCAGCAGTTCAAATGTTTTTGGATCAATGTATACCCTTTTAATCTGAACAGGAAACACCATGTCCTGATTTCGGATTTCACCGCTTGGCAGTTCTATATTCTCATCACCGATGGCGTTTCTTATATCTTCTACGGTAACACCCATTACAGCCATCTTCTGTGGAATGAGACGTACGTACAGTACCTTTTCAAGGGCCCCAACAAGTTCAATCTGGGAAACTCCGTCAACAAGACTCAGGTTCTTTTCAAGAACATTGGTTGCATAATCTGACAGATTTACCCTGTCAACAACAGAACTGGAAAGATTCAACCACAGGACAACCTCTCCGTCACCACTGTCTCTTGATACCATCGGTTCATCTATGTCATCGGGAAGCTTTTTACGGGCATGAGAAACTGCGTCACGAGCATCTGACACAGCTTCAAGCATGTCTTTACCGCTTTTAAACTCTATGGAAATCCAGGAACGGCCGCTTCTGCTGTTGGAAGATATCTTACTTATACCGGAAATACCGGAAAGTTCATTTTCTATGACGCGGGTAACCTTTGATTCCACTACCTCAGGAGAAGCTCCAGGGTATGTAGTTATAATCGTGAGTGAAGGATAATCTATATTGGGAAGTTCACGGATCGGAAGTCGAAAAAAGCATACCAGTCCGAATATCAGTAACAATAGACTCATGACTGATGCAAAAATCGGTCTTTTTATTGAAATTTCACTTAAAATCACAACATCTGATCCCTGGTACCGGTTTTATCTTTTTTCTTAAGAGGCACCTCACCGCTGACGGCCTCAATGTCTTCCTGCTTGATGACGGCAACCGTATCACCGTCATGAATTCTGTTTACCCCCTCAACAACTATCGATGTTCCAACCCTAAGTCCCTGATTTACGGCAACCATGGCTCCGTTCACGGGACCTAAAACAACCTTTCTTCTGAATACCTTATTCTCTTCGTTAACAACAAATACGTAACGATCTTCACCGGCATATACAAGAGATTTAAGCGGAACTACGGGAAGCTTTTCGGAAGCCATGTTCATGGAGACCTCAAGCATCATACCGTCAAGAAGTTTAAATTCCTGGTTATCGAAGTAAATACGCACACCAACGGCAAGTGTATCAACATTAACGTGAGTATCAATCTGCTTAACCTTTCCGCTGAATATATGCCCAGGCCAGGCATCGGTTGTGGCAGTAACCTCCTGCCCTACCACGATTTTGGATAGAAAACGCTCAGGAATGGGAAAATCCACATAAACCTGACTAATGTCATCAAGCTGAAATAAAACGGTCTCAGGCTTAACAAACTGGCCGGCCGTGATATTATGAAGGCTGAGAATTCCGTCAAACGGAGCTGTTATATCTCTCGCATTAAGCTCAGCCTGTCTTGCATCAACCACCGCAGTCTGACTCTTGACAAGTGCCCGTATCTGCTCATAAGAATCCTGACTGACAACCCCTTTGTTTATAAGCTTTCCGGACATCTCAAGGCGTCTCTGGTAATTTTTGAGAACCACCTCAGATTCCTTAAGCAAAGCCTTGTGTCGGTCATTCTCCAGCTGAACAAGCAAATCACCGGTCTTTACCATCTGTGTCGGGCTGACAAAAACCTTAGATATTCTTCCCGTAACTTCAGAAACAATCTGAACGGATCTGTTAGCATGAACCCTACCTACAAGAGGCAGTCTTGTACCTGCAGAAGAATACTCGACTTCAGCAATCCTAACCGTAGTCGGTACTGACTTATCCCTCAGAACAGCCGGATACTTAAGAATTGATGAACAGTTAACGGCATACAGCACTCCGCAGATTACCGCCACCGATAACAAACCGCCTATAATTCTCCACATACCGACTGTCCCATAATTAAACAGATCTTAGGTTACAAAACAAAACCCACGGCCTTATATACCTTATCGATGATTACCTGTGCTCTCTCAGAAGCCTTGTCTGCACCTGTTCTGAGAACTTCACGCAGATATGATTCATCCGCACGGAGTTCCTTATAGCGGTGCTGAACAGGTTCAAGGAAAGCCACTACGGCATCAGCAACCTCAGTCTTAAGATGACCATACATCTTACCTTCAAAATGCTTTTCCAGCTCTGCAACAGGAGTTTCAGTTACCGAACTCATCAGATCAAGAAGATTTGAAACACCGGCCTTATTCTCCCAGTCATAACGCACAACAGGAGGTTCGTCACTGTCGGTTACGGCTTTTTTAAGCTTCTTGATGATACTCTTCGGATCTTCAAGCATGGTAATAACGTTGTTTCTGTTATCATCAGACTTTGACATTTTCTTGTGAGGATCCTGAAGGCTCATCACGCGTGCACCTGATTCAGGAACAAAACCCTTTGGTAAAATAAAAATATCACCATAGAGCTGATTAAATCTGTATGCTATATCTCTTGTCAGTTCAAGATGCTGAAGCTGGTCCTCACCAACGGGTACAAGACTTGCCTGATATAAAAGAATGTCAGCAGCCATAAGAACAGGATAATCAAACAGCCCGGCTGTAGTACCGGCATTGCCGTAACGCTGAGACTTGTCCTTGAACTGGGTCATACGGCTAAGTTCACCCATCTGAGTATAACAGTTAAGAATCCATGCAAGCTGAGCGTGAGCAGGCACGTGAGACTGAAGAAATAAAGTACACTTTTGAGGATCTATGCCTATGGCAAGATATAAAGCCAGAGTATTAAAGCTTGCCTCATGAAGTGCGGCAGGATCCTGTCTTACGGTTATCGCATGCTGATCCACAACACTGTACACGCAATCGTACTGCTCCTGCATTTTCACCCATTGGCGTAATGCCCCAATATAGTTACCAATGGATAATTCACCTGAAGGCTGAGCAGCACTAAACACTATTTCTTTCATGGTAGTAAAAATTCCTAATTCATATAAAAGCCCACAACGGGACTTAAGATGTATCTTTCTCCGGATATCTCTGCAGACGTATCCGTAAAGTGTTACCGATTAAACGTTCGATGGATATTATAGCCCAAATAACTGAAACTCATTGAAAAAAGCTAATTAGGATCCTTAATAATTGCCAAAATATCCCGGAAATCATCGATAATCCTAAAAGCGCCCAATTTCTGAAAATCCACTCCCTGATTGTACCCAAAGGTCAGCGCTATCCCGGGAATACCGGCATTTACCGCAGCAAGAATATCGTTTACGGAATCTCCAACCATCCAAGAATCATCAACACTTACTCCAAGTCTTGAAGCAGTGTATAACAACGGAGCCTTATCAGGTTTCTTTTCAGGAATAACCTCACTTCCGAGCCAAAAATCAAAATAATCAAGAAGACCAGACGGTTCCAGAACAGGTTCAATGAACCGGTGAGGCTTGTTAGTAACCACGGCAAGTCTGATACCGAGATTCTTCAGTTCAGAAAGGGTATCAACAACCCCCGGATAAATCTTTGAACTGCAGTCACAACAAGATAAATAAGTATCATTAAAAACAGATCTGGCTCTGAAAAGTTCTTTATCATCCACATCAGTTAATGAAATATCCCTTCGACCGGCCAGAGCCCTGGCTAGGAGCATTGTTGCTCCGTTACCTATGTAACTTCTGAGAGCATCCATTGAAATTTCTTTTTTCCCCAGATCTCTCAGAGCGGCATTTACGGCAATGCCGAGCTGAAATGCCGTATCAGCCAGAGTTCCGTCAAGATCGAACATAATTAATCTGGGAACCCCTTGCCGATTCATCAGACTTTCTCCAGTTCAGAACGCATAGAAGCAATAACCTTTCTGTAATCGTCGGCTCCAAAAATTGCAGAACCAGCAACAAACATATTGGCTCCTGCGGAAGCAATTTCCGCAATATTGTTCGGCTTTACACCACCGTCCACTTCAATCACAAGATCATCCCTGCCATTTGCTATAGCAGATTCTTTCAAGGCTCTAATCTTTGCCAAAGCACTAGGAATAAAACTCTGTCCGCCGAACCCCGGATTAACTGACATAATTACAACCATGTCAAGCTTATCCCAAACATAATCAAGCACATTTAGCGGTGTTGCAGGATTCAAAGCAAGACCGGCTCTGCACCCACGACTTTTAATAAGTTGTAAAGATCTGTCTACATGTCTTGAAGCTTCAGGATGAAATGTTATGCTGGTTGCACCGGCATCAGCAAAAGAACCGATTAGCTCATCTACCGGAGTTACCATTAAATGTGCGTCTATCGGAGCGGCAATGCCAAATTTACGCAAAGCACTGCAGATCTGCGGTCCAAACGTAAGGTTAGGTACATAATGATTGTCCATTACATCAAAATGAACAACATCAGCTCCTGCTTCCAAAACCTCCTTAACATCATCACCTAAACGAGCCAAATCGGCAGACAATATTGACGGAGCAATTATATATTTCATTGAATTTCCTTCTTAACTGCAGCAATGTTCTTTGCCCAAGGTTTGGTCTTTCTGATGGCCTCAGGCAGACCAGAAATGGATTGTGTCGCTGAACTTCTGTCCTTAAAATCGCCATACATAACTATGTACTGCTGATCCTTCTTTCTGAAGAGAACCCAACTGTTCCCCACCTTACGGGCAACCCTTTGTGCCTCATCCTTTTTAGAAGTTGCAACTAACTGCACAGTATAATGAGAATCATTCAATTCTTCAAAAGGTAATTGCTTATTATCCCCGGTAACACTCTGAGAATTACGCTCTTCCTGTTTCTTATGCTGAGCATCGGCTCTTGCTTTTTCTTCCGCAGCTTTCTTTGCCGCATCTAATTTTGCCTTTGCTTCAGCTTCTGCCTTCGCCTTTTCTTCTGCTGCCTTCTTTGCAGCCTCTAATTTTGCCTTTGCTTCGGCTTCTGCCTTAGCCTTCTCTTCAGCAGCTTTCTTTTCTGCCTCTAATTTTGCCTTTGCCTCGGCTTCTCTGCCTCCAGTTTCGCCTTTGCTTCGGCTTCTGCCTTAGCCTTTTCTTCTGCGGCCTTCTTTGCGGCTTCCAGTTTTGCCTTTGCTTCAGCTTCTGCCTTCGCCTTTTCTTCTGCGGCCTTCTTTTCTGCCTCCAGTTTCGCCTTTGCTTCAGCTTCTGCCTTTGCCTTTTCTTCTGCGGCCTTCTTTGCGGCTTCCAGTTTTGCCTTTGCTTCGGCTTCTGCCTTAGCCTTTTCTTCTGCAGCCTTTTTTGCAGCCTCTAATTTTGCCTTTGCTTCGGCTTCTGCCTTAGCCTTTTCTTCTGCAGCCTTTTTTGCAGCCTCTAATTTTGCCTTTGCTTCGGCTTCTGCCTTAGCCTTCTCTTCAGCAGCTTTCTTTTCTGCCTCTAATTTTGCCTTTGCCTCGGCTTCTGCAGCTTTCTTTTCTGCCTCCAGTTTTGCCTTTGCGTCAGCTTCAACCTTGAGCTTTTCTTCCGCTTTTATTAAATTTTCGTGCCTTGCGTTATTTTCCGCAATATCCTTGGCTTTAGCTTCTATATTAGCCTCAGCCCTCAATTTATCAACAGTTTCGCCGGTATCATTCAAGCCTGAAGATTTAGCGGTTGCACCAGTAACAATATCGGCACTGTCTTCATCAGAAATTACTATTTTCTTTTCAGGAGATGCAGAATCTTCGTTTTTTGAAATGTTTGCTGAACTTCCCTCAGACTTTGAACTTACACTCCCTTTCTCTTCCACTATTACAAATGGATTCAAATCCTCTCGAGGTCGACTGAGTTCAGGTGCCAGTGAATCAACATTTCTGTCGTCATTTTCAATGAGACTCTGCATTTCTCTGACACTGGTATTATGTTCATATGCATATTCATCATTCACAAGAGGTTTATTCTGATTCTTGATAACATATACAAGGATTCCAGCTACCGTGGCGGCTATGGCTGCTCCGCCAAACAACGCTGTCAGGACAGCTTTCTTTCGCTTTTTGGCCCTTTCTATTGGATTGTATTTATTACAGTCAACATCAGAAATCCCCTCAATCATACTCTTGATGGCCCCCGGATTTCCTTTTGCTGCCTGTAACTCCCTGCTGTTCTTTAATGAACGGTCGTCAAGACCGCGCATCCCGACCTGACTGCCATAATAATGCATTACAAGTATACTTTCCTGCATGCTTATCGGTTTTATCTGCATCTCCATAGGTTCAATTGCAAGGGAATTAAGCTGCCTTACCTTCTGAGATAATTTTGAGGATGAGGATACGGTAGCTACAATTGAAAAAAGCTGTTCTTTAGCATAAGTACTGTAGATGTCAGCAAGTTCGGATATAAAGCGATCGGCAACATTATCAAAATCATCAATAACGATAAGGACTCGTTTACCATTGAAATTAATCTTCTGAACAGTACCTATCAATTTATCATTAGAGTTAATCTTATTTGTTTTGGATATCTGATTAAGCAGTATCTCTCTGCACTTTGTCAGATCATGATTACCAGCTCCCGGGATATATGCCTTTATAAACTTATCATCGACAGCAGAAATCAACTGTTCACATATAACTGTTTTACCGGCCCCGAGACTCCCCTTAAGAATAATAAAAGGAGCCCCTACAGATATCTGGTATTTGATTCTTTCAACTAATGATTTTTGACTTGTTAATTGAGGCAGCTGTTCTAAAGCCATGATCTTTCTTTTCCCTACTATATGTCCAACTGTTCATTGGCAGTTAATTATTATAATTAGCA
This sequence comes from uncultured Ruminobacter sp., assembly GCA_902764345.1. Lineage (GTDB taxonomy): Bacteria > Pseudomonadota > Gammaproteobacteria > Enterobacterales > Succinivibrionaceae > Ruminobacter. The sequence goes on from CACWVT010000025.1 coordinate 29,536, forward strand.
CCGTTTCCGCTAACCGCCATGAACACAGATAAATTTTCATGGTAAATCTCGGCAGTTAACAATCTGTTATAACGACCTGTTGGTTTTCCGGTTCGTGATCTGTTCATAAGTGCTTAATGCAGGCCATTTAACGACTTCAGATCCCAACGAAGGAATTATAATAAATAATTGACCGACCATACACATATAAAAAATTTTTAACATTAAGACTGTGAATAGACTTGAAAAAATAATGAAACTGCTTTCTGTTTGAATTTTCAATAAAAAAAGAGGGCAAATCAATAATTTTCCCTCTTTTTACCTCATAATAAGAACCACAAATAATTATCTGGTTGCGTCTTCTATTTCCTTAAGCGTCAGATCATCTTTCACTGAAGACTGACCTAAAGAATCCGGAATAATATAGCGTATTTTTCCATTTACAGCCTTTTTGTCATGAACCATAAGCTTCAGGAAATCATCGGTGGTCATGCTGTCAGGCTTGGAAACAGGAAGCCTGTTGTTCTTCAAAAGACAGACAATGCGTTCAAACTCTTCCTCGGAAACAGAACCTCTGGAAAGAGCTACACGGGAAGCCATAACAATACCTGCCGCGACAGCTTCACCGTGAAGCCATACACCATATCCCATAAATGTCTCAATGGCATGTCCAAACGTATGGCCGAGATTTAGTATTGCACGAATTCCACCTTCTCTTTCATCCTCATGTACAACAGCAGCTTTTATTGAACAGCATCTGTGAACAACTTCTGAAATCACGTCAGAATCAAGTTTCCAAATATCATCAGTATGTTCTTCAAGATATTCAAAGAAGGATTTGTCCCAGATAATGCCGTATTTAATTACTTCAGCCATACCGGCAGCCAGTTCTCTTTCAGGAAGCGTCTTAAGACAGAACAAATCGATTATAACGGCCTTAGGCTGGTAAAACGCACCGATCATGTTCTTACCGAGTGGGTGATTTATACCTGTTTTACCGCCAACAGAGGAATCCACGTGCGATAAAAGAGTGGTCGGAACCTGAACGAAATCCACCCCACGCTGGAAGGATGCGGCTGCAAACCCCGTCAAATCGCCGATAACTCCGCCCCCCAAAGCAATAAGAGTAGTATCACGCCCACAGTTATGCTCAAGCAGAAAAGTCATAATCTGATTAAAACTTTCAAGATTCTTATACTTTTCACCATCAGGCAAAATACAGCTTGATACCTTATAACCAAGTCTTTTGACAGATTCCTCCAACCTGGATAAATACCAGGTACAGACTGTGGTATTTGTAACAATGACGACATTACCCTTCTTCTTGATGCAGTTTCCCCATACATCCTCACGATCAAGCAATCCACCATCAATATATATAGGATAACTGCGTTCTCCAAGTTCAACCATTAACGTCTTCATCATAGTTCCTTCATAGCTTCATATTTATCTATAATCTGTACGGCAATCTGTCTTGCAGAATACTGATCTGTTTCAACGACGATGTCAGCAACTTCCGTATAAAGCGGTTCTCTTTCTGCCATAAGTCTCTGTAGCGTTCCTAAAGGATCCGGGTTGTTAAGGAGTGGTCTCCTTGTGTCACGACATGTTCTCTGATACTGTTTCTCCACTGAAGTTTTAAGATACACAACAACCCCTCTGGAAGACAGAGCGCTTCTGTTATGAGCGTTTTTGACAGCTCCACCACCGGTAGCCAGAATAATACCTTTCTTCTGTGTCAACTCATCGATAACTGCTTCTTCTCTTTTTCGGAACCCTTCCTCACCCTCAACATCAAACACCCATGAAATATCGGCCCCGGTTCGTTTTTCAATTTCTGTATCGGAATCAATTAAAGGAAGAGAGGTAAGCTCGGACAGAATTTTTCCTATAGTACTCTTACCGGCCCCCATAGGCCCAACTAAAAAAATACTCTGACATTCAGACATAATATTTAACAGCCTTACATGAATTATGGTTACGGAAATATAAAAGAATAAGCTGATTATAACTTATTTTCCTGTAACATGCGCATTATAAAGACCAAGCATGAAAAATTGTCGACCATAAAAAAAGGCTGTCAGAGACAGCCTTTTTACTACCTAATCAAAATGCAGTATTACATTGCTTCCTTAAGAATGTGAGGAGTAATGAATACAAGCACTTCCCTCTTTGAGTTGGTGTTATCAACACTCTTGAACAACCAGCCCAGTACTGGGATGTCACCAAGTAAAGGAACCTTCTTCACAGTACGTGATACTGACTGCTGGAAGATACCACCGAGCACCAGAGTTTCACCGTTACCAACAAGAACCTGAGTTTCAAGTTCGCGGGTTTCAATTGAAAGTGAAGAGGTACCGAATGACTTAACTTCATCACCCTTATCATCCTGAGTAATCTTCAGGTCAAGGAATACTGAATCGTCAGGAGTAATCTGAGGAGTAACCTTCAGACTTAATACAGCCTTCTTCCATTCGATGGTAGTTGCACCACTTGAAGCGGAAGTGATTGACGGAATTTCATAACCCTGTTCAATGTAGGCTTCCTTCTGGTTAGTGGTTGTAATACGCGGACTGGAGATGATATCAGTACGCTTTTCGGTTTCAAGAGCCTTAAGAGCCAGATTGATGGCAAAATTCTTGGTTATACGGCCAAGTGAGAATGTACCACCATCAGCAGGAACGTCGGTCTGGGTACCACTACCTGCATACCACTTTTCTGAGTTATTAGGTTTACCGGTGTTTAAGGTACCGTTGTTGGTATCCATCTGCCAGTTAATACCGAGCGCAGTTTCAGCTGATTCATCAATTGAAACGATTCTGGCTTCAATAACAACCTGCTGTACTGGAGTATCAAGGGTCTCAACGAGTCTCTTGATGTTAGCAATTGATGCCTCAGTATCCTTAATAATAAGGGTATTGGTTCTTTCATCAACAGTTACTGTACCACGTGCAGAAAGAAGACTGTCGTTTGAATCAGCACCAGAAGAACCGTTTATGTTGTTTACTGAATTAGCTCTAATTGAAAGCTCTGAATCCTTTGTTGAAATCAGCTTCACGAAATCAGCAGCCTTAGCGTAATTCACCTGAATGAACTCAGTAACCAGAGGTTCCTTAGCGGTCTTCTTATCCTGTTCTTCGAGCTGTTTCTGCTCATACTGGGCAAGTTCGTCCTGAGAACCAATAAGAAGAATTGTACCTTCAACTCGCTTGTCAAGCCCTTTAACACGAAGAATGGTATCAAGAGCCTGATCCCAAGGCACACTGTCGAAGTTAATGGTGATATTACCACCAACAGAATCATTCATAACAAGATTCAGATTAACTTCCTGAGCGAGTACCTTTAATGCAGAGCGAACAGGTACGTCCTGGAAAGATAATGAAATCAGCTTACCGCTGTACTTCTGAGTATTATCAAGCTTGATTACCGGCTTCTTCTTAGCAACATTGATTACAATGGTTTCGCCAGACTGATCATATTTTGCATCATATTCAGAGTTGTACATGGTCATATCAAGAACAGCACCATCTGCAGTCTGAGACACGTCAATAGACTTTACCTGGGTAGCGTAATCTGCCACATCCATAACAGCGAGTAAGTCCGGGGCCACGTTAGTACCATGGAACTTGGCAATCAGATGTGAACCCTTATTCTGAAGATCAAGAGCTGCGCTCTTGTTATCCAGATTCACAACAACAAGACCATCACCTGCAGAGTTCTTCTTAAATGACAAACCATTGATACGGTTAATACCGCCAGCAACGGATCTATCAGCATTTGTCTTAACGATATCTGAACTGGTCACACCATTACGTGCAGCAGTTACACGAGGATCGTTACCGATGGTTACGTACAGCGAATTGTTCTGCTGAGAAACTTCGTAAGGCACTAAAGAATCCAAACCAAAAACAACATCAAGACCGTCACCATTCTGAGTCACGTTCATCTTATTGATGCCTCTGACATTAACATCAAGAGAATCCTTCAGAAGTGCTGACTCAGCGTCAGAAAGATTGATAATTAACTGTTCAGGCTGATACTGCAGTCTGTCCTGATATGAACCTATAGGACCATCAAACTGAAGTTCAATCTTAGTCTGACTTGCGTACTGATCATTAACCTTAACGTTTTCGAGCTTGGTAGCTGCCTCGGCAGGCAGTACAACGCCAGCCACGGTAGCCAGCATTACAAAAAGCCCTAATTTATTTTTTTGTAAATTCATAATAATTCCTGCCTGCTAAACTATTCCGCTGTAATTATATCTAAACGACTGGAGCGCTTATCCCAACAACCCTTACCGTCGGAAATAAACTCTTCAACTTCAACTGAGTCAGGTGCAACACGTACAACCTTACCAAAATTCAAACCCATATGCATGCCAGGGGTAACATTAACGAGCACACCGTCGGCTGTCTGAATAATCGCCTTAAGCTTACCATCAATGCTGATTGTCCCCTTCATGAAAAGATTATCCAATGCGAACTGTTCGAGTTCTTCCATCGGTCTTTCACGATCTGGCTGTTCACAATCCAAAGGCTTAAGAGGCTGAACCATGGAAATCTCAGGCTTTGGAAGCACAAACGGCATTCTATCAGTCTTAGGTTCAAACTTCATGGCCACAAAGGTATTCACCTTAGGCAACTCTTCAATGCGTGAACTTGCCTGTCTTAAAGCATTCTGTGCATACTGCTGAATGTCATCAACCTGTTCATATTTTCCACATGCACTCACGCTGACAGCAGTTGTTAGGAGCAAAGTAACTAATGCTAACTTCTTCATTATCTGCCTCCTCTGTTTCTTCTGCTGGCGCGATCACCGCCCTTCTTCTGTACAGTATTATTGTAACGGAAGGTCTTTGCCAACATATTCATTTCGAGAAGTTCACCATCACTCACTGCAGGCTGAGCTTCCTGAGTTGAAATAGTGGTTACATTACTGCCTGCACCATCCTTAGGTCTATCTTCAGCAGCCTTAACAGCCTTCTGCTTGGAAGAATCAACATGCTTTAAAGAGAACTTATCGATGGTAACAATTCGAGGTAATGCAGCAACATCTGCAGAGAAGCTACCTAACTGCTGATAGGTACCTGTTACAAAAATGCTCATAGGTAATTCAGTATAAATTTCCTGAGCAATTTCATTTTCCCACTTAATACTGATAAGGTTCAAACCATTATCCTGAGCGATAAAGCTGATGTCATCAAGGAGATTTGCTACCTCATTGCTGTTCGGCAACTGACGGAGCTGAGCATCAAGCAGACTTTCCAATTCAACAATCTGTTCCTTGTACTGCTCAAGATTCACAGCCATCTTTGCCTTTTCATCGAACTTAACCTGAAGCTGATGTTCAGTTTCTTCTTTCTGTTCCAGTTCATCAAGCTGATCCTGATTGAAAAGGAAGAACGATGCGCCGACAATCACTGCAGTCAAGAGACCGCCCACGGCATATCTTACGGTTACCGGCCAAGTTTCAACCTTACTAGGATCGAAATTGCCCATACCAAGATTACTAGCCATTATCTACCTCCTTTCTTTGCATTGTCTTGCGCACCGGCGTTATTCTGTGTGTCAAGAACGCTGAAGAACATGTCAAATGCATACAGTCCGTCAGGAAGAGTAGGAATAATCTTCTTACCGTCTCTAACTTCAGCCTTAGTCTGGGTAATGGAACCATTACCTAACCACTGACTGTTGTCAATGTTACGCAACATTGATGACAGACGAGGATTGGACTCAGCCAAACCACCAACCTTAACAATACGGTTATCATAATTCATATAACCGAGATATACACCTGAGGAAACAAGTGTAGGCAAATCAGAATAGAGATGTACCGGAATATTGCGACTCTGCTGAAGCTTATCAATTGCGTTCATACGATCAATAAGTTCCTGACGTCTCTGTTTAAGTTTTTCAATCTCGGCAATCTTCTGGTCAACTACCTTGATCTCATTCTCCCACTGTGAATTTCTGGAATTCTGTCTAGAAATCTGCATATCCAAAGCAAAGAAGAAGAGAATGGCTATAATGGCACCGGCTACAAAGAAAATGAACATTAACTTGAAAAAGTTCTTTCTCTGACGTTCCTTTATTACCTCACGCCATGGTAAAAGGTTTATATTGGACATGGTTCAAAACTCCTTAAAGCCAGACCCAAAGCAGTCATGTACTTATAACCCTGAGGGTTTTCTTCACTCTTGAATTTAGGGAACTGCTTAAAGATGTCAGGACACTTAACATCCTTTCTCAATAAAGAAACCATCTGTTCAGTAAGACCGTTTAAGAGGCAACCGCCACCGGTCAGTACAATCACATCAAGATCATGGTGAGTTGATGAAGAGGTGAACAGCTGAATATTTCTCTTAATATTCTGAGCCAACTGAGTCATAAACGGATTTATTACTTCAGTAGTTGCATCTGCTGGCATTCTGTTCTGAATCTTTGACTTTTCTGCATCTTCGTATGGTAAGCCGTATGCGTTACACAGATTCTGGGTAACATTGTCACCGCCGAAATTCTGCAGACGCTGATAAATAACCTCACCCTTGTACACAACACCAAAGGTTAAAGTCACGGCACCGACATCAACAATACCTACAGGCTTGTCGTCACAGAGAACGTCAAAACCAGGAATTAACTGCTTAACGGCTCTCGCCAAGGCATGAACAGAAACATCCACAACCTTAACTTCCATACCCAAGGTATCAAAAATCACTACGCGATCTTCAACACTTGAAGTACGGGCACCGCTGATTAAAACATCCTGTTTTTGGTTGTCAACGAAATTATCACCTAGGACTTCATAGTCAAGATTAATTTCTTCCAGTGGGAAAGGAATAAGCTGTTCAGCCTCAGAATTAATATAATTACTTAATTCTGCATCACTCTGATTAGCATCTACCTGTATTACCTTGGAAATCACACTTGACCCCGAAACTGATGTTGCTATGTATTTTGGTCTCTGTCCAATGTGCTTCATCAAAGTTCTGCAGGCATTAACCACCTTTTCCATATCATGAATCTGGTAATCAACTATAGATCCCTTTGGAGTTGGGACCTCAGCGACCGCAGTGATTTTAACATCATTAGGCTTTCCACTTATAGCAACAGCCTTTATAGATTGGCTCCCGAAATCCACACCTAGGAGGGGATATAGGTTACCTTTGTTTTTCATTCCAGCCATATATTGCATCCGTGCTGATTAACATTTTACTCGTTCTCTTATAATAGCTTCAAAATTTTAAATCGTGCCAAAAAATAATTTATTGATGCACTCTATTTTGAGCTAGGTAACAAATTATTATATAATTAGATAAAATTACGTCATGACAAATGGATTAAAAAAATGATTTTTATATGGTTGAGACGAATTATCGGTTTTTTCTTATTTATTATCAGTCTTTGCCTTGCAGCAGGATGTTTTTACTACTATCACGTTAAGAGCACCCTTCCTGACGTTAAACAGTTAAAGGAAGTCACATACGAAACACCACTGCAGATATACTCTGCAGACAATCTTCTGATCGGAGAATACGGCACGGATCGCCGAATTCCTCTGGAATTCGAACAGATTCCACAACAAGTCAAGGACGCGTTCATAGCAATAGAAGACAGAAGCTTCTACTCGCACTTCGGTATAGATCTCAAAGGAATTCTCAGAGCTGCCAAGGTTTTTTTTGAAAAAGGCAAAATGGCACAGGGGGCGAGTACCATTACACAGCAGGTTGCAAGAAACTTCTACCTTTCTCCTGAAAAGAACATTACCAGAAAATTAAAGGAAATCTTCATTTCAATACATATGGAACAGGAACTCACCAAAGATGAAATCCTGACCCTTTATCTCAATAAGATCTCGTTCAGCCATCATGCCAATGGTATTGCGGCAGCTGCATATATCTATTTCGGCAAGACCGTAGATGAACTGACGCTTGGAGAAACAGCAATTCTCGCAGGAATGCCAAAAGCCCCGTCAACCAACAATCCAATTTCCAATCCCGATAAGGCGAGAGAAAGACGACATCTGGTTCTGCTCAGCATGTTGAGTACTGGAAAAATAACCCAGGAGCAGTTTGACGAAGCTGATAATGAGCCTATCAACTCCTACTATCACGTTCCAAAAATTGAAGCAAATGCGGGCTATGTTGCCGAATCGATAAGACAGACTCTTGAAGCCACATACGGAGATGCCATTTATACGGAAGGCTTCAAGGTATATTCAACTGTAGACAGCAGAGTACAGGAAAAAGCAAATCAAGCTGTATATAATGGCCTTACAGATTATGACATGAGACACGGATTCAGAGCACCTGAAAATCTAAACGATCTGGGTATATCATCCAGCGACCATGAAAGATGGCAGACAGAGTTAAAAAAACGTCAGCAGTACGACTACATAACTCCTGCACTTGTCGTATCCCTAAAGGCAGATAACTCTGCCAATATTATCTTTGCTGATGATTCAAAAGCCTCTATACCATGGAATAACATCAAATGGGCCTCAAACTACAATAATCAAAATAAGAATGCCCGTCACCCTGTAGAAAGAATTCTCAAACCTGGCGACATCATCTATGTGCACAAAACACCTGCAGGAGAATACGCCCTCAGACAGGTTCCGCTGGTTCAGGGAGCGCTCATATCCGTTAACGCACAGACTGGAGCCATACTGTCAATGGTCGGTGGCTACAGTTACAGGAAGAGTAGTTTTAATCGCGTAGAACTGTCCAAAAGACAGGCTGGATCAAACATTAAACCTTTTCTATACAGTGCGGCTCTGGCCAAGGGATATTCTCTAGGAACTTACGTTCTTGATGAAAAATTCTCAATCTGGAACAAATGGAGCAACCAGATTTGGTCGCCTAAGAATTCACCTAATGTCTATGAAGGACCAATTCCTCTAAGAGTAGCCCTTGCAAAATCCAAGAATGTGGTTTCGGTACGTCTTCTAAATCACATTGGTGTAGGTAATTTTGTAAAGCACCTTAAAAAGTTTGGCATAGACGTTAACCAGAAGTACAGTCAGAATCTTTCATTGGCGCTTGGGGCTTATGAAGTTACCCCTCTGGAACTCGTAACAGCGTACAGCACCTTTGCCAACGGAGGCTATAAGATAGAGCCATACCTGATAGATAAAATCGTTATCGGCGATACGGAGCAGGTCATCTATGAAGCCAATCCCGCAATAGCCTGTACTGACTGTCCTGACGCTGTAACAAATACAATAGTCCCTGAAGTAATTGACGAGGAAGCGCAGTATCTGGAAGATAATAACTATGCCGAACAGGTTATAACTCACGGCAATGCCTTCCTCATAAGCGATGCTCTTGGAAGTGTAATTCACGGTGGCTACGGACCAAAAGGTCCGTTCAACGGAACAGGCACAAGAGCAAGAGCTATGAAGAGGTCCGATATAGCAGGAAAAACAGGTACCACCAATGACAGCAAAGACGCCTGGTTCAGCGGCTTCAACGCCAATATAGCAACCACAGTATGGGTTGGTCATGACAGCTTTTCCAAAGCCCTTGGCAGAGGGGAATCCGGTAGCAAAACCGCCCTTCCTATTTGGATTGAATTTATGTCGTATATCCTTAAGGATCAGCCTCTTGCCCCAGTATCAAAACCAGACTATATCGTTAAAAACAGTATCTATGGATATCCAGAGTTTATGATTAGTAACGGCAAGGATCTCAATTTCGGTTATACGTCTTCTTCTGACGAACCGCAGACATACACACAACAGGATGAATACGGAGCCGAGATTCATGCTGAGCCACCACAGGTCAAACCTGAAAGTTCTCAGTCTTCAGCAATAGAAGATCTGTTCTGACACTGAGATCATTACCCAAAAAATCCTAAAGATAAAGAGAAGGCAGTTACCAGCAACTGCCTTCTCTCATAATTAACATGTCATGATAAATTCACGTCGACAATACGTTACTCTTCCTGCTTCTTTTTTTGTTTTTCCTCTGTTTCAGTGATTTTCTCGCCGTATTTTTTATCAAGCTGGGAAAAAGATTCATGCACTTTGTTTATCCATACCCCCTTATTCACCTCGTCAACAAAATCATAAACAAGCTCAGGAGGCAGAGGCTTGGAGAAATAGAACCCCTGAATTACGTCTACCCCCTTTGACTGCAGGTACTTTAATTCATTTCCGCCCTCTACGCCTTCTGCAATAAGCGACAGATTAAATGCCTGAGCCAACATGATAATTGCGTTAACAATCTGTTGATTTCCCTTACTTGTATCTATATCGGTAACAAACCTTCTATCGATCTTAAGTTTATCAAGAGGGAAGCTGCTGAGATAACTTAAGTTAGAATAACCTGTTCCGAAGTCATCCATACTTATTTTTACCCCCATACTGCGCAGCTGTTCAAAAGATCTTCTTGAATCACTGTCCTTGCTCATCAGCATACTTTCAGTAATTTCAAGCTCGAGGTATTCAGGAGGATAATTAAGTTCATTTATAAGATCCAGGGCTTTCTTAAGGAAGTCTGACTTATGAATCTGCTTTGCTGACAGATTTACAGCAACGGGATAAATAACGCCGTACTGTTTTTTCCATAACAGGTTCTGAACCATGGCTTTTCTCATAACCCAGTCGGACATGGCAACAATAAGATCAGACTGTTCTGCCACCGGAATAAAGTCTGCAGGAGAAACAAAACCGAGTTCCTTGCTGTTCCATCTCAGCAGAGCTTCAAACCCCAAAATCTGCTTTCCATCTACCGAAACCTTAGGCTGATAATACAGGCTGAATTCATCATTCTCGATGGCCGGCTTCAGATGCATCTCAATATTGATTCTCTTAAAGTTTGCCTTGCCTATTTCTTTATCATAGAACACAATACAGTTTCTTCCGCGACTCTTTGCGGTATGAACAGCCATATCCGCCTGTCTCATCAGATCTTCATAATTGTCACAATCTTTAGGATATACACTGACACCAATTGATACATTTATGGTGACATTGGATTCGCAGATATCATAGAAAGTATTTATAAGCTTCCTAATATCCTCGCAGGTCTGAAGTATGTACTCATCCTCCTTTATATTAGGAACAACCACCACAAACTCGTCCCCGCCGAGTCTGCCTATAAACATCCCTTTACCACTTGTATAAACCTTTAGTTTTTGAGCCGTTTTTTTGAGAATTTCATTACCCACACTGTGACCGTAAAGGTCATTCAAATCCTTAAAGTTATCAAGGTCAATACCAATTACGGCAAGTTTTGTGTTTGTTTCATTGGCCACTGAAAGAAGTTTGGTAATTTCTACTGACAGAAACAGTCGATTCGGAATCCCGGTAAGATAGTCATTATAGACCATGGAATGCATCAGATTTTCGCTTTTCTTGATGGCAGTTATGTTAAAGGCTATACCGCCAAGGCCATACAAGGTACCATCATCAGATATTAACGGAAACTTAGTTGTTTCGAACCACATGCCTGATTTTTCGTTTTCACGATACACATATGGCTTTCTTGATTCTTTTACGTATAAATCATCTCGGATATACCCATCAGAAAGTTTTGCCGGTGACAGCTCTTTGTCGGTTAACCCGTAAATTGAGGAACGTGAACGGTCAAACATTTTTGCGTAAAACTTATTAACCCATGTGATTTTCAGATTCTCATCCTTAAACCATATTGGGGTTTTAACAATGTCGCACAATGTTTTAAAACTGTTATTCTCCTGCATCAGTCTGAAAAGCTTTCGCTTAAGTCTTATAACATACATAAGACCTATAAGCAGGAACACCATCATAAAAATGATGGTTGACAAGATGTATACTGAATCAATCGACATAACGTGCCCTCAGTTTCCATCTCCAATTAATATATCAGAGACAAAAAAACACATAAACACCCCTCCCCTAACGGGAAGATTACTCATATTTCAAGTTATCACATTTATTATTCTCACTTACATAACGGGAAAAAAATTGTGATGTAAAAAGACAGGTTTTTTCCGATATTGATACTTAACTCAAAAATAAACGGGACTAACTTTCGTTAGCCCCGTTTATTTCTAAAAATGGTCAACGGCCGAAACCGTCGGTAACACGATGTTTAAATTACATCATGCCACCCATTCCGCCCATGCCCATGTTACCTGCTGCCGGTGCCTCATCCTTCTTTGGCAAATCAGTAATCATACATTCAGTAGTAATCATGAGACCTGCAATTGAAGCAGCATACTGCAACGCACTTCTGGTTACCTTGGTTGGATCAAGGATACCCATCTCAAGCATGTCACCGTACTGTTCTGTAGCAGCATTGTATCCGTTGTTACCTTCAGCGTTACGAACGGCATTAGCAATTACGGAAGGTTCCTGACCTGCATTTTCAACGATCTGACGTAAAGGAGCTTCCATTGCCTTTAATGCAACACGGATACCAACGTTCTGATCTTCGTTATCGCCCTTGAGTGAAGCAAGCTTTGAAGCAACGCGTACAAGAGCAACACCGCCACCGGCAACAACACCTTCTTCAACGGCTGCTCTGGTAGCATGAAGAGCATCATCAACACGATCCTTCTTTTCCTTCATTTCAACTTCAGTTGCACCGCCAACCTTAATTACGGCAACACCGCCGGCAAGCTTAGCAACACGTTCCTGAAGCTTTTCCTTATCATATTCTGAAGTTGAATCTTCAATGGCCTTGCGAATCTGGGCAACACGATCAGCAATAGCGGCTGAATCACCGGCACCGTCAATAATAGTGGTATTATCCTTTGTAATTACAACGCGCTTTGCCCTTCCCAAGTCATCAATAGTTGCGGCATCAAGCTTCATACCAATGTCTTCAGAAATAACGGTACCTTCGGTAAGGATGGCGATATCCTGAAGCATTGCCTTGCGACGGTCACCAAAACCAGGAGCCTTGACGGCAGCAACCTTAACAATACCGCGCATGTTGTTCACAACAAGAGTTGCAAGAGCTTCACTTTCAACATCTTCTGCGATGATAAGTAAAGGCTTGCCGGCCTTTGCAACACCTTCAAGAACATTCAGAATGTCACGAATATTTGATACCTTCTTATCAACAAGGAGGATATATGGATCATCGAACTCAACAGAAGCGTTTTCTGACTTATTAATGAAGTATGGTGAGAGGTAACCGCGATCGAACTGCATACCTTCAACAAGATCAAGCTGATCATCAAAGCTCTTACCGTCTTCCACGGTAATAACACCGTCACGACCAACCTTTTCCATTGCTTCTGCAATCAACTTACCTACAGAAGCATCAGAATTTGCAGAAATGGTACCAACCTGAGCAATTGCCTTAGAATCCTTACATTCAACTGACAGGCTCTTCAATTCCTCAACGGCTGCTGAAACAGCCTTGTCAATACCGCGCTTTAAATCCATAGGATTCATACCCGCAGCAACGGACTTCAGACCTTCGTTAATAATAGCCTGAGCAAGAACTGTTGCAGTGGTTGTACCGTCACCGGCAGCATCGTTAGCCTTGGAAGCAACTTCCTTAACCATCTGAGCTCCCATATTCTGGAACTTGTCTTCAAGCTCAATTTCCTTTGCAACTGAAACGCCGTCTTTAGTAATTGCAGGTGCGCCGTAGGTCTTGTCAAGAACAACATTGCGTCCCTTAGGACCTAAGGTAACCTTAACGGCATTAGCCAGAATGTTCACACCTTCGAGCATTTTTACTCGAGCTTCATTTCCAAAAATTACATCCTTTGCAGACATTTTATTTTCCTGTAAATATTTACTTCAAATTCTTCTTACAACACCGGACATTCAATGCAATGAAGACCGGACGTCAAAATATTTCCAAAAAGATCTTCTGTTATTCTTCAACCACGGCAAGAATATCGTTTTCTGACATAATTAAAACTTCTTCACCGTCTAACTTTTCTTTTCTAACAGAATAACCTTCATTAAAGATTACCTTATCTCCAACCTTTACCGCTAAAGGCTTAACGGTTCCATTGTCAAGTGTACGACCAGGGCCTACAGCAATAACTTCACCACGGGTAGATTTATCAACAGCACTTCCGGTAAGAACGATGCCGCCTGCAGACTTGGCTTCAACTTCAATACGCTTAACAATAACACGATCATTTAAAGGACGAATTGCCATACTAATACACGAGTTAAGGTTTATCCCTCAACAGCCTCCACATTAAATATGTAAACAAAACTTAACTTACTAACTGTTACATATGGATTGAAATTAATAATTCAAGATTATTTTCATATTTTTTTTATAATTAATCCGAAACGGAGTTTTGGAAGCATTTCCAAAACTCCGTTTCGTTATTAACTAAGAACCCAACAATCAGAAAATTCTACAATTCCTTGAACTCCGCATCCTCAACATTTTTATGTCCTTTTTTTTGAGACTTGGTTTGACGTTCATGGGGATTTTCATATTCGGAATCATCATCAGATTCAATTCCTCCGAAATTACCAAACATGGATGACGCATTCTTCATAAATTCATCATCAAACATGTTCATATTCATACCCTGCTTCTGAAACTGATTCATGATTATCTTATTGACCAACTGAGGATCCGGCTTTAAGAAATTGAAGAAAGCCTTTCTCACAAAAGGGATAAAAACCGCAACGGCCATAACATCAGAAACAAATCCAGGAAAAGCAATAAACACGCCGGCTGCCATGAGAGCTACAGAAAAAGAATTCCCTCCCATACCTGCAAGCCCCATTAGTCCGACTGAACCGATGCCTGCCTTTTTTACAATTGAATATCCAATTATTACTTCAATAAACAGTATGTAAAGCGTAGTTAATCCCAGTTCGCCAAAAACATATATGATACTGGCAAGCTCTAGTACAAAAAAGACTATGGCGGTTAAAACATATTTAATCATTAAATTTCCTTTTATGAGTATATACAGATTAAAGACAACATTTCTCCAGGAAAAACTCGCCTCCTGTGTGCAAATCACGGATAAACACTATTTCCGACAAAATTCCTTGAATATCCATCAGAAATCTCTTCTTAAAAACTTTACTCCCATGTATATGTATGCACATACATAATATATGATGACACTGATAAGAAAATACAAGAAGATGTCTTTTGAATTTTACAGGACAGCATCCGTGGTTGGTTTTACAAAATATTAAAACAATATAAGAATAAACAATTTATTTACACCAACAAACACTTTATTCACCTGTCATAAAAACCTTTTCTTGTTTTTGTGATTAGTACAGTATTTCAATATTATTCACGGAAAATAATGTAGTATTTTACCACTGTTAGTTCTATCCTATACCATGCACCTTGATACTCCTGTAACAGTTAATTACAGGAGTATCACATATACAAGAACAATGAAACAGACGAACAGAGTTCAACCCCTGTGATTTTCGTCTTTTTGTTTGATAACAGAATAATATAACTACCTATCTATATATTGATATTGAGTAAGAATCTTAGGATATACAAATGGCTGAAAGTTACGGTATTCTCCGAATACTCAAGACATACAAGTTAATATCTCCGGAACAAGAGAAAAATGTAATAGAGGAATCCAAGAAAGACAGCAAACCGGTTATATCCACAATCGTGGACATGAAGCTTGTTCCTCCTGAAAAAATAAGGGAAATTCTGGTTAAGGAGTATGCGTACCCTTACCTTAATCTTGATGATATCGATGTAAAGGAAATCCCTTCCGCATACATGGATAAGAATCTGATTCTTCAGCATCATGCTCTTCCTGTTTACGCTCAGGGAAAAACTCTTTTCCTTGCAATGTCTGATCCAACCAACACGGCTGCGTTAAACGCATTCGGTCTAAAGTACTCAATGATGACCGATACAATTCTTGTTGACGAAGACAAACTGCAGAAAGATCTTACAAAATTATTTGCCGACGCCATGGAAGAACTGGACGTTGGACTTTCAGACTCTGAATTTGCAGAACTTGAAGCTATTGAAGATAACAACAATGATAATCTCAGTGCCGCAACTGATGCAAATGCAGATGACGATACTCCGGTTGTAAAGTTTATCAACAAACTTCTGCTTGACTCAATTAAGAAAGGCGCATCAGACCTTCACTTCGAACCTTATGAAAAGAAGTATCGTGTGAGATTCCGTATCGACGGCATACTACATGAAGTTGCCAAAGCTCCTGTTGAACTAAAGGACAAGATTGCTGCGCGTATTAAGGTTATGTCAAGACTTGATATAGCAGAAAGACGTGTTCCACAGGACGGTCGTATCAAACTCAAAATTTCACCTACAAAGGCAATGGATATGCGTGTTAATACGCTTCCTACTCTTTGGGGTGAAAAGATTGTAATGCGTATTCTGGACTCCTCAGCCGCCAAACTTAACATTGACATGCTTGGTTTTGAAGATGAACAGAAAAAGAAATATCTAGGAGCCCTTGAGAAGCCGCAGGGGCTTATCCTTGTTACCGGACCGACAGGCTCAGGTAAAACAGTTTCACTGTATACCGGTCTCAGTATTTTAAACACTGTTGAAACAAACATATCAACTGCGGAAGATCCGGTAGAAATCAACCTGGAAGGTATTAACCAGGTACAGATTAATTACAAGGCAGGATTAACATTCGCCAGCGCACTGAAGGCATTCCTTCGTCAGGACCCTGACGTAATCATGGTGGGTGAAATTCGAGACCTGGAAACAGCCGAAATCGCAATAAAGGCCGCTCAGACAGGTCACCTTGTATTGTCAACACTTCACACAAACTCCGCACCAGAAACACTGACACGTCTATTAAACATGGGCGTGCCTGCATTTAATATTGCATCTTCAGTAACGTTAATTATGGCTCAGCGTCTGGCTCGAAGATTATGTGAGAAATGTAAAATTCTTGACAATGTACCGGAGCATGAACTGCTCAAAATAGGGTATACTCAAGAAGATATTGATAAAGGATTAAAAATATACAAACCAAACCCTCAGGGATGCGAGGCATGCTCAGGCGGTTACAAGGGACGTGTAGGTATCTACGAAATCTTTGTTATGTCTGACAAGCTGGCCATGCTCATCATGGAAGGAGGCAACTCACTCCAGATTGCAGCTGAAGCAGAAAAAGAAGGGATGGTTCCTTTAAGAAAATCCGGATTAATGAAAGTGGCGCAGGGAGTCACAAGCTTACAGGAAGTATTCCGTGTAACATCGGGCTAAGCAGGGATTAAAATATGGCAGTAAAAAGTAACAAGAAAGACTTTATAAACTTCAAATGGAAGGGTACAAACCGTAAGGGCAAGCCTGTAGGCGGTTTCATGTGTGCCCGCAGTGCTGAAATTATAAAGTCTGAACTAAGAAAGCAGAACGTAAACGTAACTTCTGTTATTGAATACAAGAATGTCTTCGGTGATGGTCCTAAGATCAAACCAGTCGATATTGCAACCTTGTCAAGACAGATTACTACAATGTTGTCTGCTGGTGTTCCTCTGGTTCAATCAATTGAACTTCTGGCTCAGAGCCATGATAAGCTGGCAATGAGAAAGCTTCTTTCACAGGTGTGTGAAGACGTTTCTGCAGGTACTCCTTTCCATCAGGCTTTGAGGAAACACCCGGTTTACTTCAACAAACTGTACACAGACCTTGTTGCGGCAGGTGAAGCTTCTGGTGCACTGGAAACAATTTATGACCAGATTGCAACATACATGGAAAAAGCAGAGGCCTTAAAGTCAAAGATTAAAAAAGCGATGATGTACCCTATCGTCATAGTACTCATTGCTATTGTGGTAACGGCAATTCTTCTTATATATGTAGTACCACAGTTCGAATCTATTTTTGCAAGCTTCAATGCTAAATTGCCTGCATTCACTCAGATGGTTGTAGATCTTTCCAGATTCTTACAAAGTTACTGGATTATATTTGCATTAGTCCTTGGTGGCGGTTTTTACGCGTTCCTTTGGTCTTACAAGCACAATCAGAAATTTCACTCAAATGTTGACGTAGCATTTCTGAAGATTCCGGTTGTAGGTAAGATTCTCGAAAAGGGATGCTTAGCAAGATTTGCTTCTACTTTGGCAACAACATTCGCCGCCGGTATTCCGTTGGTTGATGCTTTGATATCAGCAGCAGGTGCATCTGGTAATGCAAAGTATGAAAATGCAATCATGGAAATCCGTCAAGATGTAATGGGCGGTATGCAGCTCAACATGGCAATGCGAGCAACCCAGATCTTCCCTGCAATGATGAACCAGATGGTTATGATCGGTGAAGAAGCTGGTTCTCTTGATGCGATGTTAAGAAAGGTTGCAAACATTTACTCCCAGGAAGTTGACGATGCAGTTGACGGTCTGTCATCAATGCTCGAACCTTTAATCATGGTATTCCTCGGTGTGGTAATCGGTTCATTGGTTATTGCTATGTACTTACCTATCTTCTCTATGGGTAGTATATTCTAATAATAATGTAATACGCATATTAAGGGTTTCACCTACAAGTGAGACCCTTTTTATTTGTCGGATATTTTAAACAGTGGCATTTATATGAGTTTTTTACAAAGTATAGTTCAGGCTTTTCAAGATTCACCATTTTTCTTTCTAACTTACGTAACAGTCATAGGATTTTTGGTAGGAAGTTTTCTTAATGTGGTTATCTACAGACTACCTGTGATGATGGAAAACGCATTTAAGGACGAATATCAAGAATACTTCCATCCCGATGAAGAAATTCCTGAACGCCCTAAATTCAATCTTGTCGTACCAAGATCCCGCTGTCCTAACTGCGGTCACAAAATCTCCGCATGGGAAAACATCCCTGTTATCAGTTATCTAATTCTCAAGGGCAGGTGTCATGGTTGCGGACAGCATATATCGCTGAGATATCCTCTGGTTGAAACTTTTACTGGTCTCATGTCCCTTCTAGTTGCCTGGCATTTCGGTCCTACTGTACAGGTAATTGGAGCCCTTCTCATGACATGGTCACTTATCGCCATAAGCGGTATCGATTTTGATAAGATGCTGATTCCTGATGAAATCGTGCAGCCCTTACTATGGATTGGTATCCTTTTTAATATGTTTAACACATACGTAACTCTTACCGACGCCGTTTACGGTGCTGTTGCAGGTTACATGTGTCTGTGGCTCTTCTATTGGACATTTAAACTTGCGACCGGAAAAGAAGGCATGGGATATGGTGACTTCAAACTGACAGCATGTCTCGGAGCCTGGTTTGGATATCAGATGCTCCCTGCCATAATATTCGGTTCTGCTCTTGTCGGTGCCGTAATTGGAGGCCTCCTTATGTTTATTAACAGACATAAGGAAAGCCAGCCTTTTGCATTCGGTCCATACATTGCAATTATGGGATTCATAGTCATGCTTTGGGGAAATGAGATTAACGGATTCTACCTAAACCTTCTGAGATAATCCATCACCGAACATTTATATTCATTTAATCATAAAGGGCAATGTTGAAAAACATTGCCCTTTTTTCTCTATAAATACCTTCATTAACACGGTTTAATTTTGTCATCTATTTATCATGAATAAAGGAAATTATCATGAAAAAGACTAAAGGTTTTACCCTCATCGAATTAATGATCGTTATCGCCATCATCGGTATCTTAGCTGCAATCGCTCTTCCTGC
>CACWVT010000026.1 GCA_902764345.1 uncultured Ruminobacter sp.
GTTCCAGGAGATGGTCAACAGAGATAACTGAAAGAGACCGGCTCCTGATCAATTATCTAGGCATGAAATTTTGAGTACTGATTATCCAACTTTTAGGGTTGTATTCCCTGCGTTTATGAAAGATTTTTCGTGAGCTGGCCTGAAATGTCGGAATGACTGCATTGCCGATTCGGCATTATCTCAACGGATAACTCATTTCCGGTCTTGGTAAATTCCCGTATCCTGCGGAAATAATTGCCGGAGTTTCGTAAATTAAGCATGTTTTATGCTCCCGTAAGGAAAGCCGTAAGGCAAAAAACTGATATTTGGCTCCCAAAAGTATGACCTGTGACGGTTTTTTGTTCGGCATTTAAAGGGGTTAACGACATTATGTTGTTAAGATATATATTAAGGGAGGTTTAAAACCGGTTTTTTCGGAATGGAATGACGCAGTGAATGACAATGCATGAAGCATTAAGAGAGGCAGATATGAGAAGACAAAACGGCTTTACATTAATTGAACTTGTGGTGGTAATCGTGATTCTCGGCATTCTTGCCGCTACCGCCGCCCCTAAATTCATGAATTTACAGTCCGATGCCAGAATCAGCGCGCTGGACGGCCTAAAGGCCTCTCTTAAGAGCGGTGTAAGTATGGTTTACAGTAAGGCAATTCTGTCTGGTGTCGAGAGAACTGCTACCGGAAAAATATGCCTTGATAAGGTGGCCGGAGCATCAGACTGTGATTCCGTGGATCTGGTTTACGGCAGACCTGCAGCCACGGCAACGGGCATAGTGAAAATACTGCAGGAAGAACCCTGCGTTTCAACGGCAGACAGCTGTGACAGGGACTGGATGTATGAAAT
The DNA here is from genome assembly GCA_902764345.1 of uncultured Ruminobacter sp. Classification (GTDB taxonomy): domain Bacteria; phylum Pseudomonadota; class Gammaproteobacteria; order Enterobacterales; family Succinivibrionaceae; genus Ruminobacter. The sequence continues at coordinate 843 of CACWVT010000026.1, forward strand.
AAAAGATAGTAAACTTTATTTCTATTCTCCAACAAGCCCTGACAAGCTGGGATGCAGTGTCCAGTATACCCAGGCTACGGAGAATACCACTCCGATATTTACCGTTAATTCTGACGGATGCTAATTTCACCGGTTCGGGTATCTTCGGTTACGGTCAGGATAGGGAAGTCCTCAATGCAGGACTTCCTTATTATTTTTTCATTTGGTGCTGACAGTACTCCGGAGAGACGTTTTTGTCCGGAAGGTCTGAACTTCATGAGACGTTTTCATAACTGCACGAAAACAGTGTTTCTATACGGAATACCGGCGTTCAATATTTTTTAACGGAGCCTTGAAGCTCTGCTGTATTCAATGAATGAATTTTTTCATGGTCTTCTGTTTCCGGTTTCCATCGTTTGTTCGCATGACCGCCAAAATCTTGAATTTAAAAGCCTGAAGACAAAAAACAATGATTAAAAGTGTCGAAATAATGTGCTTTTTTGTATGTGAAAGATTTGTTCTGTTATAAAAATTTAGGATACAGTGCATGTTTTTGTATACGGATCTATGGGAAAGTGTGATTAATTTTTGATTATTACAAAACATTTCAATGTCGTGTATTGGTAATTGTTATTATGAGTGTATGGAATGAAAATTTCATACGTTTAATTGTTTGTTTTTTAGGTTATAGTCAGAGGGGCTTATAATATGAAAAGACAGTCAGGTTTTACATTAATTGAACTCGTTGTGGTAATTGTTATCCTTGGTATTTTGGCTGCAACTGCCGCTCCTAAGTTTATGAATTTACAGTCAGACGCACGTATCAGTGCGCTGAACGGTATGAAGGCATCTCTTAAGAGTGCCTCAGCGATGATTTACAGTAAGGCTATTCTTGCAGGTCGTGAAAAGCTGGACAATAGCGATGTATGTTCAAATGCAGGTGCTACTGCGACTTGTGATGCTACTGAATCAGTCAAAATTGTTTTCGGCTATCCTGCAGGTACTGCGGAAGGTATTGTGAAAACACTTCAGGATGAAATGGTTGCATGTACCAGAGCAGGTTCCGCAAATTGCGATAAGACCAAGGACTGGGCCTATGAAGCAGGTGGTGAAGGAAGTGCAGGTACCATATACATTTTCAGTACCTCTGCACCAGATGCAACAAATTGTAATGTGACTTACAAGGAGTCTGCAGGAGACGGTAAGAATCCGACAATCACTGTTGTAACTGACGGTTGCTAATGCATAATAAGTGAAAAAAGGCCCCGATATGAGATATTGGGGCTTTTCTTTATCCCTTAAACATGAAAAAATTTCAGACAGAAAGAAAAATGATGATCCTTAAAGGATATTTCTGTCGGGGCTGGTTCCAGGGAAAGACACTGAGAATGTCCTTTTTCCGTAAAACGTCTTTTGAGATGTTAAAAAGACATTTTCAGTGTTTTTAATGATTCCGCACGGAGGATTTGCGGTAATGCATCATGATGTGACTAAGCGTAAAGGTTTTACACTTATAGAACTGGTTATTGTGGTGGTTGTCGTCGGTATTATTGCCGTTGTTGCCATGCCTTATTTCATTAATCTGCAGAAAGAGGCAAGAGTCAGTGCGCTTCACGGCCTTAAGGCTGCCGTGGAGTTCTCTTCGATAATGATTAACGACAGGGCTCTTATCGGAGGTCGGGAAAAAACCGAGACGTCGTATGACTGTTACGAGTCAGTGTCTGTTAACGACCGCTGCGTGGACAATGCCAGAATCGGCGTGGTGTACGGACGGCCGAAGGCCTCTGAGGACGGTATTTTAAGAGCAATGCACCTTCATTCCCGTAAGGCTTCTGAGGTTAAAGGCAGTCCGGATATCGAGAAGACTGATTTTTTCTGGCTATATGATATTCAGTCATCCGGAAGAATAGTCATGTATCAGCCTAATTCACCTGCGGTAAAGGGAATATCAACAGACGGAAAGGGGAATTTAAAGGCTTCATCCGGATGCGGTCTCATATATCAGCAGCCGTACATGCAGAAAACTGAAAAGACCGATAAGAACGGTCAGAAAGTGGAAGAAAGCATTATTGTTGATTATAAGGTGGCTGTCGTGGATGTTGACTGCTAGTCTTTTCGTACGCGATTCGTATGCGATAAGTATGCCGGTGTACAGTTTTTTACTCCGTTCTGCAAATAAAACAAACATCCGTCACCGGTTTCGTGCCGTCACCGTTAAATTCATGTTTGCCGTTCCGCCGAATAGTTGAGCAGATGAGCAAGCCATGATGTCCTGCGTGTCATACGGAATTTTGTGATACGCGGAATTCGTGTATAATCCTCTCAGACTGCAGAGAGAATCTTTTATGAATTACATCATTATTGAAAGCGATGCCCAGATGACTCCGCTTATGGAGGCTTTTTCGGCGAATCCGGAATATATATCCTTTGATACGGAATTTCTTAGGGAAAGAACATATTATCCCGTTCTGTGTCTTCTTCAGCTGTGTATAGACGGAAAGGTGTTTCTGGTGGATGCACTGGCGAAGCTTTCCATGGAAAAAATCATATCCGCACTGGTTGATGCGGAATGTCCGGTAATCTGTCATGCCGGTTCAGAGGATATGGAGATCATCACCGGGCTGGCAAGAAAATACGGACTCAGCCGTCTTTATCCTAAAAATTTTTATGATCTGCAGACTGCCAGCGCTTTTGTTAATGCCGATTCCGGCGTCGGTCTGGGGGCTCTGGTGGAGAAGTACCTCGGCATCGTTCTTGATAAATCTGAAACCAGATCCGACTGGACCAGAAGGCCTCTTTCGGATGAACAGCTCAGTTATGCCGTCGAGGACGTAATATATCTTAAAAAAATATACGACATCTTCAACGATGAGCTCCGTCAGCGTCCCGATGTCGCCTCTTTTCTCAGGAGTGAGCTGGAGTCTGAATCCCTGCGTTATACGGAAATCAGAAGTGCCGACACCACCTATCTTAAGCTTAAGGGAACGGGGAAGCTTAACAGCAGAAAGCTGAGAATTGTGCACGCACTGTGTTCCCTGCGTCAGCAGGTATGTGAATATGATGACATTCCTCTTTCCTTTTTTATCAAAAACACTGTTCTGGTGAAGCTTGCCGATGCAGGGGTTTTTAATCTGGGCAGCCTGATAAAAGCAGGAGTGAACTGTCAGATTGCCAAAAAGTATGGCGATCTTATTATAAGAACGGCACTTAAGGCATCGGCAGACAAGTCAAGGCCTGTTCTTAAAACGTTCGATTCGGTAAATCAGCATCCTGAGCTCAGAGCTGTCAAAAAGGAGCTGGAGAATTATGCCAAAAAGAAGGCCGGTGAATTCGGTATTGCAAGGGAACTTGTGGTGAGTCGCCGTCTTCTTGAGGATTTCATGTATACCGCCATGTATGCCGGCGGCGTTAAATCGCTGATAGAGCAGGGATGGCGTGCCGAAATGCTTGGAAGTCTGGATAATTTCAGAAGCCGTGTGCAGAAGCTCTGTAACGTGTCTCCTTCAGCAGACAATAGCGACGCTTAAACTGTTTGTTTACGACTGCAGATAAGAAATAATGAGCGCGAATCTTTCTGAGCCGAAACTGTTCCGGAAAGGATTGTTTCCGGAATTTTTCCGTAACGGGGTATCTGGTGGAAATACAGCCTGTTTCAATAACCGTTCCACCACGTGTTATGAATGTCTGAAAATTGTGAATTCATACATGTTTTTTGAATTGATTGATTAAAAAACAATCAAAATCCGTATAAAAAATTCAAGAGAGTAAAAATATTCCAAAACATCAGAAATTTTTGTTATAATTCTGAATTTATCTACGCTTAATTTTTAAGAAATGACGTTCCGAGCTGTTCAAAATGCGTTCAAAGCATTGAAAACAGGCTGTATATAAAGAGAATAAGCGGATTGTTTCCGTTCATGGGATTCCTTAAAGGAGGATGTCGGAAAGAGGCCGGTAGACGCGTATTACCCCGACCTTGGCCACGACTGACAGCAGAATCTTAAAATAAGCTGATGAGAGTTTAAAAATTTTTAAATTGTATTTAAGTCTACAAAATTAGTAATAATCTTTGGAGTAATCTTTTCAATGAAGATATCTAATACTGAGAAAAAGCGAATTCGTAAGAATTTTGGACAAATGACTCAGTTCATTGACATTCCGTATCTGATTTCAACCCAGGTTGATTCATACGCCCAGTTCATTACCCCGAACTCAAACGGCGATTGCGGTCTGTCCGATGCACTGCGCAGTGTTTTCCCAATCAAGAGCCAGAATGGCCAGGCTTCTCTTGAGTATATCAAGTTCAGACTCGGTGAACCTGAATTCAACGTTAGGGAATGTTTAATCCGCGGTGCTTCATATCAGGCTCCTCTGCGCGTAACTCTTCTTTATACCCTCCGTGAAAAGGACGGAAAGAAGGTTATCAATGCAAAGCAGCAGGAAGTTTACATGGGCGAAATTCCGCTCATGACCGAAAACGGTACCTTCATCATCAACGGTACTGAACGAGTAGTAGTATCTCAGTTACACCGTTCTCCTGGCGTGTTCTTCGACAGTGACAAGGGTAAGAACTATCCCGGCCGTACCATCTTCAGTTCACGTATCATTCCTGCACGCGGTTCATGGCTCGAGTTTGAATTCGACCACAAGGACAACCTGTTCGTACGTATCGACCGCAAGCGTAAGCTTCCAGCAACTCAGCTGCTCCGTGCTTACGGCTTCACCAACGAACAGATTCTTGATACCTTCTTCAATACCACTTTCTATGAAGTAAAGGGCAAGAAGCTGTTAATGGAAATGATTCCTGAAAGACTTCAGGGTCAGGTTCTTCCATTCGACCTTAAGGGCGGTGACGTTGTTATTGCCGAAAAGGGCAAGAAGATCACCAAGCGTCACATCGACAAGCTTGAAAAGTCAGAATTCAAGAGCTTCATTGAAATTTCAAAGGGCCACAAGGTTCCTGCAATCGAAATTCCTGCCGAATACATCGTTGATAAGGTTCTTGCAAAGAACTATTACGACAAGGAAGGCAACATCATTGCTGAATGCAATACCCAGGTTACTCTCGATACCCTGGCTGCTCTTACCGAAAACGGCATCAAGAAGTTTGAAACCATCTTCACTTCAATCATTGATACCGGTGCGTTCATTTCCAGCACTCTGAACAACGATACCACCAAGACCCGTGAAGAAGCAATTTTCGCAATTTACGGCATGATGCGTCCTGGTGACCGTCTTGAAAAGGACGTTGCCAGCGATTACGTTCAGAGAATGTTCTTCGATAACGACCGTTACGATCTGTCAGACGTGGGCCGTATGAAGTTCGATGAACACTTCAAGGAATCTCTTACCGTTTCTGAAGCCGTTAAGGCAATGATCAAAAACGGTGAATTCAATACCCCTGAAGCTCCGGTATACTTCAAGGACGGTATTGCATACTGCCAGTTCCCTGAATTCTTCAAGCGTGCAAAGAAGCTCCTCGGCGAATCAGGTACCGGTTCACTCATTCCTACCGGCATTCCTGTCCGCGGTTACCTCAAGTTCTTCGATTCAATCGACAGAATGGCAATTCCTGCCAATGAAAAGGCAACCGACAACGAAGGCCGTTACATTCACAAGCTTAAATTTGCTGACGGTTCCGTAAAGGATGCCTTTGCGGTTAAGATCAAGGATCTGTCTCTGAATGAAAACGTTGCTGACTTTGACGGTGAAATTGAAATTCCTTCAAAGCCCTCTGCATCTTATGCATTCAGCGCTCCTTCACCTGTTCTCTCCAACGGCGACATCATCAAGGTAATGCGTTACCTTATCAAGATTCGTGACGGTAAGGCCAGCGTGGACGATATCGACCATCTGGGTAACCGCCGTATCCGCAGCGTAGGTGAACAGACTGCAAACCAGTTCCGTATCGGTCTTCTCAGAATTCAGAAGGCTGTAGCCGATCGTCTGAACAAGAATGAACTTGAAACCTTAATGCCTGATGACTTAATCAATGCTAAGCCTGTAAGTGCCGCAATTAAGGAATTCTTCAGCAGTTCACAGCTTTCACAGTTCATGGACCAGAACAATCCGCTTTCAGAAATCTCTCACAAGCGCCGTATCAGTGCTTTAGGTCCTGGCGGTCTTACCAGAGAACGTGCCGGCTTCGAAGTTCGAGACGTACACCCAACTCACTACGGTCGTCTGTGTCCGATTGAAACTCCTGAAGGTCCGAACATCGGTCTTATCAACTCACTGTCAGTATTCTCACGCTGCAACGAGTACGGCTTCCTTGAAACTCCGTACCGCCGCGTTGTTGACGGAAAGGTTACCGATGATTTCGAATACCTGTCAGCAGTTGAAGAAGGTTCATACATCATTGCACAGGCTAACGCTCCAATCGACAGCGAAGGCCGCTTCACTTCAGATCTGATTCCTTGCCGTGAACACGGTGAATCAGTGTTTAAGCATGCAAGTGATGTTAAGTACATGGACGTGTCTCCACAGCAGATTATTTCCGTGTCAGCTTCCCTCATTCCGTTCCTTGAACACGATGACGCTAACCGTGCACTGATGGGCTGTAACATGCAGCGTCAGGCTGTTCCTACCGTACTGTCTGAAAAGCCGTTCGTAGGTACCGGCATGGAAAGAGCGGTAGCCGTTGACTCAGGCGTTACCACCATTGCAAAGCACGGTGGTGAAGTAATCTACGTTGACGGTGCAAGAATCATCATCAAGGTAAACATTGAAGAAGTTCGTGACGGTGAACCGGGCATTGATATTTACAATCTGTCCAAGTACACCCGTTCTAACCAGAACACCTGCCTCAACAAGCGTCCTTGCGTAAGTCTTGGCGAAATCGTTAAGGTTGGTGACGTTATCGCCGACGGTTCTTCAACCGACCTCGGTGAACTTGCTCTCGGTCAGAACCTCCGCGTTGCGTTCATGCCTTGGAACGGTTACAACTTCGAAGACTCCATCCTGGTTTCTGAAAGAGTTGCTAACGAAGACCGTTTAACCACCATTCACATTATTGAACAGACCTGTACCGCCCGTGACACCAAGCTCGGTGCTGAAGACATCACCGCAGATATTCCGAATGTAGGTGAAGCAGCTCTCAGCAAACTGGATAAGTCTGGTATCGTATGCATCGGTGCCGAAGTTAAGGGTGGCGATATTCTGGTAGGTAAGGTAACTCCTAAGGGAGAAACCCAGTTAACTCCGGAAGAAAAGCTTTTACGCGCAATCTTCGGTGAAAAGGCTGCTGAAGTTAAGGATACCTCATTACGTGTTCCTGCCGGTACTCACGCTACCGTTGTAGACGTTCAGGTATTTACCCGTGAAGGTCTTGAAAAGGACGAAAGAGCTAAGCAGATTGAAGAAAACATGATTGCCAAGACCAAGAAGGACCTCAACGAAGAGCTCGACTTCCTGTGTTCAGGTATCTACCGTAACGTTCGTCACCTCCTTGAAAAGAACGGTGTTAAGAATGTTGACGCAATCGAAGATTCAGATCTGTTCAGCCAGTCTCTGAACAACGAAGACGCACAGCGCCGTCTCGAAGAAATGCAGAACCAGATTGTTCTGTTAAAGCGTGAATACGATGCTAAGCTTGAAGCTCATAAGAGAAAGATCACCAAGGGTGACGATCTCGCTCCTGGCGTACAGAAGATGGTTAAGGTTTACCTTGCCGTTAAGCGTCATATTCAGCCTGGTGATAAGATGGCAGGTCGTCACGGTAACAAGGGTGTTATTTCAAAGATTTGTCCTATTGAAGACATGCCTTATGATGAAAACGGTCGTCCTGTAGACATCGTACTGAACCCGTTGGGCGTACCTTCACGTATGAACATCGGTCAGGTGCTCGAAGTTCACCTCGGTCTTGCTGCCAAGGGTATCGGTGAAAAGATTGACCGCATGATCAGAGAACAGCGTGCAATTGCTGAACACCGTGAATTCCTGCAGAAGATTTACGACATCGGCGGTAACGCTCAGGGCGTTGATATTTCTTCTCTCAACGATGAAGAAGTAATGACTCTGGCACAAAACCTGAGAGACGGTCTGCCTGTAGCTACCCCTGTATTCGACGGTGCCGAAGAAAAGTACATCAAGGAAATGCTGCGTCTTGCAGATTTACCTGAATCAGGCCAGATCACCCTTTATGACGGCCGTACCGGTTTACCGTTCGAACGTAAGGTAACCGTTGGTATCATGTACATGCTCAAGCTGAATCACCTTGTTGATGACAAGATGCATGCACGTTCTACCGGTTCTTACTCTCTGGTAACCCAGCAGCCACTCGGCGGTAAGGCACAGTTCGGTGGCCAGCGTCTCGGTGAAATGGAAGTGTGGGCTCTTGAAGCTTACGGTGCTGCCTATACATTAAGAGAAATGCTTACCGTTAAGTCAGATGACGTAAACGGTCGTACCAAGATGTATAAGAATATTGTTGACGGTGATTACACAATGGATGTAACAATTCCTGAATCATTCAACGTGTTAATCAAGGAAATTCGTTCCCTCGGTATCGATATCGATATGGAAAACAGAAACACCATTCCTGAAACCAACAAGCAGTAACAAGTTAAATGCTCCCCGGTAATCCGGGGGGCCTGAAGGAGTTTTTTTGTGAGTATTAATGAAATACAGAATAATGATGACGGCTTAAACTTTATGGACAGCATGTCTTCCGCCGCTTCAGGAATCGACCGTAAAATGTCTGAATTCAGCCGCAGTGCCGGTGTAAAGAAGCACGAAGACGCTTCAGAATTCGACGCCATCAGAATCAGTCTTGCTTCTCCTGACAAGATCCGTTCATGGTCATACGGTGAGGTTAAGAAGCCTGAAACCATTAACTACCGTACCTTCAAGCCGGAAAGAGACGGTCTGTTCTGTGCCAAGATCTTCGGACCTACCAAGGACTACGAATGTCTCTGCGGTAAGTACAAGCGCTTAAAGCACCGCGGTACCATCTGTGATAAGTGTGGTGTTGAAGTTACTCAGGCTAAGGTTCGCCGTGAACGTATGGGTCACATCGAGCTCGCTGCTCCTGTAGCTCATATCTGGTTCCTTAAGTCACTTCCATCCCGTATCGGCTTTATTCTCGACATGAAGCTCTGCGATATTGAAAGCGTGCTTTACTTTGAAAAGTATGTCGTAACCGATCCTGGTGACACCGATCTCTACGAACGTCAGATCCTTACTGAAGAAGAATATTACAACATGATTAACGAGCACTTCGAAGAATTCGAAGCAAAGATGGGTGCTGAAGCCCTGCTCGAACTTCTGAAGAAGGCTGATCTTCATCAGATCGAAGCTGATATCCGTCAGCAGCTTGAAACCACCAGTTCAGAAACCAACAGAAAGAACCTGACCCGTCGTCTGAATATCGTTAAGGACTTTATTGCTTCCAAGAACGATCCTGCATGGATGATTTTAACCGTGTTACCGGTTCTTCCTCCTGATCTGCGTCCTCTGGTTCCGCTCGAAGGCGGTCGTTTCGCAACTTCAGACCTGAACGAACTCTATCGTCGCGTTATCAACCGTAACAACCGTCTGAAGAGACTTAACGAATTATGCGCTCCTGACATTATCGTACGTAACGAAAAGCGTATGCTTCAGGAAGCTGTTGATGCGCTCATTGATAACGGTCGTCGCGGTCGTGCGGTAACCGGTTCCAACAAGCGTCCTTTAAAGTCACTTGCTGACATGATTAAGGGTAAGCAGGGCCGTTTCCGTCAGAACCTCCTCGGTAAGCGTGTTGACTACTCAGGCCGTTCCGTAATTACCGTAGGTCCATTCCTCCGTATGCATCAGTGCGGTCTGCCTAAGAAGATGGCTCTTGAACTCTACAAGCCATTCATTTACGGCCGTCTTGAAAAGAAGGGCCTCGCTACTACCATCAAGGCTGCTAAGCGCATGGTAGAAAGAGAGGATGCCGCAGTATGGGACGTACTGGACGAAGTAGTACGTGAACATCCTGTAATGCTGAACCGTGCGCCAACTCTGCACAGACTCGGTATTCAGGCGTTCGAACCTGTACTTATTGAAGGTAAGGCAATCCGTCTGCATCCGCTGGTATGTACCGGCTTTAACGCGGACTTCGACGGTGACCAGATGGCTGTTCACCTCCCACTGACTCTTGAAGCTCAGCTCGAAGCCCGTGCACTCATGCTTGCAACCAACAACCTGCTGTCACCTGCATCAGGTGATCCTATCGTTGTTCCTTCACAGGACGTTGTGCTCGGTCTCTACTATATGACCCGTATGCGCGTTGGTGCAAAGGGTGAAGGTATGATCCTTGCCGATGCCGAAGAAGCTGAAAGACTGTACCGTACCGGTCAGGCTGAACTTCAGGCTCGTGTAAAGTGCCGTATCAGAGAATGGATCAAGCAGCCGGACGGCAGTTACGAAGAACGTTTTGAAATCCGTAACACCACCATCGGTCGTGCTATTCTTTCCATCCTGATTTTACCGAAGGGATTAAGCTTCGATCTCATCGATCCTCCAATGAAGCTTACCGCTGAACAGGAAGCAGAGCTTGCTGCAAATCCTAAGACCTGGTTCAAGTACGTTTCCAACGTACCGTTAGGAAAGAAGAAGATCGGTGCACTGCTCAATAACTGCTACCGTGCTTTAGGTCTTAAGGAAACCGTAATCTTCGCGGACAAGATCATGTACACCGGCTTCAAGTTTGCAGCGCTCTCAGGTGCTTCAATTTGTACCGACGACATCCTTGTTCCTGAATCAAAGAAGAGCATCATCGGTTCTGCTGAAAATGAAATTACCAAGATTCAGAACGAATACGATGAAGGTCAGATTACCGGTGGCGAACGTTACAACAAGGTAGTTGACGTATGGTCACGCGCTTCTGAAAGACTGTCCAAGGAAATGATGAACAACCTCAAGGTTGAAAAGGCAGTAAACATTCTCGGTGAAGAAGAAACCCAGGCATCATTCAACAACATCTACATGATGGCTGACTCAGGTGCTCGTGGTAGTGAAAAGCAGATTTCACAGCTCGCCGCAATGCGTGGTCTGATGGCTAAGCCTAACGGTGCGGTTATCGAAACTCCTATTACCGCAAACTTCCGTGAAGGTCTGGACGTTTTACAGTACTTCATTTCAACCCACGGTGCCCGTAAGGGTCTGTCAGATACCGCACTTAAGACCGCTAACTCCGGTTACCTGACCCGTCGTCTTGTTGACGTTGCTCAGGACCTGGTTGTTAACGAGGACGATTGCGGTACCCATGACGGTCTTGAAATCAAGGCTATCTACTCAGGCAATACCTGCGTTGAAACCTTAAGGGATCGTGTACTCGGCCGTGTTGTTGCCGATGACATCATCAAGCCTGGTACAAAGGATGAAATCCTCATTCCTTACAACACCATGCTGACTGAAGATTTATGTGATCTTCTTGAAGAAAACGGAATTGACTCAGTTAAGGTTCGTTCTGCAATTACCTGTAACGCCAAGTACGGTATCTGTGCTAAGTGTTACGGTCGCGACCTCGCACGCGGTCACCTGGTTAACAAGGGTGAAGCAATCGGTGTTATGGCTGCTCAGTCAATCGGTGAACCTGGTACCCAGCTTACCATGCGTACCTTCCATATCGGTGGTGCGGCATCCGGTACTGCAGTTGAAAATACCGTTGTTGTTAAGCGCGCAGGTAAGGTAATCGTTGACGCACGTACCGTAACCAGACCAGACGGCCGTCTTGTTGTTGTTTCACGTTCCGCACATCTCTATGTTGATGATGCCAAGTATGAATCACACAAGCTTCCATACGGTTCCGTACTCTTCGTGAAAAACGGTGAAAAGGTTGTAAGCGGTAAGACCGTTGCAGAATGGGATGCCCACAACCACCCAACCATTACCGAATATGCCGGTAAGGTTCGCTTCAAGGATATGGAAATCGGTGTTACCGTTGACCGTAAGGATGAAGAAGGTACCGGTAACTCATACATCGAAGTTCGTGAAAGCGGCCACCGTATGACTGCTCCGGTAAATCCTGGCAAGCCTAAGGATGCGCCTGTAATGCCTAAGGTTGACGATGAAAACTATGATAAGAAGATGGCTGAATACAAGGCAAGAGTTCGTGAATACGATGCTCAGGAAAAGGCCTACAAGCACTACCTGTCACAGTATGCAAACTACAAGTCAATCATGGACATGCATCCTGCCGTTGAACTCGTTGACGATGATGGCAACGTAATCTGTGATGCCAAGGGTAATCCTGTTTCATACACACTGCATCCTAAGTCAATCGTTCGTATTATCGAAGGTCAGGATGTTTCAGTAGGTGACGTGATTGCAACCATTCCTCAGAAGGTTTCAGGTAACAAGGATATTACCGGTGGTCTTCCACGCGTATCCGATATCTTTGAAGCCCGTGCTCCTAAGGAACCTGCAATTCTTGCCGAAGAATCAGGTGTTATCAGCTTCGGTCGTGAAAACCGTCTGAAGAGAAAGGTTATCATCACTCCTAAGGAAGGTGCTAAGGACGAATACGGTAATCTGCTCCTCCCAGTTGAATTCTCTGTTCCACAGAACCGTGATATCAACGTAATGGAAGGTGATGAAGTACAGCGCGGTGAACCTATTGCTGAAGGTCCTGAATCTCCGCACGATATCCTCCGTTTACGCGGTATTCCGGCCGTTGCAAACTATATCGTGTCTGAAGTTCAGCAGGTATACCGTTTACAGGGTGTAAAGATTAACGATAAGCACATCGAAATGATTGCCCGTCAGATGCTTCGTAAGTGTGAAATTCTTGACAAGGGTGATTCCGAGGAATTCTTAAACGGCGATACCGTTGAAGTATCACGCGTTAAGATGGCCAACGAACTGCTCATTGCCCAGAAGAAGGAACCTATCAAGTATCGCCATATCCTGTTAGGTATCACCAAGTCTGCATTAAGCACTGAATCATTCATGTCAGCTGCGTCATTCCAGGAAACCACCAAGGTTCTCACCGAAGCTGCAATTGCAGGTAAGATCGATGACCTCCGCGGTCTGAAGGAAAACGTAATCGTTGGCCGTCTGATTCCTGCAGGTACCGGTTTCAGCTATCACCAGCGCAGACGTGAGCTTGCACGTAAGGCTGCCCTTGAAAAGGCTAGACTTGAAAGCATGTCTGCAGAGCAGATGGAACAGGAAAAGCTTGCTCAGGCTTTAAGAGACGTTGACGGTGGTTTTACCAACTGATAACGGACTGATTAAGGTCTAGGATCTGAAAATACGAAATCTCCCGAAGCTTATGATTCGGGAGATTTTTTTATGCAGAATGTTTTTGAAAGGCCGTCAGCATTCAGCGTAACAGCCAGAGAACAGCCTTAAGTCAGTTCCTTAAAACGTCGATGCATGCCTGTCATCCAAAAATGTATAGATGTTTTGTAAAAAATGTTATAATTATTGAAAATAATTTAATATTCAGTTGATGGGGTATTTTTTTAGTGCTTCCACGGAACCCGGAGAGGTATGAAGTCTAGGTGCTCCCGCTTCATTCGTCAGAAGGTGTTTTCGACAGTCACGTCGTGACTGCCCGGAGTTCCGGGGTAAAACGGAAGACTAATCATCGCTGATTTGTATAATTATCTTTGTCTTATGGACAGTCACAAAATTAACCTGCTTACGCAAAGGAGTAAATAGATAACATGGATAATTACCAGGAAGAACAGCAGAAGTCTTCAGGCAGTACCGCTAAGTGGCTTATTGTGGCCGGCGTTTTATGTGCCACTGCAGTTGCCGGTGCCGCAATAGGTATTCCTTCATTCGCAAAGTACAAGAACAGACAGTTCTGTAAGGATTTTACAACCGAATTTAATCATGCAATGATTAAAACCAATATATCTGCTGATTTCAAGAAGGATGAGTCAGCAGGATCATTTCTGGGTGATGTTTACAGATATGATTTCTATAACGGTCCTGCCAAGATTTTCAGTCTTGTTCAGGAAAACTCATACGGTCTGACCTCAGTTGATTCCGTTATTACCGTTGACGGAAATTCCCTTGATATTTCAAATGCCGGTCTGATTGATTATCTTAAGACCCTGAAGCTTGAATCAAATTATTCATTCCTTCAGGATACTGTAGATTCAAAGTTTACCATTCCTGCTTATTCATTTAAGGAAGGAGATATTACGGCAAGCTGGTCTGATGCCGTATGGGAATCTTCTTTCAGTAATGTTTCAGAAGGTGTTGAAGCCATTGTACGAAAGTCAGTGCGTTCACAGATTAAGAGTCTGAGTATTGAATCTTCTGATTTCCGTGTAAACCTGACAAATCTGAATTCAGATGAAAAGACCGGTACTCTTGATGAAATGAGCGTCTACCTGATTGGTGACAAGCCGGCAGCTCCTGTCGCACCTGCAGAAAATGCGAATGCAGAATCTCAGGAGGAAACTGATGCTGAATCCGCAGCAAATGAAAACGGGAACGTCAACGAAAAGGCTTCCGTAGAACCTGCTGTTGAGAAGGACGTAATCGGCAGTGTTGTCGTTAAGAATATGAAGATTGTTGCACCGGAACCTGATTTTAACGTATTTATGTCAAAACAAGTAAGTGGTGAATTTGAAATTTCTGTTGGCAGCTTCGTATATGACATGGATGACGTACATCTTGATTTCGAAAATTCAAGTCTTAAGGTTGCCATTAACAACATTAATGGTAGCGAATATCTGAAAATCTGTGGCAGAAGAAGTTACCAGAGCTGCGTACAGGGACTTGATTCTCAGTCTCAGATGAATCTTATGTTCAAGGTTTTGAGCGGTGCCACCATGAAGGTATCATTCAATACTGTTCTGAATAACGGCAAGATTGTTTTTGATAACGTGCTGGATTTTGGTCAGCTTTCCAATCAGATGGACATGGTTCAGAATACCAAAATCGATTCTCACCTTGAATTTGACAAGGCTCTCATGAGCAGCCTTGCCAATGATTTTGAGAGCTTCGGTATGGTTCAGCAGTTCATTTCAAACAATGACAAGAACAAGTTCGCTGATAAGTACGTAACCAATTTCATGTGTACCAAGGGAATTGCGTCATGTACTCTTAACGGTACCCCAATTAATAATATTCATTAATTAGGTTATCGGTTTTACTCAGTTAAAACCGGAAAACGGTTAAAAGGCCATGCTGTCTCAGAAGACGGCGTGGCCTTTTTATTTCAGGTCTGTTCGTAAAATTTCTGACATGCCGGATGAAGGAAACTGGTGGCACCGGGGCGTTTTGGACCTGCTGTGGAAGGTGCGTTCCAAAACGTTGGATACGGTTCCTGTTCGTGTTCAGGTTAGGTGATTTTTCTTTAGGTGTCAGGTTTTCAGAACTGTATGTGTGCCTTCCGGACTATATTATCTCAAAAACCAGCAGGCTCACGGCCATCAGAAACATGCCGGCGACAAAACCCAGGATTGCATGATGGTGTTGCCCGTATTTCTCGGCTGAAGGAAGAAGCTCGTCTATGGCTATGTAAACCATTATGCCGGCCACAAATGCAAAGGTGATTCCGAGTATCATTGTACTGTTGAATCCCGAAAATACGGCGTATCCCAGAAGACCACCGATAGGCTCGGCAAGACCTGACAGAAAAGACCAGAAGAATGCTTTCTTACGTGAGCCTGTCGCAAAGTACACCGGTACAGCTACGGCAATGCCTTCGGGAATGTTGTGGAGTGCTATGGCAAGAGTGACGGAGAGAGCTATGGAAGCATTGGCTGTTCCTGCCATGAAGGTGGCAAAGCCTTCCGGAAAATTATGAATGCCGATGGCAAGAGCCATCATGAATCCCATGCGTTTAAGAGGTTTGTATTTTTCAAAATCAGCTTCATGTCCTGTTTTTCTTAAATCCGTGATTTTGAATTCGTGAGGATTTTCCGGTTCAGGGATCAGAAGGTCGATGACGGCAATTACCGCAATGCCGCCGAAGAATGACAGAAGGGTGATAATTCCTGCCGTATCATTCCCGGTTACGGCCGAAAGAGATTTTCTGGCACTGTCGTAGAGTTCCACGAGAGATACAAATATTATGATGCCGGCGGAAAATCCGAGAGATACTGAAAAGAAGGAACTGCTTAGCTTCTTTTTTACTACAGCTATGATACTGCCGACACCTGTTGAAAGTCCGGCAATGACCGTCAGTGCCAGTGGCATGCATATGTTGTTTGTTATTATACTTTCCATGAAATATCTCCTCGGTGTTTTTACATGATATTAGCACGGATAACCTAATCTCACTGAACTTAAAATGGGATAATTTTGCAGAAGTGACGTGGAACAAAATACGATACCTGCTATTGAGAGAAAGTATGCAGTCCGTTAAACCGGGAAGGAATATGACCCATTAATCGGAAAATATAAGTAAACACAATGAGACGTTATTCATGTAAAAAGCCGAAAAAAGCCCGGAAATCATGTTAGATGTCTTAATTTTACATTCCCGTAACAATATGTCCGCCGTCATTTATTATAATAGGCAATGGCTTCGCTTCGTCATGAAAGGTTCTGTAAAGTCCCTATGTCGGAGAACGTGAAGCTGAATGAAGAATAATTTAACAGAGTTTTAAGATTCATGCTGTGTTATGGATTATATAGATATGAATTTTTCTCCAGAACATTCTTGAGCGGAAAAAATAACTAGAAAAAACAAAGGAGCGACTATGGTGTTTTTGGAAAAAATTTTCGGCAAACGCTCATCTTCGGTGGATAACGACATAGTAAGTTATGAAAAAACCGAACTGGAAAAACTGCTCTTGCGCAGGATTGTCGAGTTGCGCGTGGATGAGGCTGTTGTCATTGAAAATGTTCTGCCGGCCAAGGTTCTGAAGCAGGAAATAAAGGATGCTCACGGCCGTGATAAGGATAGAAGCTTACAGGATTATGTATATGATGCCTACGACAAATATCCTTACCTTATGGCGATATACGATATAAGCGAAAAACTCCGCTACGGCAACAGATATAAGGAGATTATGTCCAGGGAAGCGGGGGTAGCCTTTTGTATAAAGTATGTCGGCAGAAGGCTTAGGGATTATATAAGGGATGATGTTGTTCAGAGCAGAATCAGACTTATGATTAAGGAGCTTCAGAAAAACAGAAAGCAGTTTATTAAAGATCCGAACCACTCAAAAGAAACATTGAGGAAAATGGATAAATACATAAGTGCCTGTGAGGAGCTTCTTTTAAAAAAATAATTATATTTTGGCATAAAATTATGTTTGATTGATTAAATTATAACCAATCCAACAAAAATAAAAAAAAAGTTTGTCCTTTTTTTTTAAATTTCAAAACCTGCAAAATTCATAATATAATGCAAAATAAGTAACATTATTGCAAAATGCAAAAGATAATTGCGTTTTGCAATAAACTTAAAAAGAATTGTGAAGCGGTTTTATGTGTCAACTTTGATAAAGATATAAATATAATATATTATTGTATATAATTAAACTAATTTAAAAGTTGGCACGGTGTTTGCTACATGTATAAGTGATCAGTTTTATCCCGTGTGCTATTGCACGTTTTGACTCCAACTTATTAAGTTGGAGTCTTTTTTATTTTTGGGTCGACCGATCTGAAAATCATCGGCATTAAACCGACAGGATAAAATTACTCTGTCGATGTTTCGGTTCAGCATGGACTGCTTATGATTCGATTATCGGATAAGACAGTCTGCTTCATAATACTCTTCAGTCTGATGACAGTTATGTTTAACCTATAGTATGATTCTCAGATTCATTATCGGTATAAAGGCTGAATCTGTTGCACTTCAATGAATTTCCTTAAGGGATGTCATCAGCCGGGGCATGTTTGCCTATATCTGAACGGCTGACAGTACCGCATTATCTCAATCTGCTGTTAATTCTGACATGAGTTTTTTCTGAATACGGAAACATTTTAAAGTGTCGGTCTGAAAAATTAATGGCCGGTATTGCCTGTCTGTTTATTTATTCTTTCTTCTTACTTCTATTATTGGATGAACACTGTTTTTGAGCAGAATGCAGGGAATGTAAACCTTATAAAACTGTCCCCGTAAGTCTGTTCAACTTACGGGGACAGTACCTTTTAATGAGGGATCTTTTCAGGGATTCCGAACCGGAGACCGGGTGCTGTTTCCGGTTTTATTTTTCAGAAATTACTTGTCACCTACGCTCTTGATTGCGTTGATGTCATCTTCATCTGAATAGCGTTCGTGGTATTCAGGAATCTTGTCATCATACTTAGGATCAAGAGATACGGAAACTTCCATCATTGAAGTATCGTTCTTCTGAGAAACGTTTACGTGAACCTGTTCATCATTAATCTGCACATACTTCTTGATGGCATTAATGATGTCAAGCTTCAGCTGAGGCAGAAAATCAGGGCCGTCACGGTTTTCACGGTCGTGGATGAGAACCAGCTGTAATCTGCTCTTGGCGCTGCTGCTGGCGGTTTCTTTTTTTCTGTAAATAAGATCAGTTAACCATGACATAGCTATTTCTTCCCTAATAAACGTTTGAAGAGACCTACCTTCTGAGTGAATCTGAAGTCTACATGCTGTCCGAGAATACGCTTAACGGTATCCATGTATGCCATGCCGGCGTCAGAACCCTTGATGTAAACGGTAGGTTTACCGAGGTTGGATGCTTCAAGAACGGACTTTGATTCAGGAATAACACCGATAAGCTCGATACTAAGCAGTTCGATTACTTCATCCATGCTGAGCATGTGACCGCCGTCTACGCGGGTAGGGTCATAGCGGGTAAGAAGCAGGTATGGCTTAATCGGTTCAAGACCGTATTCCGCTCTGCGGCTCTTTGAGTCAAGAATGCCGATGATTCTGTCAGAGTCTCTTACGGATGAAACTTCCGGATTTGTGGTTACGATTGCAATGTCCGCAAAGTAAAGAGACATCAGTGCACCGGTTTCAATACCCGCAGGTGAGTCACAGATAATGTATTCAAAACCCATGTCGTCAAGTTCGCGTAAAATGCGGTGTACGCCTTCCTTGGTGAGGGCGTCCTTGTCTCTTGTCTGGGAAGCAGGGAGAATGAAAAGGTTAGGGCAGTTCTTGTCCTTGATTAAAGCCTGTCTTAAGGTGGCTTCCTTCTTGATTACGTTTACAAGATCATAGACCACGCGACGTTCGCAGCCCATTACCAGGTCAAGGTTTCTGAGGCCTACGTCGAAGTCAATAACAGCGGTCTTTTTGCCCTCAAGTGCCAGACCTGAACTTATAGATGCACTTGAAGTGGTTTTACCTACGCCGCCCTTACCGGAGGTGACAACAATAATCTTTGCGTTGAAATCCTTACTGTAATCAATTTCTTCCGGGGCTTCAGCAGCTTCGTTTTCAACATCCTGACTGGTTTCTTCAGCAGTTTCTTCGACTTCAGCCGCGGCTGAGTTTTCCAGTTCTACATCGTCTTTATTTAAATCACTTGCCATTTAATGCAATATCCTTGTTAATTAACTTGCGGATTCAGTTGCCTGAAACCTTTAATGAATTTGTATTGGGTTACAAACGTAAAACTTTAACAAACTCTCGGCACGAACGGGAAAGTTCATTAAAGTTTTACCATGTCACGGAACGTCTGATATCTGTCGTTAAAGTGGCTTCTGCTCACGATGACTAACATATCTTAACGCATGTTACATCATTTTAACAGTGATTAAAAACCACTTTGTTCATCTTTGTGTTCCATTACTGAATTTTATATTCCAGTGTCCCGTTTTTAAGGGAAACCAGCACTCCTTTGCCAATGGCGTTTTCAGGCATGTTTTCAATGGTGGAGTAGATTCCGGCCACTGATACCAGCTGCGGTCTGAAATCGCTGCAGTAGATTATGCTGTTCGTATTCTTTCTTCCGCCGGCCTGAACGCGTCCTCTTACACTGCCGAATACGTATATGCAGTCATCGGCCGCGATTTCGGCACCGTCACCGACGTTACCGATAACCACAAGGGACTTGTTCTTTGCATACAGACTGTTGCCGCTGCGTACGTTGCCAACGTGAATCATGGTTACTTCAGGATTGGTTTCGATGTGAGGAACAGCCGCATCTGCGGTATTCTGAATGTTAGGTACCTTCTGCTGAACGGTTTCATGACGTACCGGCTCGGCATTTCTTACCGTTGCGGAATTTATCTCGGTTCTTGCCTGCATCTGGTTTGTCTGCTGAACGTGTTTAACCGGAGTTACCACCACGGTTGACGGTGCTGGACCCATTGCCATTCTGTGTTCAACCGTTTTGATTTCAGGAAGAGCGGTGTCGTCTTCGTCTATACCGAAAGGATTTTCAATGATGATGTCATTCGGTCTGTGCAGGTTAGGTTCGTCACCGGCTGTTTCGGCAGGTGAAACGGCAGCTGCGGATGCCGGAGCAGCCGCTGATGCGGATGATGATCTTGAACCGATGATAATGCCGTTGCTTGTGGTGATGTTTGTGGCTTTTGGATTAGGCTGGACATGCTGTGCCGCCGGGGCGGACTGGGTACCGGTCTGCGCCTGAACAGAGGAAGCTCCGCCGGCAACGGCTCCCGGCATGAAAACAGGAAGTTTCCATGTTTTTATGAATAGCGCTATTTTCGGATTCAGAGTGGCACTGAGGCCTACGATGTTAAATCCGAGTTCCGCCGCGTGAGCCCTGACTTTATGGAAGTCAAATCCGTGGAGGTCGCCGGCATTTTCCAGAGCCAGAACGATAGGAGTTGATTTCAGGGCTTCATTGCCCTGACACTGATTGAAAAATTCACATACGAACGCGGTATCGCATCTGTCAAGATGCAGCGTATTTATCAGATATCCTTCTGTTTTTAAAGCAGGACTTGTCATGGTATTCTCAATTATCGTTATATAAGTATCGTATACACAAACATGTAAAAAAATTGTAGCACATTTTGAGTTTATTAGGATATTTTTTGGGTACGCACTTCACACTATGATTAAAAACTGCCATGTGATGCGGAAACCTGACGTTTGATGTAACCGATTCGTAATTAAGAGCATGAATTACGGCCGGTTACCGTTCCTGAAATACCGTGTACGGAATCGGAAAACTGCTTCCGTCCACGGATGAAGTACCGTCCGTATTCATGAATGAGTGCACGGTACAATGCACGGCACACATTTTTTAACGACAGCTGCTTCTTTAATTTGTGTAAACGGTAAATAAGGAAGATAATTGTTGTGTGTGTTCGGTTTTTGTTCTTAATTTTTTGAAAGGGGGCATAAATATGAGTAGGATTTGTGTAAAGCTTGTTCCGTGTGCCGTGGCCGTTTCATTGCTTGCCTGTGCTTCTGTTCAGGCTGCCGATGAAGGTTCAGGTTTCAGAATCAGACCATATATCGGTGCAACTGCCGGTGTGGCGTTTACCGACATGAACTATATTCATCATTCACATCACAGGGATCATTACCATGACGTGGATGACGGCAGTGCTTTTGTGGTGAATCCGCATGCAGGTGTTGAATTTGATCACTCATCAGGTTTCGGTTTCAAGGTGGAAGCCGAAGGCTTCTTCCTTGATAATGAGGATTATGCCATTGATGTCTGGAACGGTGAAAGATATTACCGTGACAGCATGACCGTTAAGTCTTCAGGCATGTTTGTCAACGTGATAGGTAACTATCGTATAAATGATATTTTTGTTCCGTATGTCGGTACCGGTATGGGGTTTGCGAAGAACAAGTCTACCGTAAACGGTTATACCGAGCATAATTCAGAATTCGCATTTAACGTTAAGACCGGTACCGAACTTATGGTCACGGATAACTTCGGTTTTGACGTGGGATTCAGATACGTGGATTATGGCGATGTGTCCAAGCACTACTTCTATGAAAAGCTTGAACTTGATTCTTTTGACATCTATGCAGGCGTGAATTTGAAATTCTGACGGATAAATCCTTTCCGATAAGGTAAATTCGTTTATAATACGATGTATTGACGGGGCCCGTTAGAAAACGGGCCTTTAATTTACGTCCGGTTCCGTGCACGGATGTCCGGAATGCGGCTGGTTTTATTCTGCCGTCGCAGATTAGTTGTTACTGAAGAATAAATACGTTACTTAAACTGATTTTAGGATGTGTGTATGAAGATAGCTGTTGTTGGCGCCGGTTATGTGGGGTTATCCGTATCCGTTCTGTTGGCAACCCGGTATAACGTGGGACTGCTGGAGATTTCGGAAGACAGGGTAAAGCTGCTCAGAAATAAAGTCTCCCCGATTCATGATGATTTTATAAGTGATTACCTGGCCAATAAGAATCTGAATCTCAGTGTTTCATCCGATGCTGCAGAAATTCTTTCAGGCAGTGACATTGTTTTTATAGCCACTCCGACCAATTATGATCCTGAACTTAATTACTTTAATGTTGATTCTGTTCTCAGTGTGATTGAACAGGTTAAGGTTTATGCGCCCGAGGCAGAAATCGTGGTGAAAAGTACACTGCCGGTCGGCTTCACTGAAAAGACAGCAAAAGAAATGGAAGTGAAAAAGCTGCATTTTTCACCGGAATTTCTGAGAGAAGGGAAAGCTCTGTACGACAATCTGTATCCATCGAGAGTTATTATCGGTACTCATGACAACTCATTCGGTGAAAAATATGTTGAAATGATGAAGAGCGTGGCTCTTACCGAATCCGAAAAAATTCCTTCCCTTATCATGCCTCCGACAGAAGCTGAAAGCGTTAAGCTGTTTTCAAATACATATCTTGCCATGAGAGTGCCTTTCTTCAATGAACTTGACACATATGCGTCAATGAAGGGGCTTGATACTAGAAACATAATTCAGGGCGTGTCAATGGATCCGCGCATCGGCGATTTCTATAACAATCCTTCATTCGGTTATGGCGGATACTGCCTGCCGAAGGACACAAAGCAGCTTCTTGCAAACTACAGGGATGTTCCTAATACTCTTATCAGATCCATTGTGGAATCAAATACCGTAAGAAAGGATTTCATTGCTGCCGACATTCTTTCAAGAAAGCCTGAAACCGTCGGTATATACAGACTGGTAATGAAATCCGCATCCGATAATTTCAGATCGTCTTCAATTCAGGGCATTATGAAGAGAATAAAGGCCAAGGGCGTTAACGTTATTGTCTATGAACCTCTGCTTGAAGATGAAAAGTTCTTCAATTCAAAAGTTGAAAGGGATCTTGCCGAGTTCAAAAAGAAATCCGACATAATCATCTGCAACAGAATTAGCGAAGATCTTGAGGATGTGGCGGATAAGGTTTATACCAGAGACATATTCCACGAAGGTTGATGCATAACCGGTTCATGTTCTGTACGTGAACCGGTTTTTTTAACCAGAACCTGCGTTTCCTGAGTCCGGAACAGGTTTTGATATAGTGAAATGGAGGTTATATGGATTATGTCATTAAAACTGAATCTGAAAAAATTTACCGCATCCTTTCACGATAAACTGTTTGTATTGTATATTTCGGGTTCGTGTGATAAATTTTGTCCTTATTGAAAATGAATCGTTTCGGGAAAAACAAGGTTATGAACAGATATCTTTTAATAACCAATGATACAGAAGCATTACCCAACAGAGCCACGGAAGATCATGTCAGACGTCTGATGTGGGGCGAGCATGATAACGGCGTGGCCGGTGTCAGGGAAATGACTTCTATCGTAAAAGAATTCAACGGAAAGATAACTTTCTTTATAGACATGTGCGGGGCATTGGACAGAAAGACCGAGGTTCTTGATGTCGCCAGATGGTTAGATGAAAATGGTCAGGACGTGGAACTTCATCTCCATCCCGAATATCTACCACAAGACTATTGGAGTAATTTGGGATTCAGATCTAAACCCGTGTGGATTAATCAGTATGAAGAGGTGGACAGGGACAGACTGCGCCATCTGATTAAGACTTTTTCCGGAGAACTTGAAGCGGTTATCAGTAGAAAAGTGAATGCTTATCGTTCTGGTTCCTTCAGATGGAATTCCATGACTCTCGAAGTGCTTAAGGAATGTGGTATTCCACTGTCTTTTAATAATACTCAGGCCTCACAGGCTATAGGTCAGTGTCCCTACGCCGCACATATGCAGAAACCGTTCAGATGGTCAAACGGCATAATTGAAGTTCCGGTTACCGAAAGAAACTTCCTGTCATCCACCAGAAATGACTGGTGGGTTCGGTATCAGTATCCCCTGTGCAGTCTGGTAAGATACAGAAGCTGGCCGTTATCCCTTATTCCGTATAGTGTAAGCTCCAGGGATGAGTTTCTCGTATGTCTTATGCATTCATGGTCATTTCTGTATCGTGATCCGAGCGGTTATGAATATTACAGGGATGATGACAGAAAGGAAGAATTCAGAATCATGCTCAAGAAGATGAGCAGGGATTTTGATCTTATCGATTCCCGTGATCTCAAGGATCTCATAGATACCGGAAAAATTCAGATTGATCATACAGAGGATGTTTCAAAGGCTGTTTATGTTCCGTTAAGCTTAAAGAGGGAACGCCTCACCAGGGAAAAGCTCAGAATGCTGAATATTAACGTTTCCCGGGATCACGGAAAGGATGTTCATGATGATTTCTCCGTGAAACCTCTGGCTAAGGAACGGTTTTACGGTGGGATCGGATGCTGTTTGTTTTCCAATACCCTGAACAAGTATCTTGTGTCTGATGACAATCTCCGTCTGTATTCTTTTTCCTCAAAGAAAACGTTGGACGGTACCTGTGTGGTCATAAAAAAGAGATACTTCAACAAAATTGAGGATAAACAGAGTGTACCGATAGAAGCCAGATTTGAAGTTAATGATTTTCTGTTTGATGGTAAACTGCCGGTAAGTATAACGGTTAAATCGGAACAGAACATTAATTTCAGAGTATTTTTTTATGATTCTACCGGTATAAAAATCAGTATTATCACGTGTAAGTGCAACAGAAACAATCTGTTGGATGTTCCTGAAAATGCCTGTTTTTTTTCGATTTACCTACGATTGCCTTCAGATTTTAAGAGTATGGAGCTTTACAGTCTGGCGTTTACTCTTACTGATTTCAGTTCAACGCATATTATTCCGATGAACAGCCATGCCGTAAATGGAAATTCAGACGTAGTGAATGACTGCTTCAGATTATCTGTTCATAATTTGAAAAATGCTAAAAACGGGGTAGTAATCTTTTTCCCCGAAAACGCCTTTCTGAACGTAAAGCAGGGTTTTTATCCGGGATACGGAAGAAGTATGGCTAATAAATATGAGGAATGTTTTCCGGATTACGCCGTTATATACGTGTGCGATCCTTATATGGATAAACAGGTAAAATACAGCGGAAGCTGGTTCTTTGATGACGAAGGACGCAGTGTTCTGCCAGATCTTGCAGAATACATCGAGAAGATTATAGGTGATGAACACGGTGAAATACTTTGTACTGGATTCGCAGCGGGGGCTTTGGTGGCAGTCTATTTTTCTTTCTTTATGAAAGCATCTTATTGTGTTTGTGATTATATTCTTTCATCCCTTCTTCGTTACAAGTATTTTAAAAAACTCTATTTGGACTATAAGGTGGGACACGGTCAGGTGAATGAGACAGAGGACAGTTTGTCTGGGGAAAAGGGAAAAACAAATAAAGCTCCTGAAACACATGATAATCAGGATGAGAAAAAGTTACAGCCATTAGGCTTCGAAGGTATGCTTAGTCTACATGAATTCATTAATATTCACAGTACATATTTTCCGAAATCAGTTTATTTTAACTTCTACAGCGGGAATGTTTTTAATACCGTAACGGTTAAGGAAATTGAATTAATCGATGAGAATGTTAGGGAAAAATTTGAATATGTAAGGGTTGTGAGACAGGTGGCAGGGCACGGAGCATATCACCGGATGCCGAAAGATGATCTTGTGGCAGTAATCAAATCTTATCTTCACCGAAAACCATAGGTTATTCATTGCGGGCAGACGTGATTGTAACATACCTATGGTTGATCGTAAACGTGTAGGCAATTAGGGTTATTCATTTTCCAACAACAACACTTTAAGATGTCTCCGTATTTTATGGAGATAATCTTATGACTAAAACACATCCAAGGCATCAGCAGTGGCTGAATCAGTATTATGAACAGCAGAGCAGCGGTCTGAGCACCACGCGGTGGACT
>CACWVT010000027.1 GCA_902764345.1 uncultured Ruminobacter sp.
ACCACCGAAGGTCTTTGCCAGTACGGTAGTAATAGCAGCAGTTAAAGTAGTCTTACCATGGTCTACGTGACCGATTGTACCTACGTTCACGTTAGTCTTGACTTGATTAAAACCGCCAAATCTCGCTTGAGCCGCATCTCTTATTGCGTTCATTCGTGCTCTTGCTTCAGCTTCTCTTCTAGCCCTTTCCTCTGCTTCTCTTCTAGCCCTTTCCTCTGCTTCTCTTCTAGCCCTTTCCTCTGCTTCTCTTCCAGCTCTTTCTTCAGCTTCTGCACTAGCTCTTACTTCGACTTCTTTTCTAGCTTCTTCTTCGGCTTTCTCTTTAGCTGAATTATCCACCTTCCTTATTAAACAGGCTTTAGATGTATTATTTTTTGATGAGCCACGTATTATGATGACAGCTACTATAATGCCAATAATAATCCAGCCTATAATTAAAAAATTATCACTATCCATGCTATACATCCTAAATTTCTCATAATAGCTACTTTTTACCTTAATCAGTAAATGGTCTAAAACATCAATTTCAAACCAAAACACCACACAACAATAAACAACAACCTTAAGATATCTAAAAAAACTGAGATACCATAATATGCTTTGCGGCTACAAATAATTCATCTTTTGAACTATTCAGGTAGGTGGTGGAAAGCATATTGCACCATATGTCAAATCTTTATGTTACGAAAAACAGCCTTTTGGGTAGTTTTCTAGCCCTGTTTTTCACACACTTCCTTAAGAATTCTGCACATCTCCTTTGTTTTTCGAATATATTCCTCATAGGAAAGATCGGGGAAATAAACCTTTCCCCCTTCCTTGACTCTGCACTTCAGCGGACGGCTTTCATAGATTTTGCAAAGTCTGGTGTTGCGATCATAGTATCGACAGCACCCCGTACCATCATCGAGATCGGAGTAAAAATCACCGAACATTCTTAGCGAACGGCAACAGGCCCCACATCTGTCACAGGAAAATTCAGAATCTCTACAGTTCATAAATCCAGCCTTTACCCTAAATCCGGAAAAACTATAAATCAAAAGCCTCATCAGAGTTCATCAGTTCATCAAACTCTCTGGTATTTGAGAACTGTATGTTTTTACCTCCCATCTTGGAGTTCAGTTTGTTACAGGCTCCTATAAAACCGTCGTAATCCCCCGTATCGCAGGCTCGGCTGATTTCAGTAAAGCCTTCATAAAATGCCTGTTTATAAAAATTCAGTCTGTCATCGAAATATTTCTCCAGTTCTTCCCGACACTGTCTGATGAATTTGATATGTTCCTGGCATTCGCGTTCTATCCTTATTCTGTTTTCCCTGGATAATTTTGCGTCCTTAAGAGAACTTACAAGACAGCCGTAACATGCTGATGACAGGGCATAACCGAGAGCCGAACCGATTACAGCTCCTACTATCGGAATCGGAATGACTACCTGCCCCACCGTTGCCGACATCGAAGCCACCACCATTGAAAAACCACTCTGTCCCATCCGTTCCAGACATTCGGCACCGTTTATGGTACCGTTAAGATAGGCATGAAGGGATTTACCTGCTTCAAGAGTCATATTGACCATGGCAGCAGGAAGATTGGTTTTTGAAAGGTTACGCAGAACATCCTTCCCTGAATTCTGCATTGTCCCCTTAAGCGCAGAGCCGAAAAAACCTACGGCATATCCTCCGGCGGCAGCCTTTCCCGTTGTTTTTGCTATGTCACAGACAGCATCCTTACCGTCAATATTCCCCCTGTAATACTCACAGATATTTTTGATAACGGCAACTGAACCACCGATTACCGCGGCATTTTTAGCCTGTTCAAGTCCTGCTCGGTTGGATAGTTTTACGACATCGGCAGCTGTTGAAAGAAAAGGATGCTCACGGGCAAAAACGGCATCATCCTTGGAAATGCCACTGTCCTTTACCCGTGACTTCAACTTCTTAAGCTTATCTATCTGCTCGGATTTTTGCTTAACTACGTCATCCTGACATTTTCCCGAATCAATCTGCTTCTGAAGCTTATCGATTCGCTTGTCAAGCTCTGACTGAATCTTGGGAACTCCGTTTTCATCCGTTTGGAAATAATCAGAAGGAAGGGTAAAATCTGCTCCGTTATCAATATACTTTTGGTAATCTCCGGACATCAGCTTATCAACACATGACTTAACATCATTGCCGACAAACTTCATCTGCATCATGCTGACTATTCTGCCGTCCTTCGTTTCATAATGGTCAAAAAGCTCATCATACCCGCCACTGTTCTTAAGGTCGGTGGCAACTATTCTTCTCTTATCTCCGTTAATCCTGTATTCAGCATTCTTTCTGGCCTGATACTTAAGTTCAGCCGAAAAACCCGACTGCTGCTTAAGATTCTGTTCCGCATACTCCGGATTTATCTTATGTTCACCAATATCCCTAAGGCCCTTTTTAAGATCCATTGCATGATTTTCAGCATCGGTACCTGTATAGACATACAGGTGCTCCTTCACGGCATCCCCGTATCTGCCCACAGGATCATTAGCAGCCCCGAGAATGGCTCCGTCAAGCAGGCTTTCAAACCTGCTTTTTTTCATGTTTTCAGGGAAATGATTTTTCTTTGTCATAAAAACACCGTTACGGACGTAAAACCAGTACTGATCTAAGAAATTGCGATAAGATCCGGATATTCCTGTTTAATACGTTCAGGATCTGATTCATCCGAAGGCTTTCCGGATTCAGTAAGTATTTTCTTATCAAGAAGCGTTTTCAGCAGTTTAACGGCCGCCCCAAGCGCTGCCACCTTATTCTTGGCATCAGAGGGAAAAGAGTTCCATTCAGTACCGTACTCATCTATCGTTTTCTCGAGATTTACTACCCCTCTATCACATACTTTGGCCATTACGGTTATAGCCTTTCGCATAAAGTCTGCGTGTTCGGAAATCTTATTACAGGTCGAACACAGAAGCTCCATCTGTTCGGCATAATCATTGGCCTTTGCGAAATTTGACTTTGCCTCCTCAAGATTCTTACTGGCCTTTGCCCCCATAACGCAGCCCAGAATAAGAAGAGCCGGAACGGCAACAATACCGCCAAGCACCATTGTTCCTGCAGCGATTCCTCCACCTCCGGCAGCAAGAGTTCCACCGCCAAGCCAGGCAAGCGTGGCATTAGTTGCAGCCGCCCCGCTCAGCCCCGAAATTGCAGTTCCCGTACCCGCTGACGCGAACCAGCCGACGGCACCGTAAGCCCCATAAGCCGCGGCAGCTCCGGCTAAACCCCCACTTACAGTACCTTTAAGGACATCTGATGCAATTACGGTCATTTTTGAAAGCTCCGCTATATTGGCACTGTCCAGATT
The DNA here is from genome assembly GCA_902764345.1 of uncultured Ruminobacter sp. GTDB lineage: Bacteria > Pseudomonadota > Gammaproteobacteria > Enterobacterales > Succinivibrionaceae > Ruminobacter. Next base: position 3,327 of record CACWVT010000027.1, read on the forward strand.
CAGATTTTTAAACTCGGATACTGTATCTACCTCCGAAAAATTAACGTTTTTTATTTTTCCGAACGTTTTCAGAAAACTGCCGATTGTCCGATCAACCGTCTCAAGTTTTACTCTTCCCAAAGACTCTATGGACTCATTAGCACTTTTCCTGCACTCATCGGCTTTCTCAGAAGCTGATGATATAATTTCACTGGCACGTTCAGAGTAATATGAAGCTCTACTGTTGTCCTTTACGGCTTTAATCGTTTTGGCACCAGCTATAGCACCGCCGGCCGCAATTACTCCCCATACAAGAAATGGTAATGGCATGATATATCTCCTTCCTTTGCTCTCACAGGTATTTCAGACCTAAACGAAAAGACAGGCGAAGACACAGCAGTCACCTGTCTATTTTATCGTACTTATAATGTGCGGAACTTCTCTGCGCAGAATATAAAAAAGTATTGGAATTTTACTAATTTATATGCACGACAGAACCTAACCCCAAACTGGCTCTTACCTCCTTCTGCTCTGGTACTATATTTTGTATCACCAAACGCCTTTTCAAATAAAACACGCAATTCTTTAGCGTTCTTACCAGCTGATCCGGAAAACACCATTGCAGCAAAGGTTATAGGATCACCCATTACATTTCCTTCCATACCTAAAAAAGCAGCAGGATCAAACCAAGGAACACTCTCCGTCAGACACTTTAAAGCGCCGTAGATCTTAGTTTTACAATCCTCCAGCACTTTTTTTACTCCAAGGTCCTGTTGCTTTTCACCAACTTGGTTATCAGTAACAGTCGAAAACCTAAAAATTCCACTAAAATGAGTTTTTGAATCTATTGTTTCTGGATCTATTGTGTCTAACTCACATGGAATATTTCGAATAAACTTTGCACCTAGATCGGTAAGCTTCAGACTTTCTCGGTCAATAAGCTTTTCAAAAGCAACCTCAGCTTTACGATCGCATGATTCTAACAGTTCCTTAAAAGCACTTTCGCAATCAAAATCATTAATTGCAGTATCACTTTTTAACATGTTTTTTGACCATTTCTCTAAAATTTTTTCACCACTTTTATTCAAAAAATCACGAATAAAGTCGTCCCCACTGTAGGAAGCTAAATTGTAAATCTCATACACTTCTCCGTTTTCGTATCGAAAAAATAGCTTTTTTGCCAACTTTTTCTTAAATTGTTCCTTCTGCTCAGCTTCGAGCACTTCATTGATTTCATCAGATAAAGACATAATACCCCTCCATTAGTCGTTCTTCTTAATTTAAGTTTACATTTGTTTTTTTTTTGAACAGCAAAAGGAGACATCTGATTTCAATTTTGTGATGTAAATATATTTTTTAGATTTATCTAAGAAATATTTTCTGTATTCTGTCTAATGATTAACCATTTTTAACACCACATCCAATGTGCCGTTATCCTGTTGAGCATAACGCATCACATCTCGCACCATTCCATAGGTTCCTTGGACAAAAAGCACAGTCATCCTCATAACACCTGTTTATCGTTACATCAGGTTAGGCCAGAGTGGAGTATGAGGACGAAACGGTAATCATTCACGAAAACGAAGCCTTTGTGGTTGAAGGCTCCCGTCCTCATGCGGTATGGAACAACCTTGACGGCAGAACCGTCATGATTGGCATAACATTTTCAGGAACGTATCCTACCTCCGCCTTCCCTCCAAAAAACGAGGGTATGGATGTCGATGTTTTATGACATGTTTCATATTGACAAAAGATTATAAACAACCTTAAAATATACTAAACTAGTCTGTTTTGTATGTATTTACCGACAATCTGCAGGAATTCGACCTTCTTTCCTCATAAAACTTCTGCAGAAAGCTTGAGCGGAAACTGAAAGTACTCAGGAAACAAAGTACCGGACACGGCAGTCAGTGCATGCTGCCAAAACAAATCACCATGATACCCCGACATCATTACGAACCTTAAGGGGGGAGCTGTTTTCATGGTCGCACAGGTTGTTTTATGCCGTTATTTATGCGTCATATGTATCCTGCGTCATCCGCATGCGCCGTATGTACCGTTTCCGCAGAATCATTGCTCTGCCGCAAATAACAAAAACAATGACAACTGCATCTAAACAGAATTACTGACCGGACGGCATGGGCTCATTCCTTTTAACGGAGATTGTCACGCATTACCGGAACTACGCATAAGGAGAAAAATAAATGGCCAAGGGTGTTAACTACGCCTTACTTAAAAAAGGCGGATTCATGAGACAGAAGCAGAAAGGATACTTTTCCCTGCGTCTGCAGGTGGTTGGAGGAAATCTTACTGCCGAAAACATAAGAACGGTCTCCGAAGTGGCGGAGCAGTACGGTCACGGTTACGTACACATGACCAGCCGTCAGGGTATTGAAATTCCGTTCATTTACGTGGATGACATTGAAGAAGTAAAAGACAAACTTGCCAGGGGAGGAGTTCATCCTGGCGTATGCGGTCCGCGCGTAAGAACCGTCACGGCCTGTCAGGGTGATGCCGTATGTCCGAGCGGATGTATCGACACAACCACCCTGGCCAGGGAACTCAGTGAAAGATATTTCGGCAGAGAGCTTCCTCATAAATTCAAGTTCGGAGTTACCGGCTGCGTAAACAACTGTCTTAAGGCCGAAGAGAACGACTTCGGCGTCAAGGGTGGCCTGATTGTCTCCTTTGACAGGGAAAAATGCATCAACTGCAAGGTATGCACCAAGGTCTGCCGTGAAGGCGCCCTCGCCTTCAGTGAAGAGGAAAAAATCACCAAGCAGGAATCTCTGTGCAACAACTGCGGCAGATGCGTGAAGTCCTGTCCGGCAGATGCCTGGACCGGGGAACCTGGTTACGTCGTTTCCTTCGGCGGACTGTTCGGCAACAGAATCTTCCGCGGCGAAAACCTGCTTCCGATTATCAGGGACAAGGAAACACTGTTCAGGGTTGCCGATGCCACCATTGACTACTTTGCAACTCATGCCAAACCGAGTGAACGTTTCAGAACGACTCTGGAAAGACTCGGCATCGATGAATTCAAAAAAGTTATTGAGGCTGCATACAATGGCTGATATACATGCCGTTAAAGCAAGATAATAGTATAATAAGCAGTCAGCTGACGACATGGACTCCCCTGTTCATGAAATGAACGTCAGCAGGCTGTTTTTTTTTCCGGAAGCCAAAGCCAATTTAAATTTATGAACACCCTACCCATATACTGCTTCGGCATTTCATACAGAACGGCAGATGAACGGATCCGCAGCAGGATTTCCGTTGCTCCGGCAGATATTCCCGCACTGGTAAAAAAAATTACCGGGGAAAATGAAATTGACGGTGCCGTGGTGCTGTCGACCTGCAACAGGACCGAAATATATTTCACGGACAGGGAACCTGAATCCCTGACCGGTGAAAGCGAGAAGAATGAAAGAATTCAGAACATCTTCAGCAGACTGGATTCCGCACTCTGCAGCTTCACCCATACGGACATTCACGAAATACGCCGTTACTTAAGATACTATTCCGGCATCAGTGCCGTTGAACATCTTCTGAATGTTGCCACCAGTCTCGACTCCCTGAATCTCGGTGAAAATGAAATTCTCGGACAGCTGAACAGAGCCTACACCCTCGCACACAATGCCGGCTTTACCGATTTCTACCTGAATCAGATGTTTCAGCAGGCACAGCACTATGCCAAAAAAATCAGGGTAAGAGCCGGATTCAGCAATACCGCCGTATCCTACAGCACCCTGGTATGCAATGAAATAACCTCCTTTATGTCCGCAAATGGCATCACATCACCCCGCATCATGCTGATAGGAGCCACGGGACAGCTTGGTTCAACCATCCTTAAAACCCTGAAAAACAGAAATTTCGGAGAAATAACCGTAACATCAAGAAATCATCAGGATTCCGGTGAACAGACCTGCGGAAACGGAAATACCATAGCCTACGGCGAACGCTACGGACATCTTAAGGCAACCGATGTACTGATAAGCGTTACCGCATCTCCGCATTATACCGTTACCTACAATGAATGCCTTCGGGAACTGGTGTCCGGAAAACCATACCTCTTCATTGATCTGTGCGTGCCCCGCGACATTGATCCGGATCTGGGTAAAATCGCCGGACTGACCCTGCGGGACTATTCATATTTTGCCGGAATCATCGAGAAGCACCGCAGGCTGAGATCCATAAAAGCCGGTGCGGTTGCCGACGACATCAGAACCGGCGCCATGGAAATACATAACTACATATCGGAAAAAATCAGCAGAAGAAAAACCGGACGGATTGCCCCGGCGTACGTTATGGAAAACCGATACGGTTCTCAAGCCTCCGCACTGAACGGCCATACCGGCCCGGCTTTCACCGGACAGCGGCATGCGGAGGTGTAAGATGCCTTTTTTTCCCATATTCATAAATCTCGAAAAATACAGAATACTAATTGCGGGCGGAGGACATGTCGCCTGCAGAAAAGCGCAGCAGCTTGCCGAATATACCGGAAACATTACCGTGGTCTCGCCCGTATTCACCGGAGATTTTCAGAAGCTTGAAGATCGGATAACCCTGAAACGGCGATCCTTTTCATATGACGATCTCCTGAATGCAGATCTGGTGATAGCAGCGACCGACGACGGAGAACTGAATGCCGGTATCTACCGCAGATGTCATGAATCAGGCATCCCCGTAAACGTGGTGGACTGTCCCGAAAACTGTGATTTCTACTTTCCGGCCTTGGTAAAAAGAGACGATCTGGTCATAGGAATCTCCTCTTCAGGAAAAGCTCCCGGAGTCTCAGGAGCCGTCAGAAGAATACTTGACGACAGACTGCCGCGTCATGCGGGCGAATTACTAACGGAAATCGGAAATCTCAGAAAGAAAATTCTTGCCGAAGGGAAAAAGCCTGCTGACAATCAGGAATACAACGCTCTTATTGAGCACTTTGCAGAAGAAACGGAAGGTGTTTTCAAGTGACGGAAATTAAAATCGGCACCAGGGGCAGCAGACTTGCCCTTATCCAGACGGAAATGGTAATCAGACGTCTGCAGCAGGAACTTACGGCAGATTCCGACCTGTCGTTTCATCCGGTAACCTTCACCACAAAAGGAGAAATATTCGGTAACGTGTCCCTCAGTTCCATCGGCGGGCGGGGAGTTTTTTCCGGAGAAATTGAAGAGGCGCTGGTTGCGGGAAAAGTGGATCTGGCGGTACACAGTGCCAAGGATCTTCCTTCCGAAGTACATTCTGAAACCGCACTGCTGGCCGTTATTCCGAGAGAGGATCCCGCTGATGTTCTCATCATGCCGAAAACCCGAAACGGCGATATTCCGAAAATCATCGGCACGGGAAGTCCCCGCAGGGAATTTCTCATAAAAAAGATATATCCTGAAGCCGAATGCAGACTTCTTCGCGGCAACGTACCCACCAGACTGGAAAAACTCAAAAGCGGTGAATATGACGCCATAATTCTCGCCGCGGCAGGAATAAAAAGACTCGGTCTTGACCATGAGGAATGCTTTGACTACATAAAACTTCCGCCTGATTCATTCATACCGGCGGGAGGTCAGGGAATAATCGCCCTGCAGGTGCGAAAGGATCATAGGCTGTTCACCTCTCTTGAAAAACTGGTTCATCGCAGAACACAGACCGCTCTTGACGCCGAAAGACTGGTACTCAGAAAAACAGGTGCCGGATGTCATGAAGCCACCGGAGTCCATGCCTTCAGTTCCGCTCTGCGTACGGAAGAAGAGGAAACGCTCACGGTTAAATACTTTCTGTTCCGAAACGGCAGACTGTTCTCGGACAGTGTCACCGGCGATCCTAAAAGATACAAAGAGCTTATCGACAGGCTTCTCGGATCCCATTCTTTCACCGCAACACCGGAGGAATGAACATGACCGGAAAGGTATATCTCATCGGTGCTGGTCCGGGAAGCAGCGACCTTGTAACCAGCCGCGGTCTCAGCCTGCTGAAGAAGGCTGACGTAGTTCTCTATGACTATCTCATTTCCTATCATCTTCTGTGTCAGTGCCGCAGCGACGCCCTGCTCATTCCGGTAGGCAAGAGAGCCGGCCACCACAGTCTTCCGCAGGAGGAAATCAACAGGGAAATAGGAAAAATGGCGGAAAAGTATGACATCGTCGTGCGCCTTAAAGGCGGTGATCCCTTTGTATTCGGACGCGGCGGAGAAGAAATACAGTATCTGCGGGAGCACGGAATTTACTTCGAAACCGTCCCCGGCGTAACCTCTGCCATAGCTGCCCTGTCATCGGCCGGCATCCCGGTAACCCACCGCGGACTGGCACGCAGCTTTCACGTAATCACCTGCAGCACCAAGGACGGTGGCAAAATCAGGAATCTGGATCTTTATGCAAAAATGGAAGGCACGCTGATTTTCATGATGTCCCATCGCAGGATTCCGGAAATTTCCGCAGGACTTATGGAGTACGGAATGGATCCGGATACACCATGCGCCATAGTCAGCTCGGGTACATACGTTACCGAAAGAAGAATCAACGCGACTCTCCGGAACGTTGCCGGAATACTGAAGAAAGAGGCTCCGGTGCCGCCTTCGGTATTTGTGGTAGGCGGAACCGCAGCTCTTGACATGAATTGCGACTATAACAGTCTCAGCGGTTGCCGCGTGGGCATTACCGGTTCCACCTCCTTTACCGGCAGAATGACGGAGCTGCTTAAGGACAACGGAGCCAGGGTGCTTCCGCTGCCAAACCTCAGCATATCCCCCATCGGACTTTCCGACAGTGAGCTTGCGGACATACTCAGTCATGAATGGCTGGTTTTTACCAGTGCCAACGGTGTTTCCGTGTTCTTTGACGAACTGACGTCTCACGACATAGACATCAGATCGCTTGCCGGATGCAGATTCGCCGCCGTGGGTTCCGGTACCGAAAACGAGCTCCGAAAACACGGACTTTTTGCCGATCTGGTACCGAATGAATACTCGGTGGATGCCCTGGCTGCGGTTCTCAGGGATCATATTCTGTCAGAGTGCGGAAATCATCCGGAGAACGTGAGGGTTGCCGCCCTGCGTTCAACCATCGGCTCAAAATGTCTTTACCGCAGTCTTACCGAAGCAGGCATCGGATTTTCCGACTACCCGTTATACAGACCGCTGATGCAGAACCTTACCGAAACATACGACGAAAAGGCGGATGACGGTTCCCTGTCTCTTGCCGCCCACCTTTCCGATGACAAATCCCCAGAATACAATCCGACACTTGACTATCTGGTTTTCGGCAGCTCATCCGGAGTGCACAACTTCAGGCCTTATCTCTCAAAGGTCAGGATTGCCGGGGCCATTGTTGCCATCGGTAATGTAACCGCCGGGGAAATCAGAAAAATCGTGGACAGGGACGAAAAACTTAATACAATACCCGTGCTTACGGCAGAAAAATTTTCTGCATCCGGCATACTTGAAACCTTAAAAAAGGACTGGAAAAAAAACCGTCCTTCAGATGAATAACACTCACGGAGTGCAGTTAAATGCGTAACAGATTAAGAAGGCTGAGACAGAATCCCGTTATCAGAAAAATGGTCCGCGAAAACAGTGTGGACACTGATGATCTCATTTATCCCGTTTTCGTTGCTGACGGAGAGAACATCAGAACCCCGGTAAACTCTATGCCGGGAATATTCCAGTACTCACTGGACAGGCTTTCTGAAATTATGGACAGGGTCAGAGACCTGAAAATTCCGGCAGTACTGCTGTTCGGCATTCCGCTCACCAAGGACGAATGCGGTTCTTCCTCATCGGGAGATCATTCCATAGTCTACAGAGCCGTAAGCTTCATCAGACAGAACTATCCGGAAATCACGGTCATTGCCGACGTATGCCTGTGCGAATACACCTCTCACGGACACTGCGGACTTATCAGCGGCAACAGAATACTCAATGACGAAACCCTGCCTTATCTTGCCTCCATGGCCGTAACGGCCGCCAGGGCCGGAGCCCACATAGTGGCTCCGAGCGACATGATGGACGGTCGCGTCGGCTTTATCCGTGACAGTCTTGACCGCGAAGGCTTCAAGGACGTGATGATCATGTCATACAGTGCCAAATTTGCCTCATCCTACTACGGACCGTTCAGGGAGGCAGCAGGTTCCGCTCCGAAATTCGGAGACAGAAAATCATACCAGATGGATCCGGCAAACGGCCGTGAAGCAATCAGGGAAATTGCCTCAGACATTGAGGAAGGAGCTGATTTCATCATGATAAAACCGGCTCTCGCCTATCTGGATCTCGTTAAAGAGGCAAGAGAGAGATTTCTTCTTCCGGTGGTAACCTATAACGTAAGCGGCGAATACTCAATGGTTAAAGCGGCAGCTCAGGCCGGCTACATTGACGAAAAAAGAATAGTGATGGAAAATCTCATTTCCATGAAAAGAGCCGGAGCCGACCTCATCATCACCTACCATGCGCTGGATGTGGCGGAATGGCTTAACGAGACAGACAATTAACCGGAATAAAGATATGCATGAAGAAAAATCATCAGCTCTCTTCAGGGCCTCGGCGGAATTCATTCCCGGCGGAGTAAACAGTCCGGTGCGGGCCTACCGCAGCGTAAACCGCATTCCGAGATTCATAGAGAAGGCAAAAGGTTCAAAAATCCATGACGTCGACGGCAATGAATACATTGACTACGTATGTTCATGGGGACCGGCCATTATGGGACATGCCCATGAATCAGTACTTAAGGCGGTACGTGACGCCGTTGAGAACGGACTAAGCTTCGGAGCTCCGACTGAAAAGGAACTGAAGCTTGCCAGACTGGTAAACGCCATTATGCCGCACATTGAATCCCTGCGCCTTGTCAATTCGGGAACCGAAGCGGTAATGAGCGCCATAAGGCTTGCAAGGGGCTATACCGGTAAAAACAGGATCATCAAATTCAGGGGCTGTTACCACGGCCACAGTGATGCCATGCTGGTTAAGGCAGGTTCCGGCGGAATCACCACGGGAGTTCCGGACAGCATCGGTGTTCCGGCCGCCGTGGTCGCCGACACCATGATTGCCGACTACAACAGCATCGAATCGGTTAAAAACCTGTTTGAGGCGGCAGGAAACGAAATAGCCACGGTAATAGTGGAACCCGTGGCAGCCAATATGGGCGTGGTGCCACCGGCTCCGGGATTTCTGCAGTTTCTGAGGGCCATCACCTCAGAATACGGTGCCCTGCTGATTTTTGACGAGGTGATAACGGGATTCAGAATAGCTCCCGGAGGAGCCTCCGAGCGCTACGGAGTCATCCCGGATCTGGTGACGCTCGGTAAAATCATCGGCGGCGGCATGCCGATAGGAGCATACGGCGGCAGAAGGGAAATCATGGAAATGGTATCACCTTCAGGAAAGGTATATCAGGCAGGAACACTTGCGGGCAATCCGGTGGCAACCGCAGCCGGCATAGCCACCCTGTCATGGCTAAGAGACAACCGGAATATCTATGCCGAACTTGAGGAAAAAGGCGCAAAAATTGAGGAGGCTCTTAAGAAGCGCTTCGGTGAAAGCGCATCTGTAAACCGCACCGGATCGCTTCTCAGCGTTTTCTTTACGTCCCGCAGGGTAACCGACTATGAGAGCGCAACCACCTCCGATACCGAAAGATTCAGCAGGTTTTTCAGCTACATGCTCGACAACGGAATATATCTTGCGCCGTCCCAGTATGAGGCCTGGTTCATCTCCGCCGCTCATTCCGACGAAGACATCGACAGAACCTGCAGACTCATTGAAGCCTATCAGGAAAACTAAATCTTCAGAATCCCGGAACCATACTGCTTTCCGGGATTTTTTTACGGTGCGGCAGAATGCAGTCATGTTTTTTCAGGCAGAATAAGCCGTGCCCCGTAATTTATGCGTAATTTTCAAAAAATTTTTTGCTTAAATTTCATCAATTCCCTACAAACATGCTACCTGTTGATACGCAAGATTTTGTGAAAAATAACCCCAAAGTCTCACATTAAAAAACATCGCATACACGGGCGTATAATCCCGCTTTTCAAAGATTTTATGCAAATTAAGCTGTTGACAAAAATGTGAGCCAAGTATAGAATTCACATTACATACTAAACATATAGGTTATGTATTTATTATAAATAATGAGGCCGTAATCAACGGCATCGATAAGCTAAACAAATAAACACAAAACAACAGACAATCAGGAGATATCATTATGAGTATCATCACCAGACGTTTAAGTTCAAAATTTTTTTCAAGCGCTCTTGCATTAGCCGTCTCAGGCGTTATTTCTCTTGCCGGTTCAGCAGCATTTGCGGATGATGAAGTGGAAATCACCAACGTGTCATACGACCCAACCAGAGAACTCTATAAGGCATACAATCAGGTATTCACCGACTACTACAAGAAAGCCAAAGGCGTAACCGTTAACGTGACCCAGTCACACGGCGGTTCAGGCAAACAGGCTCTTGAAGTGGCAAACGGTCTTGAAGCAGACGTGGTCACTCTGGCTCTTGAAGGTGACGTTGACGCCATACAGAAAGCCGGCCTCATCAAGAAGGATTACGTTAAGGACTTTCCTCTTGACAGCTCCCCTTACACTTCAACCATCGTATTTCTGGTTCGCAGCAACAATCCTAAGAACATCAAAGACTGGGACGACCTTGTCCGCGATGACGTCAAGGTTGTGACTCCGAATCCGAAGACTTCAGGCGGTGCCCGCTGGAACTACCTCGCAGCCTGGTCATTCTTTGAAGATGCAGGTCAGAGCGAACAGCAGATTATCGAAAGCATAAGAAAGCTTTACAGTAACGTGGTCGTTCTTGATTCAGGTGCCCGCGGTTCAACCACCAGCTTCGTGGAAAACAAACAGGGTGACGTGCTGATTTCATGGGAAAACGAAGCTTTCCTTTCCATTGCCGAATACCCAGGTCAGTATGAAATCGTGGTACCTTCAAAGTCCATTCTGTGCCAGCCTACCGTTGCCATCGTTGATGAAGTAGTGGATCAGCGCGGAACCAGACAGGTTGCGAAGGATTATCTTGACTATCTCTACTCAGATGACGCACAGCGTGTTGAAGCCAAGTGGTACTACCGTCCGTCAAACGAAAAGATTCTTAAGGAATACACCTCAGCATCCGATTCCAACGTCATTAAGCAGATACCGGAAGACGGCAAGTGGATTATCACCAACGTTAAACTTACCAACATTGCCCATTTCGGCGGCTGGAAGAAAGCCCTTGAAAAGCACTTTGCCAACGGTGCCCTCTTCGATTCCATCTATGAGAAAAAATAATTCTGCAGCGTAACTCCGGATACACGTAAATATCTGCTGTCAGTGAAGTGAATCAGCATCCTGCTGATTCACTTCTGAAGATCCTTATCAGCGGTTTTTCAGAGCATTCACGATACGGAACAGCTAAAAAAATAAAAAAAACACGGAATGATGTATCTGGTTTGCGCCAGAGCTTCGGTTCAGCTAACTGCTCAATATCCCCGGGAGGGACTAATGTCAAAAAATACAAAAGGCGTTATTCCAGGGTTCGGTATTTCCTTCGGAATCAGCGTCTCCATTCTCAGTCTGATAGTGATTATTCCCCTGTGCTCTCTGATTGTGTTTTCTTCTCAGCTCAGCATTTCGGATTTCTGGGAAATCGTCACCAGACCGAGGGTTATCGCCAGCTATAAGGTAAGTCTTGTAACCTCGTTCACCGCTTCTGTAATCAATGCCGTAATGGGACTTATCATGGCATGGGTGCTGGTACGCTACAAATTTCCGGGAAAAAGAATTCTTGACGGCATGATTGAACTGCCATTCGCCCTGCCTACGGCCGTAGCCGGTATTTCACTGGCTCACCTTACCGTATCTGAAGGTCCGGTGGGGGCATTATTCGCAAAATTCGGTATCGATATAGCCTATACGAACATCGGCATCACCGTAGCCATGGTATTCATCGGCATTCCTTTCGTGGTCCGCAGCATTCAGCCGGTACTGGAACAGGTGGAGAATGAATATGAAGAAGCCGCATTCATCATGGGAGCCGGCCGTTTTGAAACCTTCTACAGGGTGGTTCTTCCTGAAATCAGACCGGCACTCATTGCGGGATTCACCATGGCCTTCGCCCGATGCCTCGGCGAGTACGGCAGCGTAGTATTCATCGCCGGCAACAAGCCTTATGAAACGGAAATTGCGCCTTTAATGATCATGGGAGAGCTTCAGGAATTTGATTATCCTGCCGCCACCTCCGTAGCTCTTACCATGCTTGTCATGGCATTCGTAATTCTCTTTATAAATGCCGTATTCCAGAGCCGGGCTTCAGCCATAATCAGCGGTATCAGATAAAGTTTGGAGTAAACATCATGAACAGAGAAGATCCGAAAATAGTTAAAGCGGTGCTTATTGGCATAACCACGGTTTTTCTGACCGTGATGCTGGTTCTGCCGCTGATCTACGTTATCTATACCGCCCTCCGTCCGGGCCTTGAGACCTTTATTGCGGCGGTAACGGACAAATACGCACTCCATTCCATCTACCTGACGCTGATTGTTACCCTGATGGCCGTGGCAGTTAACATCGTATTCGGACTTTATACCGCATGGGCGCTTACCAAATTCTCCTTCAGGGGCAAAAAGTTTCTGTCTACTCTGATAGATCTGCCGCTTACTGTATCTCCAATCATAGCAGGTCTCATATTCGTGCTGACTTTCGGCAGACAGAGCTTTCTCTATCCTTATCTCAATGAATGGGGAATAAAGATAATCTTCGCCGTTCCCGGCATCGTGCTGGCCACCGTTTTTGTAACCTTCCCGTTCATCTCCAGGGAAATCATTCCCGTACTCAACGCACAGGGTAAGGATGAAGAGGAAGCGGCGGCACTCATGGGAGCCGGAGCGTTTCAGATTTTCAGACAGATTACCTTCCCTCACATCAAGTGGGCCTTCATGTACGGTGTGGTTCTCTGCTCCGCCAGGGCCATGGGTGAATTCGGTGCGGTATCAGTTCTCTCAGGACATCTGAGAGGCAAAACAAACACCATGCCCCTTTACATAGAAATCCTGTATCAGGGATACGACTTTACGGGGGCATTTGCGGTTTCATCAATACTGGTGGTAATGGCGATACTGATTCTGATTGCCAGAAATCTTCTGGAACACCGCAGCAAAAACAAATTTTTAAAGTAAACGGATTATCAGAAACAACCAAACAGATTTTCAGGAATAACGGGAGGCTGAAGTCAGACGTGAATTCAGAAGAACTACAATGACGAGCCAGTTCACTTAGTTCACGGTCTGACATCAGGAAGCACATGACAGATATCAAAAACAGCAAATTAACCGACAGTGCCGCAGCCGGTACTGAAATCGAACAGAAACTTCAGGCGTCTGATTCTGCCGGACAGCCTTACGTGGAACTCCGCCATATCAATAAAAGCTTTGGTGACTTTAAGGCATCGGACGATGTAAGCTTCACCGTGGAAAAAGGCAGTCTGGTAGGACTTCTGGGGCCGAGCGGCAGCGGTAAGACCACCATTCTGAGAATTCTGGCTGGTCTTGAAACCGCCGATTCAGGTGAAATCTACATCAACGGCAAACTGGTGAATAACATTCCTGCCAACAAGAGAGGCATCGGTTTTGTATTCCAGAGCTATGCCCTCTTCCGCTACATGACCGTATTCGACAATATCGCATTCGGTCTCAGGACCAAGAAGGCCCCGAAGGATGAAATAAAGGAAAAGGTAAACAGTCTTATCGATCTCGTCGGACTTACCGGTCTCAACAAACGTTATCCGAACCAGCTTTCAGGCGGTCAGAGACAGCGTGTGGCCTTTGCCAGAGCCCTGGCAACCGAACCGTCTCTCCTGCTCCTTGACGAACCGTTCGCAGCCATTGACGCCAAAGTGCGTCAGGAACTCCGCAGCTGGCTCAAGGATCTCATTCAGCGCGTGGGTATTACCAGCATCTTCGTAACCCATGACCAGAGTGAAGCCATTGAAGTAGCCGATCAGATCATCATTACCAACCACGGTCATGTGGAACGTTCAGGCTCACCTATCGAAATCTACAGCAATCCTGAATCATCCTTTGTTACCAAGTTCATCGGACAGCCGACGATTATAGACAACCCCGGAATTTTCAACGGTTTCTCAAAAATAAGGGAAAGCAGGTCCACCGCCGTGCTCCGTCCGGAATTCATCAGCGTAACAAAGCTTAACGAACCGTTCCGCTACAATATAACCTCTGAAACCGGAATCGTGGAAAAGTCATTCTTCAGGGGCGGAGACTTTGAACTGAAAGTAAGAGTCCACGATCAGCTTCTGACCGTAAACCGTCCAATCACTCAGGAACGAATCGTTCCCGGAGAAGAGGTCAGAATATTCATAAGAAGCCTCTATCTCCTTGACGGTGATAAAGCCGTTACGGTACTGAATGACAGTCTTACCGCCGCCGAATCAACATACGTAATCTAATGCTCACAGGTAAGTAATAATGATCCTCAAAGAAGAAATAATTGAAACCGATCTTCTGATTGTCGGAGGAGGCACTGCCGGATGCTATGCGGCACACATCCTCTCCGGACTTAATCCTGACATCAGAATCACCATAGCGGAAAAAGCCAACATAAAAAGATCCGGATGTCTGGCCGCAGGGGTGAACGCCCTTAACGCCTACATTACTGAAGGTCACGTGCCGGAGGATTATGTTGCCTACGCAGCCGCAGATGCAGAGGGGATTGTGAGGGAGGATCTTCTCCTCTCCATGTCCAGGGAGCTTAACGGCGTGACTCACGATCTTGAATCTCTGGGACTGGTTATTCTCAAGGATGAAGACGGCGAATACGTTTCCCGCGGCTGGCGCAACATTAAAATCAACGGTGAAAACATCAAACCCATTCTCGCCAGGGCGGCTGGCGGAAAGAATGTCAGAATAATAAACAACGTAAACATCACCGATCTGCTGTGGACCGATTCCGAAAACGGACGTACGGTTAGAGGAGCCGTAGGTTTTAACGTGCTTTCGCAGAAGGCCTGCAAATTCAGCTCAAAAGCCGTACTCATCGCCACCGGCGGTGCTTCCGGCCTGTATCGTCCGAACAATCCCGGATTCTCAAGGCACAAAATGTGGTATCCGCCGTTCAATACAGGTGCGGGATATGCCATGGGAATAAGGGCCGGAGCCGAGATGACCACCTTCGAGATGCGCTTCATTGCCCTGCGCTGCAAGGATACCATCGCCCCTACCGGAACCATCGCCCAGGGCGTCGGTGCAAAACAGCTTAATTCCAGAAATGAAATCTACGAACAGAAATACGGTCTAAAAACCTCCGAACGTCTCTGGGGCACCGTAACGGAAAATGCTCTTGGAAACGGACCGTGTTTTCTGAAAACCGAAGGAATTGACGGGAAAGCCGAAAACGACCTCTACCGCGCCTACCTGAACATGGCTCCTTCCCAGACGCTCAAATGGGTGGAAAACGGCACCGGACCTGCTCACGAAAACGTTGAAATCGAAGGTACGGAACCTTATATCGTCGGCGGTCATACCGCAAGCGGCTACTGGATCGACGACAGCCGCAGGACTTCGATTGCTGGTCTGTATGCCGCTGGTGACGTAGCCGGCGGAGCTCCGCAGAAATACGTAACCGGAGCACTTGCCGAAGCCAAAATCGCCGCCTGCAGCATTAATGCCTATCTGAATTCACTGAAGGCAGATAACGGTTCTGCTCCGGCAGAATTCCCAATTAAAGAGGCTGATGCGGTTATTGCCGGCTACGAAAAGCATCTTTCCCTGAGCACCTCTGCTTTTTCAACAGATGAGATAGAGGAAGCGATGCAGAAGATTATGGATCAGTACGCCGGAGGCATCAGTACGGGATACAGATATTCCCTTGCGGGACTGAAAATTGCCTCTAAAAAGATTTCCGAACTCATCCCTCTTTCAGAAAACCTTAAAGCCTCATCTACCTACGATCTGATGCAGATCTACGAGATAAAGGAAAGACTTACCGTATGTCAGGCCCTTATCGCCCATCTTGAGGCCAGAAAGGAAACCAGATGGCATTCATTTCAGGAAAACGCGGATTTCCCCGATAAGGATGAAAAATTTGAAAAGTACGTGAATTCCCGCTATGAAAACGGGAAATTCCGCATCATCCTCCGTCCACTGATACATGCAGGAGAAAAATATGAGCATCAGAATTGATAAAAGCAAATGTACGGGCTGCGGAGCATGCACCAGGGTATGTCCCGGCAACCTTCTGCAGCTCATCGGGGAAAAGGACGGCAAAAAAAGCAGCATCCGCTGTTCCCGTGACTGCTGGGGCTGTTGCTCATGCATTAAGGAATGCCGTTTTCAGGCACTGCAGTTTTTTCTAGGAGCAGACATAGGCGGACATGGTGCCGTCATGACATTTAAAAAGTCAGACGGACTCAATGAATGGGAGATCACCCTGCCGACAGGCGAAAAGAAGATCATTGCCGTGGATCCGAAAAACGCCAATCAGTACTGATTGATGTCTGCGAATGAAGACGGTACTTCATCCGCAGACGAATACAGCAGAGAAGCCGTCAAACGTATTCAAAAACGGCTTAAAAACAAAAAAATAAATACAGATACCGTATCAGGCTAAATTATAAGGAGTGCTAAAATGCAAGACCTGGCCCATCTGGACAAACTTGAAGCCGAAGCAATATATATCATCAGAGAAGTGGCGGCAGAATGCGAAAAGCCCGTCATGCTCTATTCAATCGGAAAGGATAGTTCCGTTTTAATGCACCTTGCATTAAAAGCCTTCTATCCTGAAAAACCGCCTTTCCCCTTTCTGCATGTGGACACAACATGGAAGTTCAGGGAAATGATCAGGTTCAGAGATGAAACCGCAGTCAGGAACGGCATTCAGCTTCTGGTCTACACCAATCAGGACGGTGTGGACAGGGGCATAAATCCGTTTGACCACGGCTCAGCATACACCGACATCATGAAGACTCAGGCCTTAAAGCAGGCTCTGGCAAAATACGGTTTTACCGCTGCTTTCGGCGGTGCAAGACGCGACGAGGAAAAGTCCCGTGCCAAGGAAAGAATCTTCTCCTTCCGCAACAGGGACAACGCCTGGAATCCAAAAAACCAACGACCTGAAATGTGGAAGCTGTACAACACCAAGATCGAAAAGGGAGAAAGCATCAGAGTATTCCCTATCTCAAACTGGACCGAAAGCGACATCTGGCAGTACATCAAAAGGGAAAAAATCGACATCGTTCCGCTATATTTTGCCGATACCAGACCTGTGATAGAAAGAGACGGCAACCTGATAATGGTTGACGACGATCGGCTCAAGCTGCGTCCGGGAGAACAGATTGAATACCGCAGGGTAAGATTCCGTACTCTCGGCTGCTATCCTCTTACCGGAGCCATGGAATCGGATGCCACGACTCTGGATGAAATCATCCGGGAAACAAACGAAGCCAAGGTATCCGAAAGAAGCAGCCGTGTAATAGACCACGAAGCTCAGGGCAGCATGGAAAAGAGAAAAAGAGAGGGATATTTCTAAAATGACTGAATTAACGAGATATGAAAGACCACTGCTGAAATTCATTACCTGCGGCAGTGTTGATGACGGCAAATCAACCCTTATCGGTAATATTCTGTACAACTCAAAACTTCTTTACAGTGACCAGATTGAATCGCTGAAGACCGAATCCCTTAACGGTTCATGCGACGGTGAACTGGATTACTCCCTGCTGCTTGACGGTCTGCTGGCAGAGCGTGAACAGGGCATAACCATTGATGTGGCCTACCGTTATTTTTCCACCAAAAAAAGAAGCTTCATCGTGGCCGATACCCCGGGGCACGAGGAATATACCCGCAACATGGCGGTCGGTGCATCCTTTGCGGATCTTGCAATCATTCTCATCGATGCGTCAAAGGGAGTACTGATTCAGACCAGACGTCATGCCAGAATCTGTGCCCTGATGGGTATCCGACACTTTGTTTTTGCGGTTAACAAGATGGATCTAATCGGCTTTGATGAAAAGAGATTCAACGACATTTCCTCCGATATTGCCAGACTCAGGGAGGAACTCTCCCTTCAGGAATACACCCTGATTCCGCTTTCCGCAAAGTCAGGCGACAATGTCATCAGCCGATCTCCTAATACCCCGTGGTATGACGGAAAATCTCTTATCGAATATCTTGAAGACACCGATACATCCGGGGATAATGAAGAAACCGGCTTCTACCTGCCGGTTCAGAGAGTGTGCCGTCCCAACCAGTTTTTCAGAGGTTTCCAGGGACAAATTGAATCAGGTGAACTTCACGTGGGCGACGAACTGACAGTTCTTCCTACCGGTGAAACCGCCAGGGTAAAACAGATATTCTCAGGATTTAATGAAGTGGAGCAGGCAGGTCGCGGCATGCCGGTAACCGTGTCTCTTGACCGTGAGGTTGACGTCTCCCGAGGTTCAGTGTTTACCCGTGCCACACAGGATGATTCCATTAAAGTGGCAAGGGAAATCACTGGTACCATACTGTGGACCGATGATGAGAAATTCAGCATCCACAAAGACTATCTGATTAAACTCGGCACCAGCCAGATTTACGCTCAGGTTAAATCCATAGAGTATACCATTGACGTCAACACCGGTGAGCACGTCGCAACCAGTGAGCTCTCTAAAAATGAAATCGCTGTATGCCATATTTCATTCATTGACTCAGTTGCGGTGAGTGAATTCAACAGACACAGGACACTCGGTGAATTCATTCTCATCGACCGCGTTAGCAACATGACTGCTGCCTGCGGTATCGTAAATGCGATACATGACAGTGACGGCAAACGGGAATACACTCCGCAGAATGTCCGCCTGCACCTTCTGAGACAGAAATCAGGCGTCTTCAACTTCGGAGGTCTCGGCAGCACCGCCGACCAGGAAACTCTCGGCAGACTTGCCGGAGAAGTTGAACAGAAGCTCCTGCAGCAGGGACGACTGGTATACTATTACCGTAATACCGGCGCTGAGGTCTCCCGCGAAGTGTTAAGGTCTCTGACGGAATCAGGCATCATTGTCCTTACGGTTAAGGCTTCACCGGAAAGTGCGGAGTACGTGAAGGATCTGGATCCTGCCCTGGAAAATACAGGAACCGACAGTATCGTCAAGTTCATTGCCGAACAGACAGCTTATGAACTGTAGAAGACTACATCCCAATCAGAAATTCGATTAACAGTAAGGGTTCATCACGGAATTATTGGGAATGTAGATATTGAAGAAGGGGCAAAAGCATTCTAGTATTAAGTGACCAAACTAAAACAAATAGAGATACTTTATGCCCCTTCAGACGTATGATACTCAGATAAACTCAGTTTGCCAACCATTTACTGCTGTTTCACACAGCTTCGATCCCCAAACCTTAAAATCCGTTTATTCTTTCGAAAGCAACCGTCAAACGTCGGACATGAGATGTCCTTATTGTGGGAAAATGAACGTGTATGTTCATGCCAGACATTCCACGGAAATTAAGGATTTTCCGTTTCTTCCAAAACACAGGCAAAGTCTTGTTTTTTACTACCACGGATATAAATGCAGAGAATGCGGACATCATTTTATGGAACCTATTCCCGCAAAAGTTCCGAATGCCAGAATAACCATACGGGCAGCTGAATGGATTAAAGGACTGTTATCCAGGAACATGCCTGTTTCCGCAGTTGCTGAGATTACCGGTTTTCATTGGGAAACAGTTAAGAAAATTCATCTTGGCTTCATGGATGAATTCCTCAGAAAGCGTAAAGAAGAACTTCATCGTTCCGGATACAAACCTACATATCTTGCGGTTGATGAATTTGCAATACACAAAGGCCACAGCTATGCATCCTGCGTAATGGATCTGGAAACCGGAGAAATCCTGTGGGTTGGACAAGGTCGTGGCATGGAGGATTTTAGGAAGTTCTTCAAGGAGTATGACATGGAACGGTTAAATAATGTAAAGGCCTTTGCCATGGACATGAACGCTTCCTTTAACCGTCTTGTTGAAGAATACATGCCTAAAACTGAGATTGTCTATGACCGTTATCATATGCAGGCACAGTACGGGAAGGATGTTCTTGGTTCCGTCAGACTTGAGGAGGCAAGAAAGCATCAGGACAAGTCAAATGAATTAAAAAAGCTGGTTGGAACTGTTGATGATAAAGAAACCCTGCAGAAACTTAAACAGGAAATACGGAATGAAAATCAGGGGTACACCCGGCTTAAAAAGGCACGCTGGGCTGTGTTAACCAACAGTCGGAATCTTAGCGAGTCAGGAGGAGAAGCCTTAGATGAAATACTTAACTCGCACAGTGATTTGGCCACCTGCTATGCAATGAAAGAAGAAATGAACCGTCTGTTTGAATTACGTGATAAAGAAAAAGCTTACTATGGATGGATGAAATGGTTTCTGGCAGCGGAGGAAAGCGGAATACCGCAACTGCAGAAGTTTGCAAAACTTAAAGTAAGGCGACTGAAAGGATTGGTAGCTCACGCTACCCATCCCATCAGTACCGGAAAACTGGAGGACACAAATAATAAGATTAAAGTGGCTAAACGAATTGCTTTCGGATACCGGGATCAAGGTTATTTCTTCACACTAATCAGATACCAGTCCTCACTCGGTCTCCCAACAATTCCGTGATGAACCATTTTTATGATCAGATGAAGCACTAGTTTTAAGTTGCTTGGGCAACGTGATAACGGAGTTTACCGTGATATGAGTCTAAAAATTAATATATTTTGATAAAAAGATCACAGATAAGAGATTAAATTTAATGAAAAATTGTTCAAAAAAAAACAATTGTAAACTATTTACTGTTACGTGAAAGCGTTGCAACTTTTAAGAACGTTAGTTTTAGATGTTTAAAAATTTGGAATTTTAAAAATATGACTGACTATAATTTTAAAGATGGAAGAGTTTATGAAGGCTCTCGCAATCCTGGATGCGGAACAAACATAGGTAATGTTCGTGACGGCAGGATCTATGAAGGCTCTGGTTCTCCTGGATGTGGTAGAAATATTGGTAATGTTCGTGACGGCAGAATCTATGAGGGCTCTGGTTCTCCAGGCTGCGGTAGAAATATTGGTAATGTTCGTGACGGTTATATTTATGAAGGTTCTGGTTCTCCGGGGTGTGGTCGTAAGATAGGTAAAGTTGATGATTTTACTATTAACGGCATACAAAGGGAAAAGGATGAAACCATAGTGGCTGTTTGGCATTTTCTGATCAAGAAAATATTCTAGGTTGATATGATCCCGAAGTTGATTTTTAGGCCTGTCCATGCCAGTGAACAGGCCTTTTTAATAGATTGAACTGCAGCGGTATAGATATCAGACTTAAAACATAACCTGATAGTTTTTTTATTACCAATGATTATTTTGAGAGTACAAATAAATTTCATGGATTAATGTTTTTCTTAGAATTCACGGAAAACATTGAGTTAAAGTAATTGTAAAAAGATTATTTTTTATTACTGATTTATTTTTAGCAATAAAAAATAATTTTGTTATCATACAGTGTTTCGAACTTGATTAAGTTTTATGTATTTTGGGAGATTTTTGCGCAATATGAGTTTTCCTCTGTGTTAACAAATGGTGACTGTTAAGATTTGATGTACAGGGTTTTGTTAAATGTGGGGATATGTGTTTTTTATTTCAGTAGCTGGAAATTATATGGATATAAATTCATTAAATAATTAAGTTATGACCAGATACGTCAACTATGCATGTCATTCCTGAAAATTTAGAGAATTAGTTCATCTACTATAAAATACTTCTTGCTAATGCTCTTTCTACATCTAGATAGACAGGGATCTTAGTTTTTTTTGGCATGCTGTTGAGAGTTGTGGAGGAAGATGAAAAAAATATCTTTCTGAAAACTTTAAGAAAAAAACAGCAAGGCTGCCCCAAACAGAAATTTGAGCAGTTGTATGGGGTATTTAATACGTCCCCGCTCATTTTTAGCTTTAGCCTAGGAATGTAATAATGAGACCGATAATATCCTGTATGCCTTTACAGAAAAAGATGACGCAAAATAGCATACTGAAGATCAGAAAAATGCTGTTCATGATTCAGTTAGCACCAGGAAAACTTCTAAAAAGACCTCCTATAAAGATGCTCAAATCATTCCTCATGATCTTGGAGCAATAGACTACAGCAAGTTAGGCAGTAATTTTCAGGTAAATCGTTGCAAAAAAATTTCCATAGAATGGAAGGTTAAAAAAAATCCGTCAACAAGACTATTCTCAAAAAATGGCTGAAAGAGGAGTTTCTTAATGATTCTTATACAGAAGCAGAGCAGGAGAAAATTGCCGTAACCGAGCTCGCAAATGACGATAATGATGAATATGGCACTAGCGGTGAAAACAAGCACTTCGGATCGGTTGTTCAACTTAAGCATTTACAAGGCAAAGAGTCTTCTTAATGATGATTAGGCTCGTAAATGTTTGTTAACGCCTTATACAATCAAAAATGGCGCTTATTAAGACGATGAAAACATCAAAGCGTATTTTTTAGATGATAGAGGTATTTGTTACTGGTGGCTTCGGTCGTCGGAATACAGTTTGGACGCATGCTTCAATTGTCTTCACGGACGGAGCACTCTTTCTTGTTTGACCATTATGTTACACTTTTTTCAACGCCTTTAGGCCTGTTTTATGTGGTAATTTGTGGTATTTTGGACGTAATGTGATTTAGTAGGCCAGCTTTAACCAAATTACTTTACCATCGTTAACCAAATAGTTTACCACCTCTAACTTAATTATCAGGCCATC
>CACWVT010000028.1 GCA_902764345.1 uncultured Ruminobacter sp.
TCGGACATCCTCGCGGCACGTCAGAAAGCGTGAGGCATCTGATGCGACGTGAGAGGCAATGCGCTGTGTTAAGCGGTTGTGAACAGGTTTTTGCCATGAGTACTATGATCCGTTCAACCTGAAAAGGCAGCTTGGCGCACAATACCGGTATATCATTCTTCTTGAGCGGCTCCCCGAAGACAAATGTCTTTAGGGAGCCGCCGTTCTTGGAGTTCTCTATGGAATACTTGCCAAAGGGATCGCCCCCCTCGCGGATCAAGAAGTGCCCGAGGGAGAAATCATCCACAATGTACGGATCACCCGCTGCCTCTTCTATATATCAGATCTGCTCAGGCAGGTGATTGAAAACGACGGGATTCAAGTCAGAACAGCAAAGAATAGTGAGATGCTTCCTTTACCTTCCCTTATTATCTGCTTCTTTACATTTATTTATGTTATTATCGCCTAAGCGTCAGACTAATGATAAGGACTAAACAAATGGAATTTAAAGAAGTAGTAGCCAAAAGAAAATCCGTAAGGGAATTCAAAAAGGACACAATCGGCAAGGAAGTTATCGCCGACATCATCATGGAGGCAGGCCGTGCCCCTTCTTGGGTTAATGCTCAGGAATGGAAAGTATTCGTAGCCACCGGACATACTCTGGAAAACATCAGAAACGAATTTGTCAGACTCAGTAAGGAAGGTGTGAAGGGCTATGCCGATTTCGACACTACTCACAGAACCGAGTGGTCTGAGCAGGCTCAGAAGAACATGAACAGCTTCTATGAATATGCGAATTCAATGCATGTGGGTCAGCGCTGGGATGAACTGGAAAACAGCTTCTTTGATGCTCCTGCCGTACTGTTCCTCTGTTTACCGAGAACCGCCAACAAATGGGCTGTTCTTGATCTGGGCGGATTTGAACAGACTATGCTTCTTGCCGCAACAAACAGGGGGCTCGGCTCAATTCCCGCATACAACATCGTGAAGTATCCTGACGTAATCAGAAAGTACATAGATATCTCCGATGAATACGACATAGCAGTTGGTGTTGCCATCGGATACGTGGCAGATACGCCGATTAACAGAATTCAGTCATCACGAATGACTCTTGATCAGTTCGTAATCTGGAAGGACTAGTCGGCGTTCGCCGGAAACTCCGATCATGCCGTCGGACTGAAGATATTATGTAATATACCGGGAAACTCCGTCTGCAAACGGAGTTTCTTTGCAACAGGGGCATAACGTTTGAAATGCGCATATCACATTTCTCCTCATTGTTACGCAGCACAACAACGATTTTACCGGACGCTGAACATATACTTTCATGAATTTCGGAAAGGAAAAAGGATACGGTAATAAATTGAACCGGAGATATCAATGAACACAAAGGAAAAGGACTTACATCTGAAGCAGGAAGACAGTGCAGGTTCAGCAGGTGAACCGTCTGCAGCAGCCTCAGGGGCAGAAACGGTACAGGCTGATGAACCCGTCTATGATCTTTTCGGAATGACTGATTCTGACAGTTCAGATAATAACGACGGAGACTTTGTTTTTCTTGACGACGTTCAGGAAGCGGATTCAGTATCCGGAGAAGCGGGAAACGAAAGCAGGGTACCCGGCGAAAACATATCAGAAGACGTTTCCAGGTTCACGCAGGATCAGCTTCATGACATCGCCGTATTTTCCAACGCTCTCGAAGGTCTGTTCCGACTTGTAAAGGATGCGGATTATCAGATACAGGTCGAATTCTTTAAAAAGAACATATCCGTACTGCGCACCATTGCTCACAACAGTACCGGACTTCTGGCGTATGACGAGAGGGAGGCTGATGATCTCCTGTATGCATCAGCTCTTGTAATGCGTTTAAGCTGCGGCATTCCGCTCATTGAAGATCTTGTTGACTGTTACGGCAGCCTTAACGTATGGGATTATGTACCGGAGCAGTGATACGTAAATAATCAGAGACGTACATTAACCGGTAAAACAAAAAAAGGAAGATGTCTTATTTAACGGACATCTTCCTTTGTGTTTTCCGGTTCAAAATATTGTCAGGCGGAATTTCACCTGAGTAATCCTGAGGTCAACCTTATTTTCTGCAATCACTCTGAACAGTGATGGCCTGAGGCTTGAATTTTCCGGTTATTCTATTCTCAATGTTCCTTACTTTTCGGTTATCGAACCAGAGATACAGATTGGCCAGAATGGTTCCTGATATTGAGTGCCATACGCAGGAAACCGCTGAGGCAATTGCTGCTTCCGGTACCGTCGGGAAGAATTTACTGCTGAGCCCCGTGGCAAGTCCGGCGTTCTGCACACCGACTTCTATTGAAAGAGTCCTTCTTCTGGCTGTATTCATGTGGTTAAATTTTGCGGTAAGATATCCGAGAATGTAACCTGCAGTGTTATGCATGAATATGCAGGCAAAAATTACCAGACCTGATTCCAGGAATTTTTCCCCGTGAACGGCAATTACACCTCCGACAATGCATGCAAAGGCAATAACGGCAATTCCCGGCATTATGGATGATATGCTCTTAAACAGCTGCTTTTCGCCGAAGGCAATGTTGCAGAGGGAGCCGGCGCCGACCGGAATCAGCGTAACTATAATCAGGAATTTCACCATGCCGATTCCGTCCATTGACACATCAGTACCGAGCATCAGTGTCACCAGAAGAGGAGTCATTACGGGAGCAAGAAGAGTGGACACGGTAGTCATGCCTACGGAATAGGCCACATCACCTTTGCAGAGAAAGCTCATTATGTTGGATGACACTCCGCCGGGGCAGCTTCCGACCAGAATAAGACCAAGAGTCAGACCGTCAGAGAGGCTGAATACCTTGGCTATCGCAAAAGCCGCAAGCGGCATGATTGTAAACTGAGCCACGGCTCCGAGACAAATATCAAAAGGATGCTGTGCAAGTATTTTGTAGTCTCTGGCATGCAGACTCATGCCCATTGCCAGCATAATTACTCCGAGAACAACCATCTGGCTGGTCCCGGAAACCCATGTAAACAGGTGCGGGTAGTAATAAGCGATAAATCCTGCCCCAACAACGAACAGAGCAGTATATTTGGCCAGATACCTACTGATGATTTCAAGTAACTTAAACAATCCCATAAGTACTCCGTTATGATAAAAAAGACAGCCGTAATCATACGGATATCACACACGTGCATATTGTAAACCTTTGACTGATGCATTCAAGACTTTTGTATTGCTGTTTTGGTTTATAATCATTACGTTATCATTCCTTTGCCACAGCAGGAATGGAGCAGGAGAATTATCTAAATATCCCGTGAGAAATTACTCCCGTGATTCACCGTTTTCGACAGGCATGGGCGAAAGTATAAGAGGAGATGAGCTGATGAAATACGATAATATTACGGAGGCTGAATTTATTGATCGTCCTAACCGTTTTATTGCTCACGTAAAACTCAATCGGGAATCCCAGACCGTTCATGTAAAAAATACGGGCAGATGCAAAGAACTTCTGATACCGGGATGCACCGTTTATCTGACTGCTCCGGGGACACCGGGACGTAAGACCGTATACGATCTGGTGGCTGTCCGTAAAAATAACGGCCTTCTGATAAATATGGACAGTCAGGCTCCCAATGCGGTTGTCAGAGAATGGCTTGATAAACTCGGTTTTGCTAGAATCATCCCGGAGTACGTATACGGAAGCTCCAGAATTGATTTCTATGCCGAAGACATGACCGGGAAATATCTGATAGAGGTCAAGGGATGTACACTTGAAAAAAACGGAACCGGATATTTTCCGGATGCCCCTACGCAAAGAGGTGTAAAGCATCTGAAGGAACTGACTGCCGCATGTGAAAAGGGATATAAGGCCGTTCTTGTTTTTGTAATTCAGATGGACGGAGTCAGCGAGGTAAGGGCTAATGCCGAAATTCATCAGGATTTTGCCGATGCACTTTACGAGGCTGAAAAAGGCGGAGTCAGGGTAGTAAATCTCGAATGTCACGTCGAACCCGATTCTCTCACCGTAAAATATCCCGAACTTGATTTAATTCGGGAGGATTTATCCGAATCAGGTAAATAACGGGTGGCTGCGTCACGATTCCCCGCACTGATTGCAGAGGGCTGCAGAGAATGAGAAAACGGACTAATCACCGACATCAAACAATAAAAAAACGGGAATTGCACATTCCCGTTTTCCTTACGTAAGGTCTGTACCGTTAAGGCTCAGCAGTCCCCGTTACAGGGTACTGTTCTTCTGCCATACGGTGGCGCCGGACTTGATATCCGTAATCTTAAGAATCAGATTGATTTTGCTGCCGTTTTTAATAGCGGCTCCGGATACGATGTAATCCACGTTCTGAGCTTTGGCAACCCTTACAAGATAGGCATAAGACGTACCTGAAGCCGCCTTCATGATTCGCTGATTAACATCATTGCCGATAAGGGTAAATCTGCCGGTGGCGGCCAGATTGTGCTTCACGATGCCGCTGTAGGAGGTAGCACCCTTACATACACCTTTACCGACTGTTATACCGGTAACCATAACCAGGTTAGGCTGACGCGGCTGAAACGAATATCCGGCTGCTTCAGCCAGTTCAGAAAAACCTTCCTGAATATTACGTTCATTACCGACACAGGTGTTTCCTGATGTTGCCTTTGAACTTACGGTCGGCTTTTCGTCAATGGTTTCGGATTCATCATCTTCGGTCAGGACGTTATCACTGTCAGAAGATGCCTGTTCCTCCTTCTTCTCAACAATTACGGATTCTCCGGAATCCTTTGCCTGCTTCTTCCCGGCCTTGGAGTTCTTCTGATTCTTCTTTTTGTTGTTTTTTCTGTTATTCTTGGTATCGGCAACAGGCTTTTCCTCTGCTTTCTGCTGCGTTACGACATGCTGCTCCTGCTTACTGTCCTTTTTGAAAAGGTCAGTAAGAATGTTACAGCCTGAGAGCACAAACAGTGACAGAACCAGTACGGATACCTTTACCAAAATCTTAGAAGACATGTCTCCAGCAAACTCCCTTAGAAACCTGCACCAATGATACGCAGCTTTTCACCGCCGAGAAGATGCAGATGAAGGTGAGGAACTTCCTGACCGCCGTCTTTTCCGCAGTTGATTATGAGTCTGTAGCCGTTTTCGGCAAAACCCATTTCCTTGGCAATCTTTTTAGCGGTTAAAATCATCTTGCCGATTAAAGCGGCATCGCCGTCTTCAATTTCGTTAACGGAAGGGATCACCTTATTTGGAACAATAAGAAGATGAACCTTAGCCTTAGGTGAAATATCGGCAAAAACGGTTACGTCGTCATCCTGATAACGGATATCGGAAGGGATTTCGTGTCTGATAATCTTTGAAAAAATTGTTTCTTCGGCCATGTGCGTTACTCCTCAATAAAATTGTTGATTCTTAGTTTGTTTTACAGTCGTATTATAACATTTTGTTAATCTGTTTTATACACGACCGGAAACAATAATTGTCATTTAGTACGGATAAGCCGTAAAACCTATCCGTTACACGATAATTCTGTTCTGTGAATACAGACGGAATGAAAACTCTAGTCGAGTTTTACCCTAAAGCATGAGGCAAAATTACGGGATGTGAGCTCACACAGGGTTTCATACGGAATATTCTTAATCTCTGCCACAGCTTTAGCCGTATGATCCACATATGCCGGTTCATTAGGCTTACCTCTTTTTGGCACCGGTGCAAGATAAGGGGAATCCGTCTCCACAAGCATCATGTCTGCAGGAACATAGCGGCATGCTTCTCTGACATTTTCCGCATTCTTGAAGGTCACAATACCTGAAAATGAAATGTAGTATCCGAGATCGAGAGCCTTCCTCGCCTCATCCTTTCCCTCGCAGAAGCAGTGCATCACGCCTCCGCAGTCCCGTCCTCCCTCAGAGCGCAGCATGTCAAGACATTCACCGGCCGAGCCTCTCATATGAATTATCAGAGGTTTGCCGACTTCTACCGCAAGATGGATCTGTCTTGCGAAACTTGGTACCTGAAGCTCTCTGGTTTCGGGAGTACATACATAGTCCAGACCGGTTTCACCGACGGCAACAACCTTATCCAGTGACAGGAACGCACGCATCTCATCGTCACTCCAGTTCTTATTGCCTTCATTGATGTTTTCCGGATGAATGGCACAGGCACACCATACCTCACGAAAGTCCTTCACAAGATCATACATTTTTGAAAAGCTTTCAAGATCAACCCCGGGACAAAGAAAATGCGTAACACCGGCGGCATGAGCCTTTGCAAGCACGTCTGCGACGTCCTTATGATTATTCTGATAGTCGAGGGAATCAAGATGGCAGTGCGAATCAACTAAAAACATATCTACTCAGTTATTTAATATTTGTCAGACTGTAAAATTTCAGGAATTGCCTGCTCCCGTAAATGCGGGAATCGGCAGACGTGACTATTATCCATTCTCGGCCCCGTAAATGCAATACGGACACTGCAGGAATTACCTCAGAATGAAATCCTCCGGAACAATGAGGGAAATCATTAACGAAAGGCCTCATATCTTAATTAAAACGGAAGGGGAACGCCGTCGGCAGAAAGGGAGTGATTCATTCATAAGAAAAAAGGGAGAACCGGTTGCTGGTTCTCCCTTGGTCCCCTTCAGCATAACCTGCATTTTCGCAGGTTACGGGACTTTACTCATTCACTATGGTGGTTTCCGCATCTCTCTTCTTGCTGGTAACCTTAACGAAGAGTCTGTTGTCCATAAAGTTCTTTACCGCAACCAGCATGCCGAGAGTTATAAAGGCTCCCGGAGGCAGAATCGCAATCAGAAGTCCCTTGTCGGCACTGAAGAAGGTAATCTTCATTGAACTTCCTGCTTCTCCCACGAGCTGCTCCATTCCGGCAAACAGGGTTCCCTGACCGATAATCTCTCTGACCCCGCCGATAAGCAGAAGCACCAGTGTAAAACCGAGGCCGTTGGCAAAGCCGTCAAGTGCGGAGAAAAGCACCGAATTTCTTGAGGCAAAGATTTCCGCTCTTGCAATGATGATGCAGTTAGTAACTATCAGGGAAATATACAGACCAAGCGTGGCGTACAGCTCAGCCGTATACGCCTGCATGCAGAGCTGAACGCAGGTTACTACGGAAGCGATTATTATTACGTATATGATGATACGTACTTCAGCCTTCAAAAGATGTCTTACGGCAGAAATCAGAAAATTGGAAACAGTAAGTACCGCGATTGTGGCAATACCGAGACCGAGAGCATTTGCCGCAGTTGACGTTACGGCAAGCAGGGGGCAGAGCCCGAGAAGCTGAACAAGCCCCGGATTCTTATTCCAAAGGCCGTCCTTAAATATTTCAAAAATCTTTTCCATCATTATCTTTCCCCCTCACATTTCTTAAGAGAGTCTAAATCGAGAGAGCCCACACGCTTAAGCATGCTGCCGGTTGAACGTACGACAGCGCGTGGAGTAACTGTTGCTCCGGTAAAGAAGTCAAAGTCGCCGCCGTCCTTTTTAACCTCGAACACACGATTTGAAAGACCTGCGCCACTGAAGGAATCGAGATAGTTTCCGCTGCTTCTCAGGATTTTGTCACCAAGTCCCGGTGTTTCATTAAATTCAACCACGTCAACGTAATTGATTAATCCCGTGACGGCATCAACGCCTGCCACCATTGAAAACGGGGTACTGTAGCCTCCGGCCACGTCATAGTAAACGACGTATGCGCTGACTCTGCCATGGTACTTAGCCACGTAAACCTTCTTCGGGGATGATCCGAGTCCGTCGGCAATATAGCATTCAGCCCCGGGATTATTATCAAATTTAATTCCCTTAAGGAGAAGCTTGAATGAGCTGTTCTGCTTCTCAAATGCAGCCTCGCTGATTCGCTCTGCGGTTATATCCCTGACTATAAAAACAATTGAGAGACAGCAGAATGTAATCACCCCAAGCAGCAGTCCGACGTAAAATGATGAGTCTTTAAAGCTTTTACTAGTCATTGATGTTCTCCGGTTTAAATCCCTGACCGAATTCGCGACGTCTGGTCATTATTGAAATCAGCGGAGCACAGGCATTGCCCAAAAGCACGCTGAAGGCAACGGCATCCGGATAACCGCCCAGATTTCGTATAATCACAAACAGCACTGCAATCACGCCCCCGAAAATCCAGGCTGCAGATGGTTTAGACACCGCAGTAACCGGATCCGTCATAATATAAAACGCCCCGAAAACGGTAGCCCCGTATACCAGATGATGCCACGGGGAAAGATAAAGCTCAGGTGCCGCAAAATAAAATGCGGCGGTGAGGACTGTACTGACTCCGAGAAATGAGAGCGGAATGCGCCAGTCGATTATGTCCTTTACGATGAGCAGTATACCGCCCAGAAGAAAACAGCCGGCTATTACAACCTTGGCCAGCAGGCCATAGAAGATAAAATCTGAAGCCTTGGCTTCGACAAAAACCTTCACGTTTTTTTCAGGCTGCTCGTGCTTTGCATCAACAAGGAACGTAGATCCGGTGAAACCGTCAGCGATGACGGATCTTTCGGCTTCATGAATACGTTTCAGATAGTCCGCGGTACCGAGGTCCTGATTGATTGCCTTTTCTGCTTCAGCGGAATTCACGTCAAAAATAATTGCAGCGGCTCTGCCCGGAGTAATTATCTTATAGGCGTCAGGCATGGCATCAACATACGTTGTCATCGGCAACGGGCAGCTTATAAGCAGGAATACGAAACCTGCCATTGCGGGATTAAAAAGATTCTGTCCGAGTCCGCCATAGACCTGCTTTACCACAATGATGGCAAATACGGATCCTATAACGGAAAGATACCACGGAAGAAGAGGCGGCAGGGTCAGCCCGAGAAGCACGGCTGTAGTAAGTGCGGAGCAGTCTCTCCATACCGGGGCTATTCTGCGTTTTCTGAGTTTCAGCCACAGAGCTTCCGAACCGACGCAGGACACGATGGTTATCAGCGTGGTAATCAGCGTTCCAAATCCATAGAACCATGTGGTGGCAATTAACGCAGGAATCAGAGTGAGAATCAGGGTTCTCATAACCTTCCCGGTAGTTGAAACGCTCAAATCGTGAGGAGCGCTTTCCAAAATCAGGTTGCCGGACATTAGTGTTATTCTCCTTTAGTGTCTGTCTGAGACTGAGCTTTTTCAGCCTCAGCCTTGGCTTTCAGTCTTGCAGCTTTAATTGCCGCTGCCTTTTCCAGAGCGATTCTCTTTCTTTCCTCGAGATCTGGGTTCTTAGCAGAAGCTGCGGCAGGTGATTCAGCCTTTGCTTCAGAGCTTACAGTCTGACCTGCAGATGTATCGGATCCGGATGCTTCAGCTTTGGCCTTTAATCTTGCAGCCTTAATTGCCGCCGCTTTTTCCAGGGCAATTCTCTTCCTCTGCTCCAGTTCAGATTCAGTACCTGATACAGCTGCTGCATCAGTGCCGGACGCAGCTGCGGCTGCAGGCTTACTCTTAATCTTCGCAAGAGCTGCGGCCTTACGTTCCGCTCTCAGTCTTTCCTCTTCAGCCAGCCTCTGCTGCTTGAGAACAAAACGTTCCTTGGCAGCATTTATTCTGTCCTTCTTGATTTTTTCAATTTTTATCTGCGCCTTTTCCTGACGGAATTCGGCAATCAGACGGATAGCGCTAGGGCAGACGAAGGAGCAGCAGCCACATTCAATACAGCTCTTTAAACCGCACTTTAATGCAGCTTCATGTTCATTCGCAACACAGAATGCATAAAGCTCATAAGGAATGAGTCTTGAAGGGCATGCACGGGCACAGCGTCCGCATCTTATGCAGTTTACCTGAGGTTTGGTTCTTTCTATTTCATGTTCACCCGGAGCAATTATGCAGTTGGAGGTCTTTATGACCGGAACATTGGCATCATGGATGGTAAATCCCATCATCGGACCGCCAACGATTACCCTTGGAACGGACGGAGCAGTATACCCAAAATGATTCATAAGCTCCTTAATGCTGTATCCGAGAGGTATTTCCACGTTTCCCTGCTTTTTAAGGGCTGAACCGGTAACCGTTACAATGCGATGGGTAAGCGGTTTTCCTCTCAGAACCGCATCTGCAACAGCGTATACGGTACTTACGTTATGTACTACTATGCCGTATGCCGTGGAACGGGCATTGTACGGAATCTCAATGCCGGTTATCACTGTAATGAGATTCCTTGCAGCTCCTGACGGATATTTAACAGGTATTTCAGTAACTCTGGTCTCGGAAATGCCGGAATCACTTATGGCCCTGTTAAGCTCACGAATGGCTTCAGGTTTGTTGTTTTCAACGGCAATGACGGTGTATACAGGGTTGAGAATGTACTGAAGAATTCTTATTCCCTCAATTATTCTGTCGGCTCTCTCACGCATCAGTCTGTCATCGCAGGTAATGTACGGCTCGCATTCGGCACCGTTAATAATGAGCACCTGACAGTTCTCGGCTTTTGCCGAGCTGCGAAGCTTGACATCGGTAGGGAACCCGGCTCCGCCAAGTCCGGCGATTCCCATTCTGTTTATATGGTTCAGAAGGGGTTCACGATCTGTATTCTGATAGTCGGGATAGGACGGATTGGCATAGCATTCACCGTATCCAGGTTCACCGGGAACGTCGCATCTGATTTTCACGCACGGCTCCATATACCCGCTCGGGTGCGGAATACCGGACATGGCAACGGAAACCACGGTTCCGGAGAGAGGAGCATGAATCGGTACCTGCATTGCACTCTTAGGAGAGGTAAGCGGCTCATCGGCAAGCACATGCTGTCCGGGCTTTACCAGTACCTCTGCGGGAGCACCGCTATGCTGTTTTAAAGGCAGTATAAGGTATTCCGGAGCCGGAACATGCTCAATGGCCATGCCTGCGGTAAACTTGTTTTCAGGAGGAAAAACGCCTCCCTTGAAGGAGAATAATGAACCTTTCCTAATCTTATCCCATCTGGACATGCTATCTGGCCTCCCCAGTATTCTCAATTACCCAATCCCAGGTGTCGGTGGTAGGATCCGGTACCACCATGGCAATGCATTTCTTGGGGCAGGTATCAACGCATTTGTTGCAGCTCATGCAGAATGCCGGATTTACGTGATACGGCTGCTTAAGAACGCCCTCGATGGCATCATACGGACAAATCTTCGCACACTTTCCGCAACCGATACAGCTTTCGGAACTGATGCGGGCAACTCTGTCCTCCTGCTCCATACCGAAGGCGGAGGTAACCGGTACCTGCATGATTTCGGCAATCTTTCTTATAACGGCATCACCGCCGGGAGTACACAGGTTTATCGGAGCCTTTCCGGCAGCAACTGCCGCAGCATATTCTGAGCACCCCACAAAACCGCACTGACCGCACTGAACCTGAGGCAGATGATTATTAATGAGATCGGCAGTGGGGTCCTTTGATTCAACCCTGAATTTCTTTGAGGCGAGACTCAGCATGAATCCCAACATAAAAACAGCTGAGGAAACAGCCAGAATTATAAAGAATTGCTGTAGCATAGCGGTTGTGTCCAATAATTCCTTTCGGTAAAAAAACTTTTGTATGCAGACCGGAAAACCGACCATAAATTTCCGCGCGGTTCGGACGGGGCGGAATAATTTCCCCGGACATTCATCAGCTGTCCTGAGGAAAAAATGCGACTACCCGCTTATAAGGTTCGTGAACCCCATAAATGCCATTGACAGAAGGCCCGCGGTAATGAGAGCTATGGCACTTCCCCTGAATGGTCCGGGAACTGCCGCATGAGCAAGTCTCTCACGCATAGCGGCGAATATTATCAGAACCAGAGAAAAACCGGTCCCTGCGCCAAGACTGAAGATCAGAACCTCCAGAAAATTGTATTCAAGGCTGATGTTCAGAAGGGCAAGTCCCAGTACAATACAGTTAGTTGTAATGAGCGGCAGATAGATGCCGAGAAGCTTAAAGATTTCCGGACTTATATATCTAACCATAACCTCGGTAAACTGCACGACGCCGGCAATTACCACAATATAGGCAAGGAGTCTCAGCTCGGTAATGTCAAAAGGGACAAGAACCAGTCTGTCCATAAGGTAGCACACGGCAGAGGTGAGAACAAGAACGAAGGTCGTGGCAAGCCCCATTCCCGTCGCGGAGCTCAGCTGTTTGGATACTCCGATGAAAGGACAGATTCCGAGGAATCTTACAAGTACAAAATTATTAATGACTGCTGCACTTAAAAAAAGTAAAAAGTATGACATATTCTCTCTTTCCCTGAATTGCGACGATTTTAGCACATTTGTAATAATATTGTGAAAGAAAAAATAGTCTTTCATATTTTTCTGATATGAATTATAGTATAAATGTTTTCCAAAGAGTCTGACTGACATGACGGACCGAAGCTCCGTAAGAAAAAATCACAATTCCGGCAAACGTCAGGACGGTAACGGCGCAAAAGCATCATCTGTTCAAATAACAGACAAAAAGGAGCAGAATCCGTCACGGGAAAGAACTGTCCGGGACAAATAATGTCATAATGATGTCCCGATCGCGGAATCGGAACAAGTTTTCAACATTAATGTTTTTTTTGATACCGATACAAAAACACCGATTGAATTGGTTGTATGATTGACATATCGGTAAGATTTCAGATTACCAGAAACGGAAGAAAGTCTATGATGAAGATCAGAACAGGATCCATTCTTTCCAAAGCGGTTTTAGCCTGCGCACTGGCAGGGGCCGCTTCAGCAGTTTTAGCAGACACCGAACACGAATGCAGTGACAGACCGGGAACAATTTCAATAGAAGGATACTCTACGGTAAAAGCGTCTCCGGACGTGGCATTTATTCGCGTTGCGGCAACTGTTCAGTCTGAATCTGCCGAAACAGCAAGGCAATCGGTTGAAAATTCCATAAGCAGATTTGTGGACGGACTTGGAAAAGAGCCTGCACTTAAAGGCACAATCAGCACCAAAGACGGAAGCATAAGAGCTGAAAGCATCAGTGTCACTCCGGACTACGCTTACGATACCAAAACCAACGAACGTCGTGTTTCCGGCTACAGTGCAAGCAGAACGGTAACGGTAAAGGTTAAAAACTTTGAGAATATATCAAAGGTACTCGATATTGCCGTGTCATCGGGAATCAACAACATCCATAACATTTCCTACGAGCTGGAGAATCCTGCTCCGGTCATGGAAAAGGCCAGACTTCAGGCTGTAGCTGATGCTGCGGCAAAAGCGTCTCAGATATCAAAAGCCTTCGGCGTAAATCTGGGTACAATAGCATCCATTTCATACAATACTCCAATATCCGGCAGCAATGAAACCTACATTCAGCCCAGGATGATGAGTAAGGGGCTTATGTCCAACAGTATCGCCGACTCTTCGGTATACTCACCGGACAAACTTGTTTTCACCGATAACGTAAGCGTGGTCTATAACCTTGAACAGACAAAGAAGAATTAAAAGGAATATAAGACAGAGAAGACTCATAAACA
Source organism: uncultured Ruminobacter sp. (assembly GCA_902764345.1). GTDB lineage: Bacteria > Pseudomonadota > Gammaproteobacteria > Enterobacterales > Succinivibrionaceae > Ruminobacter. The sequence continues at coordinate 13,414 of CACWVT010000028.1, forward strand.
GACTGCATGAAACTCTTGCAATCTGAAGAGCCTGATTTTCCGTCTTATTTCCGCAGGTAAACGTTTTACCGCAACAGACCTGTCTGGCGGAAAAGCCGGTCGCCGAAAAGTCTGAAGAAACAGCTTCAAACGGTCAGTGTCCTGCTTTTCAAGCATCTGCACATGTTTTATTCTTTTGAATCGGATGGGAAGCATCCGGTTCTCCGGAGTGTTCAATGTCCCGAATCCGTAATTTCTCAGATACTCACTGCCATCTGTTCAGAACAGCTGATGCCGTCCTGCTGCGGAAAAGACTTCCGCAGCTCTCCGGCTTTACCATCACGGATGATTATCTCAGGTGCCAAGATGCGGATTCGGCAGACCGGTTAATTCATATTCTGAAGTCCCTGCCCGGGAATGAACTGTCCGGGATAACAGCAGACTTCAGAAGCCTCGCACAAAGAACATTAGCCTCCGGTGTGAAAACGGTAATGGTTCCCTCAGTCTCCGGGTATGAGGGATACAGAAATCATTTGCTCGGGAAAATACTTTTAGAAAATCCTGCGGATGAAAAACAAGAGACATGTCCGGAGCTTGTTTTCGGAATAGGAACCCACCCGATGTATGCCGACGGCTTCAGTTTAAGAGCTATGGAAAACGAATACGCAATTCTTAAAAGGGCCCTTGAAAACGAATACTCAGGCAAACTGTCATCCAAGGGAGTCAGAATCTTTGTCGGTGAAATCGGCATTGACAGGCGTTTTAAGGAAACCGTCCCGATTGACGTTCAGGTAAAGGCGTTTCGCGAGCAGCTGATGTTTGCGAGGGATAACGGACTTCCGGTCAGCATTCATGCCGTTGGCGGAGATAATGAAATCCTTCACGAACTCAAAAGAATCAGCGGAGTCAGAGGTGTTCTGCACGCCTTTACGGGCGGCACCTCAAGAGCAGAACAGTATCTGCGTCACGGACTTAAGCTCGGGATCGGTCCGATGCTTATGGCTCAGTATTCCGAAAAACTTCGGGAAGCGGTACTGAATGCGGGTATGAACAGAATTGTCACCGAAACTGACTTCCCGTACATGTATTTTAACGTCCGAAACTCATCAAGCTGCAGGGAAGCAATTGAAAGCAGTAACGCTCCGACGGCAGAGAAAATCATGGCTTTACCCGACAGACTGCATATTCTGGTTACCGAGCTTGCGGCAATCTTTGATACCGCCCCGGAAACAATGTCAGAGGTTCTATTGAACAATGCGGAGAATCTTTTTTATCCTGATAAATGCTGCAGGCAAAACGACTGAATCTGCCGTACGGCAGAGTATTCTGCTCCAGAGATCCATATTTCAAGCCCTGACCGGTCCTCAAATATGATAAATACTAAATATTTATCGGAGTAGCATAATAATTTGTTTTGTGATGCCTTTCGGCTTGTTTATAATAAAGGAAAAGGCAGGGGAGCCGTCAATAACAGCTGCAGGATGCGCGGTGTCAATCTTTTAGTCCGCACCCTGAAGCAATATAAATCCCCGGGAGAATCCACGGATCCGCATCCGGGATATTTTTACTTTTTTTGCCGTAAATACGGAAGTTTATTTTTAACTCACAGGGTTTTGGTATGTCCAGTCATATTGAACATGAATCGATGGAAAATTATCTTGAAACGATACACAAACTTGTGTCGCGTGCGGAACACGTGCGTTCGGTTGACGTTTCAAAGGAATTAAACCTGTCGAGACCATCCGTGAGCAGAGCAATCAGAATACTGAAGGAAAGAAACCTTGTTACTGTCAGCGAGGAAGGCTACATCAGTTTAACAGATGAAGGCCATACCATAGCAGACAGAGTACTGCACATTCATACCTGTCTTGTAACCTTCCTGACGGACACGGCAGGCATCAGTCCTGAACAGGCCGGGGTGGACGCCTGCAGAATCGAACATGTCGTGAGTGACGAGACCGTAAAGGGCATCGAAAACTACATAAAGGAGCATCAGCTTAAGAGTGTGGTTGTAGATGACGAGATCAGCTCTCACTTTCCAGATTTTGCCGAACTTCTTGAATCCGGCGAAAACTACCTTGAATCAATTCTTATTATCCGCAAAACCAAAAACTGGATAAGATCGGTTGACCTGGCAAGGCTCCTTAACGTATCCAGAGCATCCGTAAGCCGTGCGGTGAATGTTCTTAAGCAGAAAGGTTATCTTGAAATAGGTGACGGCAACGAACTCATCCTTACTCCTAAAGGTGAGGAAGTGGCCAAAAAGATCTACGGCAGACACCTGCATCTTGAAGCATTCCTTAAGTTTACCCTCGGCATTTCGGATGAGGTTGCCGACAGAGATGCCTGCCGTATTGAACACATGATTAGCGAGCCTGCGCTTAGCGGCATTAAAAAGTATCTGAAAAACAACGGAATTAAGGTCAAGGTCAGATAATCCCGACACTAACTCCTGCTCCCGATGCCACAAGCCCTGAACAGACAGGGCTCTTTTTTTGCATAATTAAAGTCTTGGTCACTTTTCATTCCGTTATGGAGTCACAGATATTTCAATAAAACGAAATACCTTGTATACCTTTATTCTGTTCTGTCAGTTCCCCGTTTTTAACAAAAATCACATTAATATGGTCACACAGGATATTTATCATGGTGATATGTATCACGTTTTGTTTAGCACATATGTTATATTCTTGTATTATTTATACAAAAATGTGCAATATATACACCAAAAAGATTATTTTTTGTTAATCACGTGTTATAATTACAAGTAAATGAAGTAAATAATCATATTAACAACATGATCCGCGTCACGCAGTTCGACAGTAGGGATCAGAATTATCTTAATTACTTCTTCATTAACGGGACCAGGGACATGAAAAACATAAATAGCGTAAAGTCATACTTATTCATTTCTGCAATGATGATTTCAGGAGTCGTAACCGGTTGTGCTTCTACCACTCAGAATTACGAGTTTGTTGATGAAGACAGTCAGGTTTTTCAGGAATCAAGTTCATACTATGAAAAGGTTTGTAATTCAAATCAGGCAGACAGAGGCATGGGATGTAACAATCTCGGAATCTACTACGAAACCGGGCATGGTATAAAGCAGAGCTTCGAAGAGGCAAAGAATTACTTCGAAAAGGCCTGTACCCTGAAGTATGATCAAGGGTGCTCAAACCTTGGTGTTCTGTATTTCAACGGAATGGGTGTTGACCAGGATAAGACTCTGGCAAAGGAATACTACGGCAGGGCATGTGACTTAGGTAATCAGGAAGGCTGTGACAAGTACAGAAAGCTTGATGAAAAGGGCTATTAATCCACGTATCTGCTGAATTCAGCAAACAGAAGTATTTAACAAAACAAAAGACATCATCTGATGTCTTTTGTGTGTGAACCAAACTCTGTAAATTACATATAGCTAAAAATGTCAGAAAAATTCCTGAGATATAATTTAACTTATATAATCAGGAATTTTGCATTATGGTTAAATAAAAAAGTCCGTCCATCAAATAAGAAACACCTTAAAAAAAGATTTTCACATACTCCCGATTTTTTATAGCGAACTAAGCCCAGAGATAGATCTGGGCTTTTTCATTTTTTTGCACAAACTTCAAATTTTGGGGGCTTAGAAAGTTACTGATAATTCACCACCAAGGGCAATTAGAATTTTCATGATCGTATCAATCTTAGCATTAACATCACCTTTTTCCATTCTGGCAATGACAGGCTGAGATACACCGCTGATTTTTTCCAATTCTCTTTGAGATAATCCTTTTTTCTTGCGAGCATCAGCGATAGCGTGCATTAACTTTACTCTAGATTCCATTTCTTTTAGTTCTTGAGGGGTGAAAAGCTCGGCTCGTACTTCATCCCATGATTTTCCAATAGCAGAATTATTCATGATGTAAACCTCTTTTCTTTATATCAAGTATTTCTCTCTGTGCTTTTTCAATTTCTTCTTTTGGGGTTTTTTGTGTTTTCTTTACAAATGTATGTAAAAGAACAAAACTATCGTTTTCCCAAGTTACAAATAGTATTCTGTTTCTTTGTGGTCTTAATTCCCAAATTTTATCTTTCAAATGTTTGATATATGGTTCGCCAGCATCTAATCCATATTCTTTAAGGGCATCAATATAGTCGGCAATTTTCTGAAACTGTATGCGACTATTTTTGTCTTTTTTACCTTTCAACTCATAATGTAATCAAGCACAGGGCTTTGATTTTTTGAGTTTTTATAAAAATATATATTATACATTTTCCAAATACCTTCTTTCTTAATGATAACTTGTAAGTTATCATTATTCAAGTTTTAAATTAATATTTTTTTATTCTTTTCAGTGTCGATTTGCTGATACCAGTCATTGATTCAACCTGAGAATAGGTATGAGTCTGTAACAGCGTTTTGGCATGTTCTATTTGGGCAGGTGTAAATTTTTTAGGTCTGCCTTCTTTAAAAGGGGTTCTGTTATGAAACGACCTTTATCAAGCAGAAATTTAGGCAAGACATTTTCCTCAGTGTAAGCACGGTATTGGCCACTCTGTTATACGTGGATTGGTTACCCCAGGTCAAAGCATCCAAACTGTTTCTCCTCGTATTACCAAAACAGTGCGTTTCATCTGAATATAGCTATTGATTTTTAAGTACAACGCGGTAAAGTATAGGATGTTTTACATGAATGGTAAGAACCACCAGCAGAGAGGTTCGAATCATGTACTCATTAAACGAACAGCAGAGGACATATTACAATGATGACGCCGGCAACAAAATTTCTGGACAAGAACGGTATCAGTTACAAAACCTACAAATATGAATGCGATGCAAAATCGGATTTCGGGCACATGGCTGCAACCAAGCTTGGCAAGGATCAGAACGAGGTTTTTAAAACCCTGTTGATTCATCATGAAAAGACCTACGTCACCGCAGTGATCCCTGTAAACTGCAATCTCAACCTTAAAAGGGCTGCCAAGCTGGCAGGTCTTAAAAATGCGGAAATGGTAAAACCTGCAGATGCCGAAAGACTGACAGGATATGTGTGCGGAGGCATAAGCCCGTTCGGGCAGAAAAAAAGAACACTTACGCTTGTGTCAGACAGGGCGCTCAGTCTTGCTGAAATGCTGGTAAGCGGAGGACAGAGAGGATTTTCCGTGGGGTTACCTCCTGACGTGCTGATAAAAGCTCTTGAAGCCAAAACTGGAGACATAACTGACGATCAGTAATGTCCGTTCAGCGCATCCCAGACTTCTTATACCAAAAATCCTGCAGCGGATTTCCCGTTGCAGGATTTTCTGACTATGCATACGTGGTGCAGAAAGGAGTGCCCTCAAAGTCACGGCTGTTCAGTCAATCTGCCGGCTCATTGGGAACCTTTGGTTCTATCACGTTAAAGAAATCATAAATCTTTTTTGAATACTCGTGGGTGGCATCCTCGTATCCGAAGCGGAGAACAAGCCTGCCGCAGTAGCGATCCTGAGACCACAGGGAGAAATGGAAATAACGTATCTGATACTGCCCGTCATCAATGACTTTATCCAGATCAACACGATCAAAGGACTGGGAAAAAGAAATGTCTTCCTTCCAGTATTCATTCATGTTACTGAGCGTAAAAAGATAGCAGCCTCCGAGGTTCTGCCTTACTATTGAATATCTGTTGTTGATTATAAGAGTATTGGCGTCCTTCAGAACAATCTTGTTGAATGATTTCAAATATTCGTTCTTTTCACCGGAATGATCCATAATATCCTCGTCTGCGCTTGCCGCATTATTCAAATAATTGTTTTTATACTTTTCACCGTCCATCGGCGTTCCCGTTCCGGAAAAACCTGCATTATCGCTGTCTCTGCTGAAGAAACTGAATCTGAATGCACGCCTGAAATTCATCTGTGTGAAATCCTTTTGTCCGTTGCTATTTGTCCAATAAAAATATAATAGAAAATGCCGGTTTAATCCGGATAAAAGCCGTTTACGGGCTTTTTTAAAACTCTATGCTTTATATTCTTATACGGCTACGAATCCGACCAGAGCCGTTACGTGCCTTTTTATTGCTCTTATATTTTTAGATTAGATTAGGTTAGGCTAGTCTTCCTTCCGGAAACAGACTATCGAATAAACATTTATTATTCTAATTTCAGATGCGCACTAATGACTGAATCAATATTTAAAATGTGACATCATACATACGTAAACTTGTTAAAAAGTGAGTTGTATCAAAGAAAAACCTGACACAAAGATAAATTATATACGGATAATTCAAAAATGTGCCTGTTCAGATGAGGTTGCAGGTAGGAATGGCATGATTTGGAGCTCCGGTGTTACAAAGAAGCGGCTTTTACAGTATAATCTGCGTAAATGTTCATAATCGCGGTCTGACGTTTACAGAACGCTTCATGTCACTAAGGTACGGTTGATTCAGAATGAGCAGCGAAAAAAAATACGACAGGACATTCAAAAAGCATTACCTCAAACCAAAATTCTGGGGAGCATGGTTCGGAATCATACTTCTGGGAATACTTGCATACATTCCGGTACATATAAGGGATTTTACTGCCGACGTCCTGTGCTTTCTGCTGTGGCGTATAAATCACAGAATGAAAAAGAATGTTCTTATCAATCTGACAATGGCTTTTCCGGACATGTCCGAGAAGGATAAGCTTGGAATCTACAGAGACTTCCTCAGAGTCGGCCTGAAGGTAATCCTCGGCTATGGCGAAAGCTTTTACAAAAGCCGTGATTACATCAGAAATCACTACATCTGCACCGGCAAGGAATACTTTGACGAGGCCGTGGCCACCGGTAAACCGGTGATTTTCATGGCCCCGCATGCCTGGGCAATAGACAGATGCGGACTCTATCTCTCAGCCAACGGTCTTACTATGTGTACCATGATGCATACGTCAAAGAATGAAGTTTATGACTGGTTCATGAACTCCATGAGACTTAAATATGACGGTCAGGTATTTGAGCGAGGTTCAGGAATCCGCACCATCATCAAGGCTCTTAAGGAAGGTTACAGTTCTTTCTTCCTTCCAGATGAGGATCTTGGAGCCCGCGGTTCAGAATTTGTTAATCTCTTTGCCTCTCCGAAGGCTACTCTCGTCACCGTCTCCAAAATAGCCAGACTGGGCGATGCCTTAGTCGTTCCCATGTTCTCATGCTACAACGAGGCCAAACATTCATATGAAGTGGTCTTCGGAAAGTATTTTGAAAACTTTCCGTCAGGAGACGACAGGGCTGATGCCGAGCGTCTCAACAGATGCATTGAGGAACTTATCAGAGGAAGGGAGAAGCAGTATATGTGGTTTCTCAGACTCTATAAGACCAGACCGGAAAACGAGGAATTCCGTGACATCTACGGAAAAAGCCACACCTACGAATTCGTCAGAAACGAAATTCAGAAGAGATTCGGTAAACGTTAAAACGATTACGGAAAAAGGAGGAGCCATCGAACCGGTACATCGTACAGCTTTCTGTGTGGCAACTCCTCCTTCTTTACTCCCGTCAGGCGGATCGGCCTGCTCAGGAAACGGTCAATTCGCCAATAATGAACACTCAGGTCACCATTTTTCATGAATTCCTTATGCAGTATCGGTAATTTGTTTTATGATCTGACAGATGATTTGTCCTTTTTATAAGGTTCAGAGAGATAAAACATAATGAATTACTGCAGAAAGATTTTAGCCTGCTGCGTTATGGCCGCAATAACTGCCGGATGCAGCATCAGTGGAGAAAAGAGCTCGGAACGCGGTTTCACGATAAGTGAAATGGAAAAAATGAGTGCCGTCTACCACAAGGAATATTCCGACAATCACAACATCACCAAAAGTGCCGTAAAGGAACTGCGCAACTCACAGTGCATCATGCGTGCAATCACGCGTTCGGTAAACGGAGCATTTGCGGGAATGAGAACCGAATGGGCTGTTGACGTAACCCGTGACTGTTCAATGAATACGGCCGTTCTTGCCCACGGCAGACTTCTCATAAGCAACTGCGTAGTCGGCAAGCTCCACAATCAGGACCAGGAAGCGTACATTATAGCTCATGCATTTGCCCATACGCTTCTCGAACATGACAATGAAAGAATTACCCCTTATCTGGCTGAAAAGAGCAAGGAAAAGGATTATTCCTTCAAGCAGTACCTTAGAAGTCAGGGTGGATATGACGTATTCACCAAGGCAGTAGGACTCCCGGACAGGGATGGAGACGTGATGCCTTACACCGCCGAACACGAAATGGCCGCTGACATACTGGCAATACAGGCCATGGCAGGTGCGGGCTTCAATCCTTCGGCTGCTCTTATTGTCTGGCAGAACATGACAAGGGATGATGACTTAAATGCCTCATCATACATCAGAACTCATCCTCACTCACCGCAATATCTGAATCAGCTGAGCGAACTGGTTGAACAGGCAATGCCGATATACAGAAAAGCCAGAACCGAATACGGCCGCACTCCGGTATGTCAATAGTACGAATCAGGATGCCAAAGGCATCCGACATATCCGGAATCGCAAGGATGCAGTACAGATCCATGCGCATGATTGAATACAGACATTATACGGAGAAGGAACTCTCCGTATATGCCATGGAAACGGATCAGATCATGTCCATGTGGAGCGAGAGGCTTGTCTACGCTGAATTCTGTAACGATGACGAACGCACTCTCATCCTTGTTGCAGCCGAAAGCGAGAATGAATCGCTGGATGCAAAAGAATCAGTTATAGGCGTTATTTTCGTAAGTGTGCTTGACGGATTTCTCTACATCAGATCACTGTACGTGGATCCGGACAGAGTCGGACACAAAGTCGGTACCGCCATGCTGACAAATGCAATACTTCTCATGCTCAAAAGACATTATGTCGGAGGACTGAGACTTGAGGTTTTTACTGATAATGATCAGGCCATAGGTCTCTACTCATCATTCGGCATGAAGCCCGCTGATTTTTCCTACCCGATCAAGTTCGGCGGTTCAGCCTCCAAAAGCGTACCTCTGAGACTGAAGATTATGTGCATGGAAGGCAGAACGACTTCAGAATGGGCCGATCTTCTGCTGAAAAAGACGGCAGAACCGGTAAAAAGCATGCTTTCTGATGAATGTATCGAATACCTGCAGTCAGAGTCATTTGCCAAAACTTCAGAATACATAAGAACGGGCAATTACATTCCGTCAAAATTCAGGGAGCTGGTACCGCCGTCAAAAAGGGTGGTAAGGCAAACTGATGAATATGATGACTGGGATGATTTCGAGGACTGGATGGAAACACTGTTTCCGAAAGACTGATTCAGCAACGGACAGATATGAGGCACAAAAAAGTCCGGGTATCGTCTCAATCCGGAAAATACCCGTCATACACTGCCTGTTATCGCCGTTTCATCTGCGGTTAAGCGTCTTTTCCGCAAATTCAATATATTTTCCGCGTCGAATCTTCAATCCGGTATTCTCAATCTCAGGCATGTTCAGCCAGATCTTTGGGACATACACGTGTGACATCTCCGAAAGAGCCTGCTGTCTCAGGTCCTCCAGTGTCCCGTTAAATCCCGGTGCCGTCCGCACAAGTGCCACGGCCATCATTCCCCATTCATGATCCCTTACGGGAACAACCAGAACCTCGGCTATGTTCTGATTCTTAAGAAGCATGGCCTCCACCTGTTCCGGGTGAATGTTTTCACCGCCTGAAATAAACATGTTATCTCTGCGTCCGCTGACGGTAAGCCCGGAAGGGAGCATCCTGCCGATATCCCCGGTATGAAAATAACCGTCGTTACCTGTTACCTTTTCAATTAGGCCGTTTCTGAAATATCCCATGCACAGGGTTTCTCCGCGAACAAGTATTTCCCCGTCAGAGTTCAGAACAAGTTCACGATACGGAAGAGGAAAACCCGCAGTAATTTCCTTTCCCTTAAGAAGAACGTTCGTACAGATCTGCGAAGCCATTTCGGTTGAACCGTAACTGCCGTAAAGAGCAATTGACGGATACAGATCGTGCATGCGGGCAATCAGCATGTCATCAATCGGAGCTCCACCCAGAAGTATTGCACGTACGCAGCTTTCAGCAAGAACCTCCGGATGATTTTCCATGATTCTGACAAGCTGGGTCGGAACAAGAGACAGCACAGTGATACGATCCTGAAGAATCTGTCCGGCAGGAGACATGTCTTTTCTTGGGGATACCATTACGGCACCGGTCAGTACGCATTTAAAAATCACGGCCTGTCCTCCCACATGATTAAGAGGAAGGGAAAGAAGATATCTGTCTCCATGTCTGATATCCAGCACCTTCTGTCCGCCAAGGGCACTTTTAAGATGAGCATTGAGATTATGAACCACAAGCTTTGGCATGGCCGTTGATCCGGAGGTCATCATCATATTACACGGCGCATACGGATCAACATGGTCATTTAAATGGAATTCTTCGTCCCGGAAGGCATCCATGGCGTTTACGGATTCTGCAAATCTTCGCAGATCGTTTATGATGAACGCCCGGGCATCACGGGCCACTGTTCGTATTCTTTCCGGTGTTTCCCTTGAGGAGAAGGGAATATATGTAATTCCGTTTCTCATCATGGCAAAGATGGCTGCCACATGGTCGACGGAAGGGGAAGCCTTTATCATAACCTTTGGAAACAGCGCATCGGTAAAAAGATACTCCCCGAGGTCAGTTCCATCAAGTCCTGCTGAGAGCAGACCGGATACGCCGTTTTCCCTCATGAAGGCTTCATTTTTTACAAAAGAAAAAATCCTCTGATAATATTCGGTTAACTGTTCAAGTTCACCGTAGGTGTACTCTTTGCCGGCATCAGAGAATGCAGGCTCGGAGGAGTATAAAAGAGCTGCTTCAGACAGAGGGCATTTGCGTATATTCATCATTATAAAACACCGGATAATTTAAGCAGAAACGGATGGCAGCGAGTGTAGCTGTCAGATCCTGCCGATAATTATAGCGTTTAGATCACTCTTTAAAAAGAGCGAGGAGAAAATGTCGTGCATACAGACGGACATAAGTAATGTCGCGTGAATTCGTAACATATAAAAAAGCATTATTGCCCGATGAGCAATAATGCTTTAAAAAGAAGTTTAATTCAACTCCGATTAGTCGGCATAACCGCCAATCATTACGTAGATACTGCTGTTAAGAGCATCAACATCGATAGGGCACTTACTCTTGAAGTTAACGGTAAATCTGCTCTTTGCCGATACCTTCTCGGTAAAGAATTCGGAAACATTTACCAGGAACGGATTACTGTAATCACTGCTGCCCAGCGCCTTTCTTAACGCCTTGCCGTCGAAATCCCAGTTTGCATATACAGGCTTAAGAAGAGCCTTTGTGCCGTTAGGAGAGGTCATTTCAATCTGGAGAAGATTGTTGGCATAGGCAATACCCTGAGTAGAGCCGTTGTATGCGGAACTGCAGCTGCTGTTTGAACTGTCGTTCGCATAGGTAAATGATGCCAGGTTCAGAGTGGTAACCTCAATATCAACATTGGCATTGTTGTCGTATGAATTGTCAGTATTTACAAAATTGGTAAACTGACATGTCACGGTCTTGCCGCCGTCGGATGAGGAACAAGGTTTTGAACCGGTACTGCGGTAATCATCAGGAAGTTCAGCTCTCTTTGCACATTTCACATCGCTGTCACATGCAAGTGCCTTGGTTACTGCCTTCTTTGCGTCAACCACGCCGAAGCCGTAGTAGTTGGAGAATCTCAGACCTGCAGCGGTATCATGCCAGCCTCTGTCGAAGGTAATCTGCTGACCGTATTCACTTACGTTTGAGGTCTGAGGACCATACTTGAGCGAACTCCAGCCCTCTGCAGTATCATTGTTGGCAGTGGTTGCCAGAATGTAACGAAGCTGAGGCACGGTAATGTCAGGCTTTGCCTGTATTACCAGTGAGGAAACACCGGTAACAGAAGGAGTGGCGGAAGAGGTACCGTTCATGATGTGAGTGTAGTACTTTCTGATGTCATACTTGGATGTGTCCTTTCTCCATGGAGAGGTTCCGTCAAGACCATCATCATAATAGGAAGGATCGTAGCTGTACTTAGTTGTTACGATTGCTGCAGATGAATCATATCCTCCGGTATAACCAAATTCACCGCCGGTACCGGAAACCCAGAGATGGGCACCTGCGGTTGAATAGGATGACTTCTTACCGAGAGAGTTTATGGCTGCGACATTAATCAGATAACGGCCTCTGTTAAATGATGAGGACTGGTTGAACTGGTATATTGCTTCAAGGCTAGGCTGGTAAGCATAGCTGTTATCAAGACCAAGGCTGGCGTTTACAATATCCAGATCGTTCTTTCTGGCAAGATAGTAAATATTGGTCTTGTTTGCATCGTATGATGAAAGTCTTGCATCATAGGCGATACCTCTTACACCTTTACCATTGTTGGCTTCAGCACCGATAATGCCTGCCACCATGGTTCCATGAAGAAGGCTGCTGTCCTGCTTCACCGAATTGAGAGAAAGGGTGCCGTTGATAAATGAAGCAGTTGATGTCGGACTGTATTTCTTAGAAGAAAGGTCTTCATGATTAAAATCAACGATGGCATCCCATACGGCAACCTTAACGTTCTTACCGGAAATGAGCTCATTGTTTGAGTCGGTTAAGTGCCATGCCGGAATAACGTTAAGATCCACTCCGGCAACAGGAGCCTTTCTTACCTTAAATGGATTCTGGCCCAGATTCTTGATGTGCCACTGATCGGTAAACACGCGATCACCGTTTGATGATTCGGTACCGACCTTGAGATTGAAGCTCTTTGAAGTTCCTGCCGCATTGGTAACCGTAATTACTTCCGTAAAGTAGTAATAGTCCGGTGTAGTACCGAGTACGCTTTCAGGAACGTAATAGAATATCTCTCCGTTACCTGCAGATCTTCCTGTCTGAGGGTGGGTTTTGGTAAACATTCCGTATTTAGCTTCAATATTAAATTCAGGACTGATGTTTGCTCCGGTACTGCCGTCAGCCGCAGCAATACTGTATGATAACACGTATGGTTTGCCACTGAACATGTCACCATCTTCCGCAACGGCAAGAGTAATTACAGTATCCTTAATTACATCAGGTTCGTTATTATTGTCGTCATCTTCGGTATTGTCATTGTTATCATCGCCGGAGTTGTCATTGTTGTCATTACCGGCATTGTCATTGTTGTCATTACCGGAATTGTCATTGTTGTCATTACCGGAATTGTCATTGTTATCATTACCGGTATTGTCGTTGTTATCATTACCGGTATTGTCGTTGCCGGTGTTGCCGCCGTTATCGTTGCCGGTGTTGCCGCCGTTATCGTTGCCGGTGTTGCCACCGTTATCGTTGCCGGTGTTGCCGCCGTTGTCGTTGCCGGTATTACCGCCGTTATCGTTGCCGGTATTACCGCCGTTGTCGTTGCCGGTATTACCGCCGTTGTCGTTGCCGGTATTACCGCCGTTGTCGTTGCCGGTATTACCGCCGTTATTATTGTCATCTCCATTTATAGGAGATGTAACGCCTGAATCAGGATCCCCGTTATCAGTAACAGATGAATTGTTACCATCACCGCCACCGCTGCCACACGCAGTCAGGGTAGTAAGAGAAGAGATCAGAAGAGCATTTAAAATCGGTAAGTACAG